>JBKPTS010000001.1:0-17398 GCA_046735575.1 Actinomycetota bacterium
CTCCTCCGAGACCTCGTCGTACTTGCGGCCCATGAACCGCTTGATCGAGAAGATCGTGTTCTGCGGGTTCGTCACCTGCTGGCGCTTCGCAGGAGCGCCGACGAGCCGCTGGCCGTCACGTCCGAAGGCGACGACGGACGGCGTCGTGCGCCCGCCCTCGGCGTTCGGGATGACGGTGGGCTCGGCTCCTTCGAGCACGGCCATGCAGGAGTTGGTCGTGCCGAGGTCGATGCCGATGGTCTTGGCCATGGTCGTTCTGGGCTCCTCTCTCGCTTCGTGTGGTTCGCTCGTCCTTGAGTCGATCAGACTCAGGAAAATCTGAGTCGCACCGTAGCAGATCACTCCCTCCTAGCGGAAGACGCCGATCAGGATTCCCCCGGCGACGATCGCGACGGCGCCGAGCACGAGCCGGGCGCCCACGACCTCCACGTTTCGCAGGAAGAGTGCCGAGAGCCCGACGCCCCAGAGCGACTCGGTCGCGACGAGCGGGGAGACGACCGTGACCCGGCCCCGGTAGAAGGACTCGAAGATGCAGACGTAGGAGAGGCCGAAGAAGACGCCCGGGGCGACGAAGCGCCGGACCGGGGCGAGCGAGGCGGGACGGCGCGCGGCCAGCACCCAGCAGCCGATCACGAGCGCGCCGGTGCCGAGGGTCGTCGCAGCGGCGAGCTCCGGGGTCACGTCGGAGTCGATAGCGACCCAGCGAACGAGGTTGTCGCGCGCAGCGAAGACGAATGCGGACCCGAGGGCGAAGACGAGCCCGATCCTCCGGACGTGCAGCGGCCGGTCCCGCTCGACTGCGAGGAGGACGCCGCCCGCCACGATGAGCACGGCGCCGGCGAGGACGCCGGCGACCACCGGCTCGTCGAGCAGGACGAGCGCGATCGCAACCGAGAAGAGCGGCGCGGCGCCGACCATGACCGACGCCCGTGCCGGCCCCGCCTCGCGGACGCCGAGCGTGAAGAGCGTCTGCGAGAGGCCCGGGCCGAGCACGCCCGCGGCCACGAAGGGCAGGAGGCCCGCGACGTCCCACCCGCCACGCACGACCGCCGCCGCGAGCGCGACGGCGAATGCCGGGAGCACCGTGCAGAGCGCGGCGAATTCCGCAGACGCGCGGCTGCCGACGAGGGCGACGCGGAGCGCGACCGTCATCGCGCCGTAGAGCGCCGCCGAGCAGAGCGCGAGGACGACTGCGTCCACGGATCAGGTGCGCGCGCGCCGTCCCACGAGACGCCGCAGCACGTCCGCGGCGGCGGGCTCGGCGAGGACGATCCCGGTTAGCAGCACGACGCAGCCGATCGTCCCGGCCCAGCCCAGGGTCTCGTCCGCGAGCACCACGCCGAAGAGCGCGGCGAACGGCGCCTCCAACGTGAAGACGAGCGCCGCCCGGGCGGCCGTGGTACGGGCCTGGACCCAGGTCGCGATGAGGTAGCCGAGCGCGCCGGCGAAGATGCTCGTGACGACGAGCGCGCCCCACACCGTCCGTCCGTGCGGCGCCTCCACCTGCCCGAGCGCGACGGCGACGAACGCGAACACGATCGACGACGAGGCCATCTGCAGGAACGTGAGCGCCCGGGCGTCGTAACGAGGTGCGAACCGCTCCATCGAGGCGATCTGGACCGACTGCAGGAGCGCGCTCACGAGCACGAGCGCGTTCCCGAGCGCCGAGCCTCCCGGCACCCCGTTCAGCAGGAGAAGCCCGACGACCGCGAACCCGACCCCGACCCACGCCGCCGCCGGGAGCCGGGTACCGAAGAGCCAGAGCGCGAGGAGCGGCGTGAAGACGACGTAGAGACCGGTGATGAACCCCGTGCTCGCGACCGTCGTGCGGTCGAGCCCGGCGGTCTGGAACCCGTACGCGCCGGCGAGGAGAAGACCGACGCCGAGCCCGGCGACCACCCCCTCCCGTGGCAGCGCCAGCACCGGACGCCACGCGAACGGCGCGAGCGCAAGCGTCGACATCGCGAAGCGAACGGCGAGGAACGCGAAGAGGGGGTAGATCGCGATCGCGTCCTGCACCTGGACGAACGTGACGCCCCAGACGGCCGTGACGAGGACGAGTGGAAGCAGCGGAGCCGACGCGCGCATCGGCGCAGGCTAGAGCGCTAGCAGAAGAACGTCGCTCTCAACGATCGGTCTACACCGATCGGCAAGCGCGAGGGCCGAAAGGCAAGAAAGACGAAGAGCGCGCGAGCGCGCTCTTCGTTCGAGCCGAGAGCAGGTCGCTCGCCGTTTACGTGCGCCCGCCCTCCTTCTGCTCCTCGCGCTCGTTGTAGGCCTCCCCGGCCTTGTCCTTCAGGTCCTCCCACATCTCCTTCGGCGCCTCCTCGAGCGCCCCGCGTTTCTCCTGCAGGCGGCCCTCGGCCTCACGGCTCTCGTCGCCCGTGACCTTGCCCTCGACTTGCTTCGCCTTTCCTTCGATGCGGTTCTTGTCCATGTGACACCTCCTGCAGCCCCTGATTCCCCCGACGCGGGATCGGAAACCGCAGGCGAGGGCTACGCTCTTCTCGTGACGGTGCTCGACACGTTCGGTCGGCCGCTCCGCGATCTGCGCATCTCGGTCACCGACCGCTGCAACTTCCGCTGCATCTACTGCATGCCGAAGGAGGTCTTCGGCCGGGACTACGAGTTCCTCCCGCGCGACGAGCTGCTGACCTTCGAGGAGATCGAGCGGGTCGCGCGCGTCCTCGTCGGGCTCGGCGTGCGCAAGCTGCGCCTGACCGGCGGCGAGCCCCTGCTCCGCCGCGAGCTCGAGGTCCTCGTCGAGCGGCTCGCGGCGCTCGGGGACGTCGACCTGGCGCTCACGACGAACGGCGCAGCACTTGCGGGAAAGGCCCAGGTGCTCGCCGAGGCCGGGCTCCACCGGGTCACCGTCAGCCTCGACTCGCTCGACGACGACGTGTTCCGGGCGATGAACGACGTCGACTTCCCCGTCGCGCGCGTGCTCGCGGGCATCGACGCGGTGCAGGACGCGGGGCTTCCGGTGAAGGTGAACGTGGTCGTCAAGCGCGGCCTCAACGAGGGCTCGATCCTCGAGATCGCGCGCCGCTTCCGCGGCACCGGCCACACGGTTCGGTTCATCGAGTTCATGGACGTGGGCGCGACGAACGGCTGGCGGCTCGACGACGTCGTGCCTGCAGCCGAGATCGTGGCC
Organism: Actinomycetota bacterium; assembly: GCA_046735575.1. Lineage (GTDB taxonomy): Bacteria > Actinomycetota > Thermoleophilia > Gaiellales > Gaiellaceae > GMQP-bins7. Next base: position 3,155 of record JBKPTS010000001.1, read on the forward strand.
ACGATCGCATCCGAGTTCCCGCTGGAGCCGCTCGCGGCGAGTTATCGAGGGGAGGTCGCGGAGCGCTACCGGTACCGGGACGGCGCGGGCGAGGTCGGGGTCGTCGCCTCGGTGACGCAACCGTTCTGCGGCGACTGCACCCGGCTCCGGCTCTCCGCGGACGGCAAGCTCTTCACGTGTCTCTTCGCGGTGCGCGGGCACGATCTCCGCGCCGTCGTGCGCCGCGGCGCGGACGACCGGGAGCTCGAGGCCGCCATCCACTCGATCTGGAGCCGCCGCGACGACCGCTACTCGGAGCTCCGGACTGCCGACACGCACGAGCTCCGCAAGGTCGAGATGTCGTACATCGGCGGCTAGGACTCCTGCAGCCGGCATCGAACCCTCTCCCCGGGGAAGACCGCGCGCCGGCCGCACGTTCGGTTAGACCATGGGCAGATCGGGCACATCAACCGTCGTCGTGGGACACCGGTCCCGCGGGCGACCCAGTTAGTATCAGTGGTCGTGTCTGGCGCCGTCGCCAACGTCTCACGACGCCTCCCTCGCGGCTGGGGACACCTGTTCCTCCAGCTCGCGATCTGGATGGGGTTCTACGTCGTGTACCAGCTCGCCAGGGGCGCCGCCGACCGCAACCTGGCGAGCGCGTACAGCCACGGCGAGTGGGTCGTCCTGCACGAGAAGGACGTGGGCGCGCTCTTCGAGCCGGCCCTACAACGGGTGACCGACACCTCCTCCGTCCTCATCGCGCTCACCTCGTACACGTACTGGCTCTCGCAGTTCGCGGTCGTCGGGCTCACCCTCGCCTGGGTCTATTTCCGGCACCACGAGCGCTTCGCGGGCTTCCGCAACTGGCTGATCTTCGCCAACCTCCTCGGCCTCGTGGGGTATGTCCTCGTGCCGACCGCGCCGCCGCGCATGTTCCCGGAGTGGGGCTTCATCGACACCCTCGGCCGCTACTCGTCGCTGAACCACGACAGCGGGCTGATCGCGGCCGCCGCCAACCCGTACGCTGCAATGCCGAGCCTGCACGCGATGGACGCGCTCATCGTGGGCGTGGTGATGTTCGGCGTCTGCCGTTCCCGCCTCGCAAAGGCCCTCTGGGCCCTGTGGCCCGCATGGGTCGCTTTCGTGGTCGTCTCCACCGGCAACCACTACTGGCTCGACGTCGCGGCCGGATTCGGGATCGCGATCCTGACCGGGCTCGTCCTCCAACGTCTCAGCTCTGTGCGCCTCCGGCGCGCGTATGAGCCGTAGGCTCGACGGAGGCGAACAAGGAGCGCAGGTGCCGGCATCGCCGGCGCCGGAGCGGGAAACGCGCCGTAGGCTCGACGGAGGCGAACAAGGAGCGCAGGTGCCGGCATCGCCGGCGCCGGAGCGGGAAGCGCGCCGTAGGCTCGACGGAGGCGAACAGGGAGCGCAGATGAGCCGGGACGACCCGGCGGACGGCGCCGGACCGGAGCACGGCCCGGAGCCGCGCGTCAACCAGCTCGAGCGCGTCAAGCAGGAGTACACCGCCGCTGCGCGGCAGATCCTCGCGCGCTCGATGGCGGGGGTGGCACGGACCAAGCTCACCCCGGACATGCTCACGATCGCCGGCGTCGGCCTCTGCCTCGCCGGCGCCGTTCTGATCGGGTTCGAGCAGCGGAACGAGAAGCTCTGCTTCTGGCTCGGCGGCGTGCTCTTCGTCGCCGGCTCGGTCTCCGACATCCTCGACGGCGCGCTTGCGCGCGCGGCGAGCAAGGGGACGGTGTTCGGCGCGTTCCTCGACTCCACGTTCGACCGGCTCGGCGAGGCCGCCGTCCTCACGGCGATCGGGCTGTCCTTCATGTTCGACTCCAACGAGGTCGCGCTCGTCGCCACCTTCGCCGCCGTGATCGGCTCCTTCCTCGTCTCATACACTCGGGCCCGAGCCGAGTCGCTCGGGCTGCGCGGGGACGTCGGCTTCGGCTCGAGGGTCGAGCGCGTCGTCATCATCGCGGTCGGTCTCTTCTTCGCTCCCTGGGGATGGCTCCAGTGGCCGATCTACCTCCTCACCGCGATGGCATGGATCACGGTCGTGCAGCGCATCCTCTTCGTCCGGCGCCAGCTCCGCGAGCTCGCACAAGAGGTGTCGTGACGGCTCGCGGCGGGTAGTCCTGGGCCGAACCCGACCGTGGGAGGTGAGTTCTCATGGCAACGAAGAAGCAAGCTCAGGCCGCTCGCCGCAACGTCAAGAAGGCCCAGTCGGCTGCGAGGAGCAAGCGCACGATCGCCCACTTGCCGGAGAGCACGCGCCGGGACCTCGGACGGCAGGCGGCTGCTGCGCGCAGCCGCGGCGGCCGCGCCGGGCACGCTCTCGAGGACAGGACGCGCGAGCAGCTCTACGAGCTCGCGCAGAAGCGGAACGTCCGCGGCCGCTCGAAGATGGGCAAGTGGGACCTGATCAGGGCGCTGCGAGCGAGCTGAGCACACGACCCACGGCGGCGGTCGAGTGGCGACCGCCGCCGTGTGCCCCGGTCGTTGGCGCGGGGCCTTGGCGCTGGTAGACACGCGCGCACGGGACTCGTCTCGAGGCTCGCGACCTGCCTGCTCGTTGCCGGCGCGGCTCTGGGAGCGCCAAGAGCATCGAGTACAGACCGGCCGGGAACCGCGTTCAGCAGGTCTAAGTCGATCGACTGGTCGCTCGCGGTGACGATCGAACGCGTCGGGCTGAAGCCGATCGACTGCGCCCACCATCCCGCCTGCTGACGCTCGACCACCCACGACCGCGCGAGCATCGGTTGCAGTAGCTTGCGCTATGCTGCTAGCACTTTGGCTGCTAGCAAATCGGACCGCGCAGGCATCCTGGTCAGGATGCCTGCCCATTTGAAGGTGGCTCTCGTCCGGGAGACGGCTCGCCGCAACTCCAGCGTCAATGACGTGGCGGCGGGCATTCTCGCCGAGGCCTACGGGGTTCCGTATCAGCCCTCGGGCAGACGCCGCAAAGTGCTAGCAGGCTCCAGCCCTGTCCTCCTGCTTCGTGTTCCTCACGGGCTCAAGGACGAGATCCGTGCGGGGGCCGCCCGCGAGGGCACCAACGCGAACGACGTCATCCTCGCCGCGCTCGCAGACGGGCTCGGCGTCCCGTCCCGGCCGAAGACGGCAGTGCGCAACAGAAAGGAAGCCATGGCCACCACGAACGGCTCGAAGAACGGCGCGCGCGCGAAAGAGAAGGTGCGCGTCGCGATCATCGGCGTCGGCAACTGCGCGAACTCGCTCCTGCAGGGCGTCGAGTACTACAAAGACGCGTCTCCCGAGGACAGCGTTCCCGGCCTGATGCACGTCGACCTCGGCGGCTACCACATCTCGGATATCGAGTTCGTGGCCGCATTCGACGTGGTCAAGGGAAAGGTCGGCGTCGATCTCGCGGACGCGATCTGGGCGCACCCCAACGACACGATCAAGTTCGCAGACGTCCCGAAGACCGGCGTCAAGGTGTCGCGGGGGATGACCCACGACGGCATCGGCAAGTACCTCTCGCAGATCGTGGAGAAGGCGCCGGGGCAGACCGACGACGTGGTCGGGATCCTGAAGGAGACCGGCACGGACGTCGTCGTCAACTACCTCCCGGTCGGGTCCGAGGCCGCGACGAAGTGGTACGCCGAGCAGATCCTCGAGGCGGGCGTCGCGATGGTGAACTGCATGCCGGTCTTCATCGCGCGCGAGACGTACTGGCAGAAGCGGTTCGAGGACGCCGGCGTGCCGATCATCGGCGACGACATCAAGTCGCAGGTCGGCGCGACGATCACCCACCGGATCCTCACGACCCTCTTCCAGGACCGGGGAGTGCACCTCGACAAGACGATGCAGCTGAACGTCGGCGGCAACTCCGACTTCCGCAACATGCTCGAGCGCGAGCGGCTCGAGTCCAAGAAGATCTCGAAGACGAACGCGGTGACGTCGATGCTCGACCACGACATCGGCGGCGACAACATCCACGTCGGGCCGTCGGACTTCGTGCCGTGGCTGACCGACCGCAAGTGGGCCTACATCCGGATGGAAGGATCGGCGTTCGGCGACGTGCCGCTGAATGTGGAGCTCAAGCTCGAGGTCTGGGACTCCCCGAACTCGGCGGGCATCGTCATCGATGCGGTGCGCCTCGCCAAGCTCGCGCTGAACAACGGCATCTCGGGAGCGCTCGAGGCGCCGAGCGCCTACCTCATGAAGTCACCGCCGGCGCAGGCCCGCGACGACGAGGCGCGCGAGCGGATCGAGCGCTTCATCGCGCAGAACGCGGTCACGAAGCGAAAGGCGGCCGCCAAGACGTGAGCCTTGCCCGAGCCTTCTGGATCGGTGCGGCGGGGATCCTGATCCTCGCCGCGCTGGTCGCGGTGGCCGCGATCGTGCGAGGCGATTTCGGAGATACCGACGCCAGGATTCTCGGGACGCTCTTCGCGCTTCTGCTGGCGGGCGCGACGGCGGTCTCCGGCCTGGCGCTCGTCGAGCGCGCGACCCTCGTCCCGTTGGGATGGGCGACCGTCGCGCTCGCCGCCGTCGGCTTCCTCGTGATCGCTCTCTCCATCTGGAGCGACGGCGACGTCGTCGGCTGGGAGTGGGCGGCGAGGTCGATCGTCGTGCTCGTCGCTCTGCTCCTCGTCTCGACTCAACGGCTCCTGCTCAGGATCGAATCGCTCCTGCCGCTCGCCGCGGGGACGGCGGTGGTCGCGGCGCTCGCGACGCTCTTGACCTGCATCGGCATCGGCGCGGACGACGCGGACGGGCTGTGGCAGCTGACCGCCGTGCTCTGGATCCTGACGGCGCTCGGCTACCTCCTGCTCCCAGTCCTCCAGCGCTTCACTGCTGCAGGCGGGGTGCCCCTCGCGGCTCGGGTGCTCGCCGAGTTGGACGGCGTCGAGCTCGTCGCCGTTCGCTCACGGAACGGGCTCGACGTCAGCCTGGCGCCGGGCGAGCGACTGCAGCTGCGCCGGCGCGAATAGCTACGGACGCCGAGGCGCGCAGTCGTCGGCGACGAAGCCGACGCGCCTGTGGCTCTTGTCGCAGAACGGCTTCGTCCGCGACTGCCCGCAGCGACAGAGGGCGATGCCCCTTCCCGGGGGGATGTCGAACTCGTTCCCGTCGGCGTCGACGATCCGAACCGGACCCTCGACCTTGTACGGCCCGTTCGCGCGGGCCTTGATCGTGACCTCGGCCATGGGACGACTGTAGCCGGATGGGGGCTACACTCGGCCGACGGTGGGCCTCCGGATCTGCTTCGTCACACCGTTCGCGTGGTCGCAGCCGCACGAGGTCAACGCCCACGTCGCCGGAGCGGCCGAAGCCCTGCGACGCCTGGGTCACACGGTCACGATCCTCGCCCCCTCGACGAAGACGCGAGACCTGATCGCCGGCCGCCGCGCGCTGCAGCGGGAGGAGGACGTCGACGTCATCGCGATCGGACCGTCGGTCCCCATCTCCCGCCGGACGCACATCGGGGTTCCCGTCGCCGTCCGGGCCAACCTCCGGCTCGCGCTCGGGACCGGGCGCTACGACGTCGTCCACGGCTTCGAGCCCGGCCTCCCGAGCCTCTCCTACCTCGCTCTGACGACGAGCCATGCGCTCACGGCGGCGACGTTCTTCTCTCCCGAGCGTCTCGCCTACCCTGCACGCCGCTCGCGGCGCGACCGGCTGCGCATCCGCGTCGACGCCCTGCTCGCCACCTCGGAGGCGACGGCCGACGCCGCTTCGGTCCGCTTCCCCGGCGACTACGAGCAGATCCCGCTCGGCGTCGACGCCGTTCGCTTCACGCCGGGGAAGAAGCGCAGGCTCGTCGCGCTCGAGCTCGAGCCCGCCGGCCGCGCGACCACGCGTGCGGTGCTCAGGGCGCTGCGCTCGCTTCCCGACTGGGAGATCCGTCTGCTGCACACGAAGCCGCTGGCGTTCCGGCCGGCGATCCCCCGCTCCGTGCGTGCCAGAACCCGCGTGCGCACCGTTCGACGCCCCGAGCACCGCGCCGCCGCACTCGCCGAGGCGGAGATCTTCGTCCGGGCGCCGGGGGGCGAGGAGCGACTCGCGCTCGAGGCCGCGGCCTGCGGCGTGGCCGTGGTCGACGGCGGCCAGGCAGCGGTCGCGGACGAGGTCGTGCGCCTGATCGAGGACTCCTCCGCGCGAGCCCGCCTCGCCGCCGGTGCTCGAGCGAGCGCCGAGCGGCAGAGCTTCGACGCCGTAGCGAAGCAGCTCGACCGGCTCTACTCGGGCCTCCGGCGCAAGCCGCGGCGCGCTCCGCCGAGCGCTGCCGAGAACGGCGAGGGCGACCCGCTCGACGGCCGCGAGTGGATCACGATCGACCTCCATCTGCACACCGACTGGTCGCACGACTGCTCCATCCCGGCGCGGGACCTGGTCGACCACGCCGAGCGGATCGGGCTCGGGGGCATCGCCGTCACCGACCACAACGCCTTCGGAGGCGCTCTCGAGGCGATGGAGCTCGCGGGCCGCAGCAGCCTCGTGGTGATCCCCGGCGAGGAGATCAAGACCCAGGGTCAGGGCGAGGTCATCGGGCTCTTCCTGCAGGAGGAGATCCCGCGCGGCCTGAGCTTCGGCGAGACGCTCGCTGCGATCCGCGATCAGGGCGGGCTCGTCTACCTCCCCCACCCGTTCGACCGCCTGCACGCGATCCCCGATCCGGCGACGCTGCACGCGCACCTCGCCGAGATCGACGTGCTCGAGGTCTTCAACGCGCGGCTGCTGCGCGACTCGTTCAACGAGGAGGCGCTGCGCTTCGCGCGAAAGTACCGGCTGCTGCAGGGCGCGGGGTCGGATGCGCACGTGCTCCAGGGCGTGGGCACGGGGGCGCTGCGCATGCGCCGCTTCGACGGGCCGGAGGAGTTCGTCCTCTCTCTCCGCACGGCCGAGGTGCTCCGCCGGCCGAAGTCGCTCGCTTACCTGCAGTCGCTCAAATGGGTGGCGCAGGTCAAGGAAAAGGTCCGCTGAGGGAGAAGGGGAGCCGGACTTCGTGTCTGCCGCCGTGCCAACCGACGAGATCTACGAGCGCTACCTGAAGAAGGCCATCGCAGAGATCAACGAGCTCGGCGACGAGCTCGCGCGGGCGGGGGACGAGCTGCGGGTGCCGGTGCTCGGGTCGGGGCATCCGCTGGCCGACGTGTTCCTCCTCAAGCACTCTCCGAAGCCGACGGAGATCCAGGAAGGCGTCGCATTCTTCGGACGGTCCGGACAGGCGGTGCTCAAGTCCCTACAGCGCCTCCACGTCGACCCGCTCGCGATCTATGGCACCAACTGCCTCAAGTTCGGCACCGAGGAGGCGAGCGACGCGGCAGCGTGGCTCGCCCGGGAGCTGCACATCGTCCAGCCGAAGCTCGTCGTCGTCATGGGCGAGCCGGCAGTCTCGTTCGTGAACGATCTCGGCTATCCGCTCGCGGATCCGCTCGAACTCGAGCGCACGGGCGAGATCGTCCGCTTCACGCCCACGATCGAGGCGCTCGTCACCCCGGACGTCGACGAGTCGCTCGACGACCAGACGGAGAAGACACGGTTCTGGAACGCCTTCAAGGCGCTCGGCCCCTGGTGGGCGGAGCAGCCTCCGTACTGAGCTTCGGTCGCCGTCGCGTAGCCTCGATCGCGGTCGTGGCCGCGGGGCTCGTCGGCTACGCCGCGGTCGCGGGGAACCTCCCGGACGTCTCGACGCGGGCAGACGTCGCAGTCCTCGCGCTGCTCGTCCTGCCTGCGTTCATGTCGCTCGTGTGGCTCGCGCTCCCGCTCTGGCGCATGCCGTTCCCGGTCCTCCTCTTCGGCGGCACGGGGCTCGTCGTCTGCTGGATCGTGCTCGACGTCGTCGGCCTCGACGCGCTCGCCGACGTCGTCAAGCTGTCGAGCTTCGTGCTCCTCGGCTTCTGGCTCCTCGCCCTCTTCGAAGAGCTGTGGTGGATCGCGCTCGTGGCGCTGATCATCCCGTGGATCGACGCCTGGTCGGTGGCGACTGGCCCCACGCGCTACGTGACGCACCGGCAGCCCGGGTTCTTCGAGCACGTGTCGGTCGCGTTCCCGGTGACAGGTGAGCACGCGAGCCTCAACGTGGGGCCGCCAGACGTCATCTTCTTCGCGCTCTTCCTCGCCGCCGCCGACCGCTTCGGGCTGCGCGTCGGCTGGACCTGGATCTGCATGACGGCGGCGCTGTCGCTCACGGTCGTGCTCGTGTGGCTCGCGGACGTGGGCCTTCCCGCCCTCCCCGCCGACGCGGTGGGCTTCCTCCTTCCGAACGCGGACCTGATCTGGCGGAACGTGCGCAGCGCTCGACGCGACCGCCGTCCGCTCGAAGAAGGCTAGCGCCGCTCGAGCAGAGAGACGCTCTCGACGTGCGGCGTATGCGGGAACATGTCGAGCGGTCGGCAGCGCAGGAGCTCGTAGCCGAAGTCCTCCTGCAGCACATTGACGTCCGAGGCGAGCGTCGTCGGGTTGCACGAGACGTAGACGATCCGCTCCGCCGCGAGACGGCCTGTCCGCCGGAGCGCCTTCCCCGCGAGCCCGGCGCGCGGTGGGTCGAGCACGACGACGTCGGGCCGGCCTGCTTCGGCGACGAGCTCCTCGAGCGACTGGCCGACGTTTCCCGCGAAGAAGCGGGCGTTCTCGATCCCGTTCAGCCCCGCGTTCTCGATCGCGCACGCGACCGCCTCCTCCGAGATCTCGACGCCGTACACGCTGCGCGCCGAACCAGCGAGCGAGAGCCCGATCGTCCCGGTCCCGCAGTAGAGGTCGAACACGTTCTCGACGCCGGTCAGGCCCGCGTACTCGAGCACGAGCCGGTACAGCTCCTCCGCCATCTCCGTGTTCGTCTGGAGAAACGCGTTGGGCCTGATGCGGAAGCGGAGGCCGAGCAGCTGCTCCTCGATCGCCTCCTCTCCCCAGAGCAGGGCAGACGGCAGATTGGAGTGCTGGCCCGGGGAGTCGTTCACGGCCCAGCGGACCGAGCGCACCTCCGTGAAGCGGCGCAGGACGTCGACCAGGTAGCCGGTCTCGAAACGCTCACCCGGTGACGTGACGAGGAGCGCGAGCGCCTGCCCGGTGTTCCGCCCTTCTCGAACTACGAGCTGGCGCAGGTAGCCCTCGCCGGTCGCCTGGTCGTACGGCTCGAGCCGCTCCTCGCGCGCCCACTCGCGAACCGCATTCCGGATCTCGTTCCCGAGGTCCGTGGTCAGGAGGCAAACGTCGATCCCGATGACCTCGTCCCACCGGCCGGCCCGGTGGAACCCGAGCTCGACCCCGTCCTCCCCGGCCGTGAAGGAGTACTCGAGCTTGTTGCGGTACCCGTACTGAGAGCGCGCGGGGAGAATCGGCTCGAGCGGCGGCTCCGGGATGCGCCCGATCCGCTCCAGCGCGTCCCGCACCTGCCGCTCCTTCGCCGCCACCTGCGCCGCGTAAGCGAGATCCTGGAAGCGGCAGCCACCGCAGGTTCCGAAGTACGGGCAGGGAGCCTCGACACGATCTCGGCTCGGCTCCAGCACTTCTTCCGCGACCGCTTCGGCGAACCCCCGCTTCGTCTTCGTCACGCGGGCGCGGACACGATCGCCCGGCAAGCCGCCGCGGACGAAGACGACGAACCCGTCGACGCGCGCGACACCGTTTCCGCCGTACGCGAGCGAGTCGACGCGCACGTCGACGTCCTGCCCCTTCTTCACCGGCGCTGCCATCGGGCCAGGATAGGCGTGCCGAGAGGCTCTAGGTGACGTCCTGGCGACGGACCCGGGCGAACCCGAGCACGGCGAAGGCGGCCACGTAGAGCAGGCCGACTGCCCCGCCCGCAGCCGGCGAGAGACCCTCCTCGTGTCCGGCGAGGGCGTCGAGCGCGTGGCGGGGAAGGACGTCTGCGACCCCTGGCACGCCGATCCATTGCAGCAGCGGGTCCGCGAGCGACTCGACGACGACGATCCAAAGGATCGCGCCGACGAGCGCCCCAGCCTGGTGCTGGACGAGGGCGCCCACCCCCGCACCGAGCGCGCCCCAGAGAGCCGACGCCAGAACGATCTCCCCGATTCTCGTCAGAAAGGGACCGTCGACCACGAACGGGCTCCCGTCCCGGGAGAGGATCGGCGCGGCCACCGAGATCGCCACCGCCAGGCCGAGCACCGCCAGCACGATGCCGAGGACCGAGGCGTTGAGCTCCTTCGCGACCAGAACCCGCCAGCGACGGGGGCTGACGAGGAGGGTCCGCGTGATCGTGCCGTGGCGCCATTCGACGGTCACGGAGAGGATCCCGAGCAGGAGCGCGGTCAGCGGCGCCGCAACCGACTGCGACAGCAGATCACGCTGATAGCTCGGGTCTTCGAGGTCGAAGATGTGCGCGGTGGTCGCCAGCGCCACAGCGCGTAGCGCGGAAATCGCAACGAGGAGCAGCAGATAGCCGTAGATCGCGCGCGTGGTGCGGAGCTTGAGCAGCTCCGCCCGAACGAGGGCGGTCACAGGTCCTCCCCGCCCGTGAGCTCCAGGAAGACCTCCTCGAGCGTGGCCCGGGGCGACGTGAGCTCGTGCAGGACGATTCCGTTCGCCGCCGCGAGCTCGCCGACGCGCTCCGTCGGCGCTGCCGCCGTCAGCTCCCCGTCGCCGCTCGACCCGACCTCGACGCCTGCCTGCTCGAGGATCGCGGCGAGGCGCGCGGGCTCGGGTGTCCGGACGTGCGCGGAAGGCCCTCTCGTCCCCGGCAGCTCCGACATCCTCGCGTGCTGGACGAGCCGGCCCTTGTGGATGATGACGACGTCGTCCACCGTCTGGGCGACCTCGGCGAGCACGTGGCTCGAGACGAGGACCGTACGGCCTTCGTCCGCGAGCGAGCGGAGCAGGTCCCGGAGCCAGCGAATCCCCTGAGGATCGAGCCCGTTCGCCGGCTCGTCGAGCACGAGCACCTGCGGATCGCCGAGCAGGGCGGCCGCGAGGGCGAGCCGCTGGCGCATCCCGAGCGAGTACGTCTTCACGCGGCGCCCGGCGTAGTCGCGCATCTCCACCAGGTCCAGGACGTCGACGATCCGCGACCGCGCGATGCGGGCCGCGGCGGCGAGCACGCGAAGATGATTCAGGCCCGAGCGCCCTGGGTGCGCTTCCCCCGTCTCGAGTACCGCCCCGACGTGCGAGTACGGATGGTCGAGCCGGGTGTACGGTCGCCCCAGCACGGCCGTACGGCCCTGGTCCGGAAGGACGAGCCCGAGAATCGCGCGCAGCGTCGTCGACTTTCCGGCGCCGTTCGGGCCGAGGAAACCGGTGACCGTTCCCGGCGAGACGGTGAACGAGAGATCGTCCACGGCGAGTGTCGCGCCGAAGCGCTTGGTGAGGTGCTCGACCTCGATCAAGGTCTCAGCTTAGGACTGAGACGTAAATGCGGCGATCGCGTGGCCCGTCGAACTCGCAGAAGAAGATGCCCTGCCACGTGCCGAGCGCGAGGGAGCCGTCGTCGCGCAGAGGAACGACGATGCTCGGGCCCATGAGGCTCGCGCGGATGTGCGTCGGCGCATTCTCGTCTCCGGGCTCGACGTGCTGCCACGGCCAGCCGTCGTCGACGATCCGCTCGAGCGCCGCCTCGTGGTCGCGGGCGACGGCAGGATCGGCGTGCTCGTTGACCGTCACGCCTGCGGTCGTGTGCGGAACGTAGACGGTCACCGCGCTGCCGCTCGCGCCCTCGATCGCCTCACGCACGTCGCCCGTGATGTCGACCAGCTGTGTACGCCGCTCCGTCCGGAGCCCGATCTCCTTCACGCCTGAGCCTCTAGAGAGCGCCGCCGGCGACCGGCGGCATGGCGGCGTCGGGGGCGCCTTGATCGCCGACCTGCGCGCGCGCCATGTACTCCTCGACGAGCAGCAGGCTGTCGCGCCCACGCTCGACGACCTGGAGCAGGTCGGACATCGACGCGACCTCCTCGCGCTGCTCCGTCAGGAACCAGTGCAGGAACTGCTCCCCGACGAGATCGCCTTCCTCGCGAGCGAGCTTCACGAGCTCGACGATCTGCTCGGTCACGCGCTTCTCCTGCTCGAGCGCGAGGGCGACGGGTGCAACCACGTCTCCGAAATCCGTCTGCGGCGCCTCGACCGCCGGCACGACCACCTCCTCGTTCGCGTCGAGGAGGTACTGCACGATGATCATCGCGTGGTTCCGCTCCTCGACCGCCTGCCGGTAGAAGTGGGTGGCGAGCCGCGGAAGCGTCTGGGCGTCGTAGTGAACTGCGATCGCGATGTACTGCTGCGAGGCCGAGAACTCGTTGACGATCTGCTCGTTGAGCCTGGCGGCGAACTTGGACATGCCGCGACTCTACCGTTCCCGCTCCGCTCGGACGGCGAGGCCGCCGCGGCGCACGGCGCGCGCGGCGGCCTCTGCCGGACGAAGCTCAGTTCGCGGTCGCGCCCGACTCGACCGTCGTCGAGAGCTCGATCTTCCGCGGCTTCTGCTCGGCCGGCTTCGGGACGCGGATCTCCAGCACGCCGTTGCGGTAGGACGCGCTGATCTCGCCCTCGTCGACTCCCTGCGGGAGCCCGACCGCACGGCTGAAGCTGCCGTGACGCCGCTCGAAGCGGTAGTAGCGTTCGTCCGAGGTCTCCTCGGTCCTCTCCCGCTCGGCCGACACCGTCAGCGTGTCGTCCTTCACCTCGATCGAGATCTTGTCCTCGGGAATGCCGGGGAGGTCGAACGCGTAGACGACGTCGTTGTCCGTCTCCCACACGTCGAGCGCTGGCACCCACGACCGCCCCTCCCTCGACTCGCCGTTGAAGAAGCCGTTCAGCCAGCGGTTCATGTCGCCCTGAAGCGAGGTGAGCTCGCGGAACGGCTCCCAGCGAACCAGTGTGCTCATGGTTGCACCTCCTGATCGTTGATCTGTTTGCGCAGCCATTATAAAATCTCAGTCCGCTATGCGCAAATTAGAGCCGGACGTAGCATGCGAAGTAGCATGCGGGTCTTGCAGATGCAGAGGTTTCGGACGCCGACCCCGCGGGAATGAACGCGCGGAACCGTCCGTTTCAGAGCGACGTGACGACCAACGAGATCCACATCGAGATCGAGCAGCTCTCGGAGAAGCGCCAGGACCTCTGGCATCGCCTCTCCGAGGGGCTTGACCCCACGGTCGCGACCGAGATCAAGGAGATCGACGCGCAGCTCGAAGACCTCTGGGAGTCCCTCCGCCACGAAAAGGCGCGGCTCCGGTTCGGAGAGCGCGAGGAGATCGTCCGCAGGGCGCGCGCCGAAGAGCGTCTCGAGCGCGCGGCCTAAGCGCCTGAAGGCCGCCGGACGGTTTCCGCCCGGCGGCCTATCATCGTCCGCGTGACCCTCTTCAGCCGCCGCGAGGACGAGCCCTTGACTGTTCGGGGCGAGCAGGAGCGCTTGCACGCCGTGCGCGTGGCTGCCGAGCAGGAGCTCGCGAGGCTCCGGACGGAGCTCGCCGAGCGGGTTGCCGCGGTCGAGCGCAGGGAGCGGGAGCTTGCAGATGCTCTCGCGAAGGCCAGACGCGGATCGAAGCAGACGCTTCCCGCAGGCACGGAGTCTGCGCTCGACCACGCGCAGGTCGGGCTGGCGGCCCATGCGCAAGAGCTGAGCAAGCGCGAGGCCGATCTCGTCGCCCGTGAGCGCGCGCTCGTGAAGCTGGAGACCGATCTCGCGAGACGTGCCGCCGGCGAGGCCGTCGACCCGGAAGAGCGGCTGGCGCAGATCGAGGCGCGCCTCAAGGCACTCCAAGAGGCGGAGAAGGCATTCGCCCGGACGCAGGCCGAGCTCGCGGCCAAGAGCGACGAGCTGGACCGGCGGGAGGCGGACCTGAACGAGCGTCTCACCACGACCGGGAGCGAGGGCGCGGCCTCTGGCCTCAGCAGGGCAGAGCTCGCCGAGCTCGAGCAGCGGCTCGAACGTCTCGAGCGCGAGACGAGGGACGACTCGATCGAGCGCAGCTTCGGGGACGGGCTCCGCCGGCTCGAACGGCGAGGCGTACAGTCCGGCGAGTAGCGAAGATGCCGCCGCCGGGGCCGGCTCTACACTGGGCCAGTACGGGGCGTTAGCTCAGCTGGGAGAGCGCCGGCTTTGCAAGCCGGAGGTCACCGGTTCGATCCCGGTACGCTCCATTGAGAAAGGCCTGCAAATGCGGGCCTTTTTTGTCCGAGACCGTCACGAAGAGGTCTCGGGGGGCGCGTTGGTCAACGTCTGGTCAACTAGCTCAGCGCCAAGCCCCTTCCGCTGCTCGTCGCGAAGCTGCGCGACCAGAGCCTCGTATGCTCGATCGAGCAGCGGCACCTCCCGCACTGACGCTCGGC
>JBKPTS010000002.1:0-10743 GCA_046735575.1 Actinomycetota bacterium
CGCGACCGCCGCGGACGATCCGTGGTCGCGGCGGCGAGGGTTCACACCGCTCTACAACGCGAACAGGCCGGAGGTGCACGAGATCTACCGGGGATGGCGGGCGCTCGCCGACGGGTACGAGCCACCGCGCGTGCTCGTCGGCGAGGCATGGGTGTGGGACGTAGCGCGCTGGGCCGCGTTCTGGGGCAGCGGCGACGACGAGCTGCACCTGGCGTTCGACTTCCAGCTCCTCGACGCCCCGTTCGAGGCCGAGGCGCTGCGAACGGTCGTCGCGCGGACGCAGGCCGCACTCCCGGCGGGCGCACGGCCGGCGCTCACCGGCTCGAACCACGACGTCCGGCGGCTCGCGTCGCGCTGGTGCCACGGTGACGAGGCCCTGGCCCGCATGGCGCACGTGACGCTCCTGACGCTGCCCGGCACGCCGTTCCTCTACTACGGTGACGAGCTCGCGCTCGAAGACGGCGAGGTGCCGCCCGAGCGCGTGCGCGACGTCGCCGATCCTCCGCGGGATCCGTGCCGCACGCCGATGCCGTGGACCCCCGAGGGGGGATGGGACGATCCCTGGCTGCCGCTCCTGAACACGAGCAGGAACGTCACAGGGCAGCGGGCGGACGAGACCTCGACGCTCCACTTCACCCGCGACCTGATCGCGCTGCGCCGTCGGCTGCGAGATCTCCGGGGCGGCTCCTACTCCGAGCTCGACGCGCCGGCGGGCGCGTGGGCGTGGCGTCGCGGCGAGAGCGTGACCGTCGGCTTGAACCTGGGCTCGCAGCCGGTCGAGCTGGACGGCCTCGAGGGCACGATCGAGATCGCGACGGAGCGAGGGAGGGCGGGCGAGAAAGTCAGCGGCCGGCTGCGGCTCGACCCCGCCGAGGGCGCCGTCGTCGTCTCGTGAGCGGGCACGGGCGCCGCGAGCTGCGGATCCCGTCGGGCTCGCTCGTCGTCCTAGTCGCGCCTCCGGATCCGGGAAGTCCACGTTCGCCCGCAGGCACTTCCGGCCGACCGAGGTCGTCTCGTCCGACGCCTGCCGCGCGCTCGTGAGCGACGAGCCGCTCGACCAGTCGGCGTCCGAGGACGCCTTCGACCTCCTGCGGTACATCGCGCGGAAGCGACTGCGGAGGGGCAGGGTGACGGTGGTCGACGCGACCAGCGTGCGCGAGGCCGACCGCGCGCCGCTCCTCGCGCTCGCGCGCACGAGCGGCGTCCCGGCGGTCGCCATCGTGTTCGACCTCCCTCTGGACATGTGCCTGGAACGGAACCGCTCGCGGCGGGTCGGGCGCGTCCCGGACCGGGTCGTTCGGGAGCAGTTCGAGGACCTGCAGGACGGGCTACGCAGGCTGGAGGAGGGCTTCGGCGTCGTCCACCGGCTCTCGTCTCCCGAGGACGTGACCGCCGCCGAGGTCATGTGCGGATTCGCACCAGTGTCTGACACCGATTCTTGAGCGCAACGCGATTTCCAGGCGGTTCGGTCCCGAGCGGTGAGAGCGGTGTCAGACACCGCTTTCGACGACCGGAAGGGCTCGGGCCGGCGGCGGAGAAGAGAGGTGTCCGGTCGGGTCGGTTTTTGGCGTCCCCTTCCCCTTGCCCGGACTGGGGGGCGATGGGTGGCCGGCCCGACCGAACCACCCTCGCTCCCGCGTCGCGGCCACCCGGCTGCGCGGCTCAGCCTCAACCGTCTCCCATGCGCGTCCAGAGGACCGCATGGCGGGCCCCGCTGCGGGTGTTCGCGACCCCGACGACCTGACCCGCCTCGCTGATCGCAGCCGCGTCGCTCTCCGCGCCGCCGAGCGTCCCGAGATCGACGGCCGTCCCTCGCTGCCACACGAAGGCGTGCACGACCGCGCCACCGCGTGGAACGCTCGAGCCGACGACCTCGCCGGCGCGGTTCAGCGCGACCGCGGTGCTGAACGTGCCGCCGAGGCCCGAGACGCGCACGACCCGGCCGCCGCGCCAGAGGACCGTCTGCCGCCGTCCGCTCGACGCGACGCTCTCGCCGGCGACCGTGCCCGCTTCGACGGCCACCGCGTGGCTGTCGCTGTAGCCGGGCAGGACGCCGAGGTCGCGCATCTTCCCGCTCCGCCAGAGGAAGGCGTGCCCACGCTGTCCGGTCTGGGTCACCGTCGGCCTGAAGCTGTCGCCGACGATCTCGCCCGTGTCGTCGATCGCGACCGCGGCGCTGTCCGAATACGCTGCGCCGAGCGTCCCGAGGTCCGTCATCTTCCCGCGCTGCCAGAGGAATGCGTGCGTGCGGCCGGCCGCGGTCGCGCTCGAGCCGACGACCTGGCCGCGCTCGTTGATCGCGAGCGCCACGCTCCCGGCACCGCCGAGCGTGCCGAGGTCTCTCATCTTGCCGGCCGACCAGAGGAACGCGTGCACCGCCCCGCTCGCCGTGAAGCTCTCGCCCACGACCTGCCCGCGGTCGTTCAGGGCTCGCGGCCGGCTGCTGCGCCCGCCGAGGGTCCCGAGGTCGGTCATCTTCGCCTGCTGCCAGAGGAACCCGTGCGTTCGCGCCGGCCTGGCGGTCAGGCTCGTGCCTACGACCTGGCCGCGCTCGTTCAGCGCCACGGCGGTGCTGTCGCGACCGCCGAGCGTGCCGAGGTCGGTCATCTTGCCGGTCGACCAGAGGAAAGCGTGCTGCCTGCCGCTCGCGGTGCCGCTCGTGCCGGCGATCTGCATGCTCGCGTTGATCGCGACGGCGCCGCTGTCGCGCCACGCACGTCCCAGCGTGCCGAGGTCGGTGACCTTCCACTGCGGTCGCGGCGTCGCGGCCGCCCCCGGCTCGGACGCCGCGAGCGCGAGCGACGCTGCGAGCACAAGACCCGCAGCCCTGCTCGCGTACCTCAGACTCCTACGTGAATCGAACATCGTGCCCTCCGTTTCGTCGAGTGTCCACGCTGCCAGTGTCGATCCCGGGCGGCGCGGCGTCCATGGAGCGGAGATGGGAGAGCGATGGAATCGGTCCCGCAGGCGGAAGGCCGCGAAAGCCGGACGGCCGTTCGAGGCGCGACAATGCGCGATCGATGGACACTCCCGCTGCGCGCGCGCAAGCGAAAGAGGCGGGCGTGCTCGTGCTCGATCCCGAAGGCCGCAGGCTCGCCGACGTCCGCCTGTCCGGTGGACGCGTCTCGGTCGGGCGGCTCCCGGGCGAGAACGACATCGTGCTCGGACCCGATCCCGAGCGCCTCGTCTCACGGGTCGGGCACTGCACCCTCGAACGGGACCGCGGGCGCTGGATCGTCGTCGACGGCGGCGGCGTCAACGGCACGTTCGTCAGGCGCGGATCGAGCCTCGAGCGCGTGAGCGAGCGAAGAGCGCTCGAGGACGGCGACGTCGTCTGCATCCTCGGGGCGCTGGAAGGCCGCCCGGACCGGCGCTACTTCGAGCTCGTCTTCCAGGAGACCGGGGACGCGCAGGCGACGCGGGCGGCTCCCGCCGCGCCCGGCGCGGCGCCAGCGGACGCGTGCCTCAGCTACGAGGAGGGACAGGCGCGCCTCGTCCTCGTTCGCGGCCGGGAGCGGCAGGAGATCCAGGTGCGCGCCCAGGCGCACCGCCTCGTCCGCCACATGGCCGAGCGCAACGAGGCGATCGGCGGGTCGCCTGCGCTCTGCACCCACGAGGAGCTGATCCGCGCCGTCTGGTCGGACGAGCCGCTGCACACCCGCGCCGAGCTCGCAAAGCTCGTCTGGGAGCTCCGGCGGGCGCTCGAGCCCTTCGGAGCCGGAGAGCTGATCGAGAGCGAGCGTCGGCGCGGCTACCGGCTGCGGACGTGCGCACGCGATGAGTGAGCGGCTCGCTCCCGGCGTCGGCGAGACGTTCGGCGGGTACGTGATCGAGGCTCTCCTCGGCCGCGGCGGGATGGGCTCCGTCTACCTCGCCACGCAAAGCCGGCTCGGGCGGAAGGTCGCGCTCAAGGTGATCTCGCCGGACCTGGCGGACGACGAGGCCTTCCGCGCGCGTTTCCTGCGCGAGTCGCAACTCGTCGCCTCGCTCGACCACCCGAACGTCGTCCCCGTGTACGACGCCGACGAGATCGACGGCGTCCTCTACCTCGCGATGCGATACGTCGAGGGGCCCAGCCTGCGCGACCTGATCCGTCGACAGGGCCGCCTGGATCCCGAGGAGACGCTTCGCATCGGCGAGCAGGTGGGCGGCGCGCTCGACGCAGCGCACGCGGCGGGCCTCGTCCACCGGGACGTGAAGCCCGGCAACATCCTCCTCACCGACCTCGGCGGGCACGCATACCTCTGCGACTTCGGGCTCGCCAAGCGCACGACCTCCGTGACGGCGACCGAGCCCGGATCCTTCCTCGGCAGCGTCGACTACTGCGCGCCGGAGCAGATCCAGGGGAGGCCGGTCGACGCCCGGGCGGACGTCTACTCCCTCGGCTGCGTTCTCTTCCACTGCCTCACCGGGGAGCCACCCTTCCGCCGGGACTCCGAGGTCGCGGTGCTGCACGCTCATCTCGAGACGCCTCCGCGAAGGCTCTCGGAGGTCGTTCCGGACCACCCGCGCGGGTTGGACGAGGCGCTCGCGAAGGCGCTGGCGAAGGACCCCGAGGGGCGGTACTCGAGCGCGGGCGCGCTCGCCGCGGCACTCGGTCGAGCCCTCCATGGCGCTCCGGGCGAAGAGGCTACGCGCGCGGCGCCGACGGTCTCGCCGCCGGCAATGCGAGCCCGTGGTCTCGGAAGGAGACCGCTCCTCTTCTCGGCCGTGGTGGCCGTGGCCCTCCTCCTGGGCGCCGGCCTCGCAGCCTTCCTGGCGACCCGCGGCTCGAGCGGCGGAGGCGCCGACGACGCTGCGCTGCGAGCGTTCGTGGACCGCATCGAGAACGTCCTCGCGCAGTCGGCGGACGGGCGGAGCGAGATCGGCTCCGCGCTGCACGACGGCTTCAGCTGCTCGATCTCGCCCGCCGAGGCGGCGCGGCGTATCGGGAGCGTCGCCGACAACCGGGAGAGCATCCTCGTGCAGCTCGGGACGCTGTCCGCGCCGACGGGCCCGGCGGCAGACGTCGTGACTCGTCTCCAGGCCGCGCTGCAGCAGTCGATCGAGGCCGACAGGCACTACCGCGACGGCTTCCTCGGCGTTCCTCCCGGCAGCCTTTGCCCGCTTCCGCGCAACGCCGCCTTCGCGCTGGCGGCGCGCTCGGACCTTCGCGCATCGAGGGCCAAGCACGGCTTCGTCCGCGTCTTCAACCCCCTCGCGCGCGACTTCGGGCGCAGGCCCTGGACCGCCACCGGCTTCTGACCTGACGTCGTCCGGCGC
Organism: Actinomycetota bacterium; assembly: GCA_046735575.1. Classification (GTDB taxonomy): domain Bacteria; phylum Actinomycetota; class Thermoleophilia; order Gaiellales; family Gaiellaceae; genus GMQP-bins7. Next base: position 5,263 of record JBKPTS010000002.1, read on the forward strand.
GGCGCCGGCGCACCGCCCTGGCTGCGTCAGGATGCAGGCGTGCACCTCGACGTCCAGCAGGGGGTCGTTCTCCTCTCCCTCCTCGTCGCGGTCGCGGCGATGCTCGCCATCGCCCCGACGCTGCGCATCCCGTTCCCGATCCTGCTCGTGCTCGGAGGGCTCGCGATCGGGCTCGTCCCGGGGATGCCGAACGTCGCGCTCGACCCCAAGCTCATCTTCTTCGGGGTCCTCCCTCCCCTGCTCTACATCTCCGCGTTCTTCACCTCGCTCCGCGACCTCAGGACCTACAAACGGACGGTCGGGGCGCTCGCGATCGGGCTCGTCGTGGCGACGACCGCCGGGGTGGCCGTCGCGGCGCACGCGGCGATCCCGGGCCTCGGCTGGTCGAGCGCTTTCGTGCTCGGCGCGATCGTCTCGCCCACGGATCCGATCGCCGCGACCGCGATCGGGCGGCAGCTCGGCGTGCCCCGGAAGCTCGTCGCGATCGTCGAGGGCGAGAGCCTCGTGAACGACGGCACAGGTCTCGTCCTCTACCGCGTGGCGGTCGTCGCGGTGGTGGCGGGCTCGTTCTCGGCCGCCCACGCCGGCGCGCTCTTCGTGCTCTCCGCGGCCGGCGGGGTCGGGATCGGGCTCGCGGTCGGCTGGATCGTCCGCCAGGTACGACTCAGGCTCGACAACCCGCCGGCCGAGGTGACGATCTCGCTCCTGACGGGCTACTTCGCGTTCGTCCCCGCGGACCTGATCGGGGTCTCGGCCGTGCTCGCGGCCGTGACGGCCGGCATCTACCTCGGCTGGTACACGCCGGAGCTCACGACCTCGCAGGTGAGGCTCCAGGGGGTCGCGGTGTGGGAGATCGTCCAGTACCTCCTGAACGCGCTCCTGTTCGTCCTCGTGGGGCTTCAGCTCCCCGTGGTCGTCGATGCCCTCGGCGGGATCCGGACCTCCAACCTCGTCGGCTACGCGGCGGTCGTGTCCGCGGCTGTCATCGCCGTCAGGTTCGCGTGGGTCTTCGTGGTGATCAACGCGCCCAAGTGGGTCTTGCGCAGGATGTCGAGCTGGCGAGGCGCCGTCTTCATCTCGTGGTCCGGGATGCGCGGCGCGGTCTCACTGGCGGCGGCGCTCGCGCTGCCGCTGGACACGGACGCGGGCGACCCGTTCCCCGGCCGCGATCTCATCGTGTTCCTCACCTTCGCGGTGATCCTCGTCACGCTCGTGGGCCAGGGCCTGACCCTTCCGCTCGTCATCCGCGCGCTGCGTCTGGAGGACGACGGGGCCGACGGTCGGGAGGAGGCGAAGGCGCGCATCCGGGCGGCGGAAGCAGCGCTCGCGCGTCTCGAGGAGCTCGTCGACGAGGAGTGGGTGCGGGACGACACCGCGGAACGGCTGCGCGGCGCGTACCGCTTCCGCACCGACCGCTTCCGAGCGCGCTTCGACGACGCTGACGACGGCGTCATCGAGACCCGGTCTCAGGACTTCCAGCGCCTGCGGCGCGAGCTGCTGGACGCCGAGCGCGGCGCCGTGCTCGACCTGCGCCGGGCGGGCGTGATCAGCGACGACGTCTGGTACCGCGTGGCCCGGGACCTCGACCTCGAGGACCAGCGCCTCGACATCTGACGCGGGCTACGACCCCCCTCCGGCCACGAGCAGGGCGATGAGCCCGAGGACGACGAGGCCCAGCACGACTACGAGCCAGACGACCGCGCCCGGAACGACCGGGCGCCCAGTGAGCTGCCGTGACGACATGCTCTTCTCCCCTCTCCCGGATCGCCGACCCGGGGTCACTCTCGCAGAACACGAACAGCGTACGACGAATCCGGCGTCGAATCCAGGGACGCTTGCGCGAGCGGGCAGGCGGCCGGAGCGCGCAGGCAGAGTAGGTTGCGGTGATGACCTGGCCGGGTTTGATCTCGAAGAGCCTCCTGCGCCGGCCGTTCCGGACCGCCCTCACCGCGATCGGCGTCGCCCTCGGCGTGGGCCTGATCATCGCCCTCCTCTCGATCACGGCCGGCGTGCACCAGACGGCCGAGGACCTCATTCACGTCGGCCGTGCCGACTTCGGCCTCTTCCAGGGCGACGTGACCGACTTCACGCGCTCGGAGCTTCCGGAGTCCCTCGCGGCTTCCGTCGCGCGGGAGCGGTCGGTCGCCAGTGTCGCGAGCATCAAGCTGCTCGTCGACGACGGCACGCTCGTCTTCGGCCTCGATCCGCACGAGTTCGCGTTCCGACGGCTCGTGGTCGTGTCGGGGAAGCGCGGCGCGGCGATGGCGGGGGACCACTCGGGAAAGCACGTCGGCGAGCTCGTGCGCGTGGGGAGCCGGCGCTTCCGGATCGACGGCATCTACCACTCCGGCGACCGCTTCGAAGACCTCGGGCTCGTCCTCCCGCTTCCCGTCGTCCAGTCGCTCGCGCACCGGCCGCACGAAATCACGACAGTCGGCGTGGCGGTCGAGCTCGGCTCGGACGTGAAGGCCGTGGCGAAGTCGCTCCAGGAGCGCTTTCCCGGGGTCGTCGCGGTCACGGAGCCGGGTCAGGCGGTCAAGGTCGACACGTCGAGCCGCCTGATCATCTCCACCGGCTGGATCGTCTCGGTGCTCGCGCTCGTCGTCGGCGGTATCGGAGTCACGAACACGATGGCCATGTCCGTCTTCGAAAGGGTGCGCGAGATCGGGGTGCTCCGCGCGGTCGGGTGGTCGGGGACGCGCATCGGCGCGATGATCGTCTCCGAAGCGCTCGGTATCTGCCTGCTCGCGCTCGCGGTCGGCTGCGGCCTCGGCGTCCTCGCCGCCGGCGTCTTCGTCTCCCGCAGCTCGCTCTCCGGCCTCATCTCCCCCGCGTTCACGGCCGGCACCTTCGCCTGGGGCCTCGCCTTCGCCCTCGGCGTGGGCCTGCTCGGGGCGGTGTACCCGACGATCCGCGCCGTCAGGCTGACACCGATCGAGGCGCTGCGTCACGAATGAAGCCGTCGCGCAGCCGGAGCGTCCGGTCCGCCCGTCGCGCGACCTCCTCGTCGTTCGTGACGACGAGAATCGTGGTGCCACGCTGCTCGCGCACCTCCTGCAAGAGATCGAGGACCTGCATCCCCGACTCGTAGTCGAGCGCGCCCGTGGGCTCGTCCGCGAGCAGGAGCCGCGGGTCGTTCGCGAGCGCACGCGCGATGGCCACCCGTTGCCGCTCGCCGCCCGAGAGCACGCCCGGCCTCGCCTCGCTCCGGCTGCCGAGGCCCATCTCGGCGAGCAGCGTATGCGCCTTCTCCGCGCGCGTCCTGCGGGGGATCCCCTGTCCGAACATCGGAACCTGCACGTTCTCCGCCGCCGTCAGCGTCGGCAGCAGGTTGTGGAACTGGAAGACGAAGCCGATCGTCTGCGCGCGGTAGCGGACGAGATCGGAGATCGAGTCGAGCCGCCGGCCGTCGACGGAGATCGAGCCGGCATCGGGCCGGTCGAGGGCGCCGATGAGGTTGAGGAGCGTGCTCTTGCCGCTGCCCGAAGGGCCGGTGAGAGCGACGACCTCGCCCGGGTCGAGCCGGAACGACGCATCCTCGAGCGCGCGCAGCCGGCCGCCCTCGAACGATTTCCGCAGGTGCTCGCAGACGACCGCCGCGCCGTTCACGCGCGAGGCGTGACGACGTACTGGAGAACCTTGCGGAAGCCCTTGCCGACGACGATGACGCGGAGCTTGAGCGGGAAGCCGCGCGACTCCGCGGGCCAGATGACGTAGTCGCGGAACACGCCGCGGAAGCGCAGGTTCGTGATGTTCTTCGTCGAGCTCCCGAGCTGGACCGGGTGCACGCCGCCGATCGGGTCGACGAGCTGCACCGTGATCCGAGCGGTGACCGGCTTCCCGCCGCGCGTCGCCCGCACCGAGTAGGGCCAGCGCACGTTGATCCGCGGCGCGTGGGTCGGCGCCGTGAGCGAAACCTTGACCGCGCTGCCGCCGGCGAGAGCGAGTACCGCGCTGGCAATCGCGAGCGTCTTCACGACTTCTCCTCCGGTTGTCCGAACGTGCCGCCGCCTCGTTCGAGGCTACCGCGTGCGGCCTGGCGGCCGCGACGCTACGGCTGAGTCGTCCCCGTCCTTCCGGCCCGTCGGCGAACGACCTCTTGACGCATGCGATACACGTCGTAGGATCCAGAGAGGGCAAGGGGAGGCTGGGACACCGTTCGGTTGGGAGAAGCTGGATCGAGCGCGCCGTAGGTGGAACCCGCGAGAAGTCCGAGCGCGTCGGGGTCTCAGTCTCCCAAGGCCCGGGGACGGCGCCGTGACGGAGTGGACGTCTTCGCGGTGTTCGGGACTCGACTCCCCAGCTGCAAGCCCCGCTACGCGCGCTTTCGTCTGAGGTGGCCAAACCACAGACGCTCAGCTGAGTTCTTGGGCGAGCCCGATGAGAAGGCCTTCGGGCCCGCGGATGTAGCAGAGCCGATACGAGTCTTCGTACTGGACTACTTCGCTGCTGACGAGCTCTGCGCCGTGCGTGCGGAGTCTCGCGAGCGTCTCGTCGACGTCGTCCACGGCGAACATGACGCGCAAGTAGCCGAGGGAGTTCACCGGGGCGTTCCGGTGATCGGCGACCACGCCCGGCGCGAGGAAGCGCGAGAGCTCGAGCCGACCGTGGCCGTCCGGCGTGCGCATCATGGCGATCTCGACGCGCTGGTCGCCCAGTCCAGTGACACGCCCTGCCCACTCTCCTTCCACGATGGCTCGCCCTTCGAGCTCGAGGCCTAGCTCGCGAAAGAACTCGATCGCCGGTCCGAGGTCTTCGACGACGATGCCGACGTTGTCCATTCGTTTGAGTGCCATCCATCCAAATCTAACCCGTGTCTTCTTCTTTGGCAACAAGCCTGCATGAGTGTGGACCGGCACCCGCGGCGCCACGTCCGGACATCCCAGGGCCAACTTGTCGGGTCTCGCACCGAGCGCCGGAAGCGAGAGCAGAAGTCCCGACCAGAGCACGTTGTCGAAACGACGACGTGAATGAATGGGCGGTACTGGGCTCGAACCAGTCCTCCTCACTCCGGACACGGATGGACAGGGCTAGCCAGCGCGGTCGGGGAGCGCATGGTTGAGCGTCATGCCGGTAGTCAGCGGTGGACAGGTGCGGCCACCTCGGACGCTCCGGTGAGGTGCGAATGTGGACGAGATGTGGACGGGGTTCGCGTGGGGATCCGCTCGACCGGACCCGAACGGCTGAATAAACGAGGTCAGCACGTAGCGGCACTCCGCAGCTAGAGACGTCCGCCCTACGAGGTGAGCGCGGTCGCCTGTTGCAGGAACTCGTCGATCTCTGCGAGGGCGGGGGCTGCTTGCAAGGCCTCGAAGATCTCACGGGCTTGTTGGAGGACTGAGCTGGCTTCGCTGGATCGGCCGAGCTGGGTGAGGCAGCGGCCCTGGCCGAGGAGGGCGAACCCCTGCTCAGGAACAACCCCGAACGACTGCCAGCGCCGAGCGGCGTCCGCGTACCCCTCCGCCGCGGCCGCGAGGTCGC
>JBKPTS010000003.1:0-7503 GCA_046735575.1 Actinomycetota bacterium
TCTTCCACGTGAAGGCGCACAGGACGATGACGCACCACGAGGAGGCCGATCAGAAGCAGGCGTTCGCCGAGTTCCGCGCCTCGGTCGAGCCGCTCGAGCTCTCGGGGAAGCTCCGGGGAGTCCTCCTCCAGTACCACCCGAGCTTCAAGAAGTCCGACGGGGCGAAGGAGGAGCTCTCGCGGGTCAAGGGGCTCCTCGACCCGCTCGTCCCGCTCGTCGAGTTCCGCCACCGCTCCTGGCTCCAGGGAACGGAGCGAGACGACACGCTCGCGTTCCTCGAGCGGGAAGGGCTCGCGGTCGTCTCCGTCGACGCGCCCCCGACGCGCGCCTCGAACGTCCTCCCCACCTTCGCCGCCGCGACGCACCCGGTCGCGTACATCCGCTTCCACGGGCGCAACGTGAAGACCTGGAACATCAAGGCCGAGAAGTCGTCCGAGCGCTTCAACTGGATGTACTCCGACGAGGAGCTCGAGGAGTGGGTCGAGCGGATCGCGGAGCTCGCGGACAGGTCCGACGAGGTCTACGCCATGTTCAACAACAACCGTGACGACTTCGCACCGCGGAGCGCGCAGATCCTGCGCGGCCTCCTCGACGCCGCCGGCATCGCGGCCGCCGGCGGGCTGGAGCCGATGCCTCGCGCGCCGACGCTCTTTTGACGAATGTGAAAGTGGTTGCGACTGCAGTTGAGCCGAAGGTGCGCCGACGTGTTCACAGGCCCACTGGCTAGGTTCGCTCTGTGCGCGTCCTCTCGATCACCCACGGCCCGAGCGTTCCCGGCGGCGTCTTCGACGACGTCGTCGAGGACGCGGGGCACGAGCTCGAGCGCTGGGTGGTCCCGCTCGGCGGAGCTCCGCGGAGGGCGGAGACGTACGGCGCGGTGATGATCTTCGGCGGCTCGATGCACCCGGACCAGGACGAGCAGTTCCCGTGGCTCGCGCCGGAGGCGACGTTTCTCGCGGACGTGCTGGACGCGGGCGTGCCGGCCGTGGGCGTGTGCCTCGGCGCCCAGCTGCTCGCCCGCGCCGCCGGCGCCGCGGTGAGGCCGGCCTCCTCCTCCGAGGTCGGCTGGTTCGAGATCGAGCTTACGCAGGCGGGCCGGGACGATCCCGTCCTCGGCGCGCTGCCGGCGCGTGCCGAGGCGTTCCAGTGGCACCACTACACCTTCGACGTCCCCGCGGACGCGACCGAGCTCGCGAGAAGCGTGGCGTGCACGCAGGCGTTCCGCGCCGGCAACGCCTGGGGGATCCAGTTTCACGCCGAGGCGACGCGGGGGATGATCGAGGCCTGGCTCGACGAGGACCCGGACGACGTGCCGGACCCCGTGCTGCTGCGCGAGCAGACGGAGGAGCGGATCGCCGCCTGGAACCAGCACGGCCGCCGGCTGTGCGAGGCGTTCGTCGGCCAGGCGGAACGACGGTGAGGTCGTCGGGAGACAGCGCGCAGCGGGGTTGCTTCGCGACCGCGCTTCAGGGTCTTGACGCGACCGAAATCTGCGCGAGCGGATTTCGGCCCTGCGCACTACTCGGCAGGCAGCGACGGATCGCGCGACCACTCGTGCCAGGAGCCGACGTAGTTGCGCGCCTCGTAGCCCGCTCCGCGTAGCACCTGCGCCGCGAACCCCGAGCGCTGGCCGACGTGGCAGTACGCGACGACCTCGGCGCCCTCCGGCAGCTGCACGAGAGCACGCACCTCCTCCCCGCTTCGACACGCGAGCAGCTGCTCGAGCGGGACGTTGCGCGCGCCCCGGATGTGGCCCTGCCGCGGATCGCAGACGGAGCCCGAGGTTCCGTCGAACTCGGTGGTCGTGCGCACGTCGAGCACCGTGAGGCCCTCCTCGCCCAGCCTGCGCCGGAGCTCGTCGACCGTCACGTCCATTGCGCCAGGAACTCAAGCACGACGCCGGTGAACTCGCGCGGCTGCTCGACGCTCGGAAGGTGGCCGGCGCCGCGGAAGACGCGCAGCGAGCCGAGGAGAGCGCCGTCCGCGATCGAGCGCGCGTCCTCGACGGAGAGCATCTCGTCGGAGTCGCCCACGCAGACGAGAAGCGGCCCGCCGAAGGAGGCCGCGACCCCCGAGGAGTCGAGACGATCGCGAATCGCCTCCTGTGCGACCGCGAGCTCCTCGGGCTCGAGGTCGCTCTCGACGTCCGGCGGCGCCCCCGTCGTTCGGAGCTCCCGGATCAGCTCGTCCCGGTACGCCCGCCGCTCCGGCGAGTCGGCGCCAACGGGTGAGCCGGCCAGCACCAGTCCGGGGACGCGCTCGGGAGCCCGCCGGGCGAGCGCGAGCGCCGTGTACCCGCCCATCGAGGCGCCGATCGCGACGAACTGGCCCTCGAGCTCCCCGAGCAGCTGCGCCGCCCAGCCGTCGATCGAGGCGCCGCGGCCGTAGAGGCGGGGCGCCTCCGTTCGGAAGCCGGCGCCCTCGAGCGCCCCCACCTGCGGCGTCCACATCCGCTCGTCGAGCGGCCACGCGTGGAGCAGGAGGATCGTCGGCGCAGTCGTCGGCACGTGCGCACGTTACGCGCACACGCGCGAGGCTTCAGCGGGCGACGAACCAGTTTCGCGTCGTCGCGTCCGACGTGAAGAAGCGCGAGAGGAGGGACGCGACCTTCGCCTGCCCGCTCGCCGAGGGATGCGTCCCGTCGCTCGGGCGCACGTCCGCGCAGGTCCAGGTGAGCCCGTCGCCGCGCCCCTTCTCGCCGCGTCCTGGCCTGGCTGCGCGCCGTCGACGAGCTTGACGTCGGGCGCCTTCGCGCGCTTCGAGTCGGCGACCTGCTCGAAGGCCGAGAGCTCCTGCGTGGTGTTGGACCCTCTGTGCTCGCACCGGCTCCGGCGCCCCCGACGACCAGCATTGCCGTCGAGGCCAGGAGCACGGCCGTGCCTCTCCCCATGCCCCGAAGCGTGCGCGGGTGTCGTCAGAGAAGCGTTACCGGGATAGCGGGGAGGCGTAAGGAGTTCACGTGCGCGCGATCCGCACCGCGCCCTCGAGCTCGCGAGCGTCCGACCAGCCGTGCTCGGCGCCCTCGATCCCGAGCTCCCGCGCGAGTTCGGCGAGGAGCTCGCGTGCCGGCGGGAGGTCGCCTGGAGCGGGCGCCGTCCTGGCCGTTCGACGCACCGCCTCCGGGTCGGCGCCCGTCAGGCGGGCGACGACGCGCGGGTTCACCGCGAGCCCGACGACGTCCCCCGGCGGGAGCGGCCCGTAGTACTCGGGGACCGAGAGGTACTCGTCGACGATCCGTCCGTCCTCGAACAGGATCATCCGCACCACCGCCTCCTGCTCGACCCCGAGCGCGACCACGACGGCGCCGCGGCGATCGGAGAGCTCGCGGGCGAGGCGGCGCAGCATCTCGGGGTCGCGATCGCAGACGTCGTCGTAGACGCCGATCCAGCCGCTCCGCGGCGGGGCGATCAGCGAGCCGCGCGATGCGCCGGGGAGCCGCGGGACGAACTGGTGCACGGCCTGCTCGATCCCGGTCACGTCGTCGGACTGGACGTGGACCGAGCCGAACGACGATCCCGCGCCGCGTCCCAGCCGCTCGTCGAGCGCAGCGACGGAGCCGCTCATGATCACCACCTCGTCCCGCAGCCCCCAGCGCCCGTAGACGGTGCGCGCGACCGTGTTCGAGACCTCCACCTCGAGATCGAGCGTCTCGAACCCGCGCTCCGTGAAGGCCTGCGCGACGGCGCGTGCAAGGTCGCGGGCGACATGCCGGCGACGCGCGCTCGGGACGACGTACAGGTCGCTCAGCGTCCCCGCCCGCTCGGAGCGGGCCGACGCGAGCGCGAAGCCGACGGCGGTCCCGTCCTCGTCCTCGGCGAGGAACGCGATCTCGGTGGCCAGGATGTCGCGGATCTCGCCGAGCTCCTTGTCGAGGTCGAGAGCCTCGTACGAGGGGGGCGGCACCTCGTTCACGAAGTCGCGCCAGAGCCGGGCGACGCTCTCGAAGTCCGCAGGGCCCGCAGGACGGATCCTCATGCGCGGATGCGCAGGGCGACGAGCAGGTACTGCGCGCTCACGTTCTGGAACGGCGCGAAACGCTCTCCCATCCTCCGCACCTCCTCGATCGACAGCAGGCGGCCGCCAGGATACGGATCGGCGTAGAACGCCGACACGGCCTTGCGGAGCCCGAGGTCGCCCGCGGGCCACGCCGCCGGCCGGGCGAGCGCGCGGCCGAGGAACCAGTCCGCCGTCCAGCGCCCGAGCCCGCGGACCGCCATGAGCGTCTCGAGCACCTCCTCGTCCGGGAGCGTCCGGAGCCGCTCGAGGTCGAGGTCGGAGCGCGCGAGCCCGAGGAGGTACTCCGCCTTCCGCCCGGAGAAGCCGACGGCGCGGAGCTCGTCCACCGTCGCCTCGGACACGCGCTCGCGGCTCGGGAACGCGGTCGCGACCGCGTGCCGCTCCCCGTAGCGGGCGACGAAGCGCGAACGGATCGCGGCCGCCGACTGCAGCGAGACCTGCTGCGTGGTGATGGCGCTGACGAGAGCCTCGAACGGGTTCGGCGAGAGCGGCGGACGGTACCCCGAGATCGTCGCCGCGATCTCCGAGAGCACCGGCTGCTGCGCGGCCCAGGCACGGAACGCGTCCAGGTCGAACGGCAGCCCGAGGAGAAACCCGACCTCGGCGGCGGCGTCCACGCTCCCCGGCTCGATCTCGACGCCGCCCGGCGCCGGCTCGATTCGGACCTCGGTCCCTCCGACGACGCGGTGGAGCGCGCCCTCGTGCCAGACCGTAACCCCGTCGGATCCCCACTCGCGAAAGCGAACGGTCGAGAGCAGGAAGTCGTAGGGGTCGGGGATCGGCAGGTGCACGGCGGCGACACGGTAGCCGCGGCGTTTCCAGCCGCACACGGGAGGGAAGACGTCACTCGTGGGCCGCGAGCAGGAGCCGGATTCCTGGATCGTCCCGAAGCACGACCCGTTCGACGCGCCCGACGCGGAGGACGAGGCCGACACGCGGGAGCGCGTGCTCGAGGACGGCGAGGACGCGGGTGACGGGGACGTTCCGCGGATCAGACGCGAGCTCGGCCTGGACGACGAGCCGGACGAGCCGGACGAGCCGGACGAGCCGGACGAGATCGCCTAGCCCGCCAAGCTACGACTCGCAACTTGGCTGGTGGTTCGGCGGGGACCGCAGCCCGCGCTCGACGTCGTCGAAGTCCTCGAACCGCTCGAAGGGCACTTCTCTCGACTCGAGGTACGCGGCGAGACCGTCCCGCGCGAAGACGCGGGCCGCCGCTTCGGCGACGCAGCGATCGGAGAAGCCGTCGCCGACGAAGACGAACTCGTCGAGGCCGGCGACGGCCGACCGCTTGCACGGCTCTCCACAGACACCGCAGGCGGCCTCGTCGCGGAAGCGGACGTGCCAGCCGTCCGGTCTCGCGTCCACGCGGTTCGCGAGGAGCTTCAGCTCGAGGCCCTCCCGCTCGAGGACCGGCTCGATCAGCTCGTGGAAGCCGCTCGAGACGATCAGCGGCCGGTGCCTGCCGGCGAAGTCGACGAAGCCCCGCCGCAGGCGCACGTTGTCGACGACCCAGGCGACGACCTCGTCGAGCGGGGCACGCACGGAGCGGAACTCGCCCGCGATCACCTCGTGCAGGCTGAGCTCTCGCCCGAGCCGTTCCTCGTACTCCTCGTAGACCCGCCGATCCCCGAACGCGAGGAGGACGAGATGCAACCCGTCGACCTCGGTCGCGGTGCCGTCCCAGTCGACGACGACCCGCATCAGCGGACGAGCTGGCGGAGCGATCCGATGGACTCGATCTCGATCTCGACCTCAGAGCCGGCGGGCACCGGGTCGACGGTCCCGGAAGCGGGGCCGGCGAGGAGATCTCCGGGCCGCAGCACGGTTCCCTCGCCGGCGAGCGAGCGCGCGGCCTCCCAGTCGAACCGCGAGCGGAGCCCACGGACGTCCCCGTCCGTGCGGACGACGACCTCGGGTGCCTCCGAGATCTCGTCCGGCGTGACGACGAGCGGCCCGAGGCCGAGCGCGAAGTCGCGGTCCTTCGGGGGCGGCGCCGCCGCGAGCCGCCAGTCGGCGAACCCGGTGAGGCCCGCGATCCGGCCCTCGGCGCCGACGAGCGCCGCGACGCGCGGAAGAAGCGCGACGGAGCCGCCGCGCGCGGGGATCTCAGCGCCGGGCCCCACGATCGCGGCCGGGTTGGCGAACGCGAACGTCGTCTCGTCGTCGAAGACGCGGACCGACGGGGGGTGGAGGACGGGCGCGAGGAGACGAACGGCGTCGAGCCGGTAGACGGCGTGCTCGCGCGCAGTCCCGCCGCCGGTGAAGAAGGACTCGAGCGTCTGGGCTGCGAGCTGGATCACGTGCTCGCCGTCGAGCCGCCCCACCCAGCCGCGCTCCAGCGGCTGCTCCAGGGGATGGAACATGCAGAGCCTCATCCGATAATCAGGTGGTGCGCGCGCTCCTCGCGGCGGTACTGCTGCTCGTGGTCTCCGGTTCGAGCGCCGGCACGAGCAGCCCCGTCTTCCGCCGCGCGGACGGAAGCGTCATCTCCTTCCCCGGTCCCGTCCGCGCCTGGTGCGACGACCAGGGCCTGTACGTGCTGAGCCTCGGCTCGATCCGGCAGTCGCGCTGGCAGCTGGAGCTCGCACGGCGAGACGTCCGCCCGGCTCACGCCGTGCGCTTCACGTGGCGGAACGCGAACGGGGTCGGCGCCTTCGTGTTCGACGCGAAGACGCGGAACGAGGCATCCGAAGGCGCGGAGGGCTCGCACGGCACGGTCACCGTGCGGAAGGCGACGTGCCGCCGCGGCGGCGCGCTCGAGCTCGGGTTCGCGGGGACGCTCGCGAGCGAGTTCTCGGACGGCAAGCCGGTCCGCGGCTCCGGCACGTACCGCGGCGGCGTCGGCCCGCCGCTCGGCTAGCCGGGCCGAGCTCACGGCTCGGTGTGGACGACGACGTCCGCGATGTCGGGGACGGCGGTCCGCACGCGCTCCTCGAGCGCGCTCGCCCGCTCGTGGGCGTCCGCCAGGGAGCCGCGCCCGCCGAGCGCGACGGTGAGGAAGGCGACGATGCCGTCGTCGGTGCGCACGAACCGGAGCTCGCGCGGGCGGGCCCCCGTCTCCTGGCGAACCGCCTCCTCGACCGCGTCCTCGTCCACCTCGACTTCCTCGCCCGCCGCGGTCTCGGTGAGCGGCTCCAGGTGGGTGCGCACGACGTCCGCCTCCGGGACGGCCGCGGCGATCTCGCGCTCGACGCGCTCGGCGATGGCGTGAGCCCGGTCGAGGCTCAGCTCGCCCGGAAGCTTCAGATGGAGCGACACCTGCTTGCGGCCGTGCACCTCGAGCACGGCGAGGTTGTGGATCTCGCGCACCTGCGGGACCTCGAGCGCGGCGGCGAGCGCGCGCTCCCGGATGCCGGCGTCCGCACGCGGCTCGACGTGCACGACGACGTCGGCCTCGGGCAGGACGCGCCGGACCGCCTCCTCGACCCGGTCGGCCGCGGCATGGCCCTGGCCCACCGCAGCTCCTGGCGCGATACCGATGAC
>JBKPTS010000004.1:0-11334 GCA_046735575.1 Actinomycetota bacterium
CTTCCAGAACGAACGCTGGGGCCAGTTCAGCTACGCGATCCCGGTGGTCAACGGCACCTATGACGTGAAGCTGTACTTCGTCGAGCTCTACTACGGCACGAGCGCTCCGGGCGGGGCCGGCAAGCGCGTGTTCGGCATGGACATCCTCGACACGCCAGGCGTCGACGTCCAGAACCTCGACATCTACTCGCAGGTCGGGGCGAATGCCGCCCTGATCAAGACGGTCAGCGGCGTCAGCATCACTGACGGCGTGCTCAACCTCCAGTCCATCTACGGGTCCGCGGACGACCCGGAGATCGCGGCAATCGAGATCGTGCCCTCCGGCGGTCCGCCTCCGCCTCCGGGCGCGCCGACTGTCACCTCGACGGTTCCCGCCAGCGGGGCGACCAACGTCGGCGTCTCGACGACCGTGAAGGCCACGTTCTCGCGGGCGATGGACGCCTCGACGATCACCGGCTCCAGCTTCACCCTGAAGACGCCGACGGGCACGACCGTTCCGGCGACGGTCGCTTACGACAGTCAGTCCCAGACCGCGACGCTGTCGCCGAGCTCCGCGCTGGCGAGCTCGACGACCTACACGGCGCGAGTCGAGACCACGGTGAAGGCCTCCGACGGGACGCCTATGTCGGCTCCCTACAGCTGGTCCTTCACGACGTCCACTCCCGCCACGCCAAACGCGGTCCGAATCAACGCGGGTGGTCCCGCCTACACCGACTCGAGCGGCAACACATTCCTGGCCGACCAGTACTTCAGCGGCGGGAGCACCTTCAGCTCCACGCATGCCATCGCGGGAACGAGCGACCAGGCCCTCTACCAGAACGAGCGCTGGGGGTCGTTCAGCTACGCGATCCCGGTCGTCAACGGCACCTACGACGTGAAGCTGCACTTCGTCGAGCTCTACTACGGGACGAGCGTCCCGGGCGGAACGGGAAAACGGGTCTTCAGCGTGGATCTGATCGACAGCCCGACCAGCCCGGACGTGTCCAACCTGGACATCTATTCGCAGGTCGGGCCGAACGCGCCCCTGGTGAAGACGATCACCGGCGTCGCCGTCACCGACGGCGTGCTGAACATCCAGTCGATCTACGGCTCCGCAGACGACCCGGAGATCGCGGCGATCGAGGTGATCCCGTCCACCGGGCCCCCGCCGCCTCCGCCGCCGCTCGACCAGACCGGCCAATGGTCGGCGCCGTTCGCCTGGCCGGGGGTGGCAGTCCACATGTCGCTCCTGCCGACGAGCAACGTGCTCTCGTGGGACGGCTTCGCCGACGCGCCGAACTCCGAGGAGATCTGGAACCCGACGAGCTCGAGCTTCACGCCCGTCCCGTACGGGCGGAACCTTTTCTGCGCCGGCCATATCACCCTCGTCGACGGACGGACGTTCATCGCCGGCGGGCACATCGCAGCCGACAACGGCCTGGCCGACACGACGATCTTCGACTCCTCCACGAACACGTGGACCCGCGAGCCAGACATGAGCGTCGGCCGCTGGTACCCGACGGCGACCGAGCTCGCCGACGGGCGCGTCCTCGTCTTCTCCGGTGACAACATCGTTCAGAACCGCTCCGGCCAACCGCCGCCGTTCTCGGACGCCTCCGTCAACTCACTGCCCGAGATCTTCGACCCGACGACGAACACGTGGACCGACCTGACCGGCTCCAAGCTCACGAGCCCGCTCTACCCCTTCATGTTCGTCCTCGGCAACGGCAAGGTGCTGGATGCAGGCCCGGACACGGCCACCCGCACCTTCGACCCCAGCACGGGCACCTGGGCAACGGTGGGCACGAGCCCGTTTGACGGCATGAGCGCAGTCATGTACCGCCCGAACAAGATCATGAAGTCCGGGACCTGGGCCGACCCGGACTTCAACGGGGCGCTCGCCTACAACTCGAACAACCGCACCGCCGTCATCGACATGAACCAGGCGAACCCGAGCTGGCGGGAGACGGCACCGATGGCATTCCCGCGCTCGTACCACAACCTGACCCTGCTGCCCGACGGCACGGTCCTCGGCAGCGGCGGCATGACCGGCTCCGACGGCGTCGACCTCAGCAAGGCCGTTCTGCCGGCCGAGATCTGGAATCCCGACACGGAGACCTGGAAGACGGTCGCAGGCCTCTCGAACGGGCGCGAGTACCACTCCACAGCCCTGCTCCTTCCCGACGGGCGCGTGCTGATGGCCGGCGGCGGCCAGCTCCCCGGCACGCCTGCCGTGAACCAGAACAACGCCGAGATCTACTCGCCGCCCTATCTCTTCAAGGGCGCTCGGCCGACGATCTCGGCGGCGCCGACGCTCGTCCAGTACGGCAGCTCGTTCACGGTCACGACTCCCGATGCAGCGAACATCGCTTCGGTGTCGCTGATCCGGACGCCGTCGGTCACGCACGGGTTCGACCAGAACCAGCGGTTCCAGTTCCTGAGCTTCACGAAGAGCTCGGGAAGCCTGAACGTCCAGGCGCCGGCCGGCGCGACGACCGCCCCGCCGGGCTACTACATGCTGTTCGTGGTCAATACCAACGGCGTCCCGTCGGTGGCCAAGTTCGTCCGCTTCCCGGCGCCGTGGGAGGACACCGTCCCGCCGTCGGCACCGACGAACCTCAGCGCGAACGGCGGAGTCGGCACCGCGACGCTCTCGTGGACGGCGGCGACCGACAACGTCGGCGTGACGAAGTACAGCGTCTACCGCTCGACGACCCAGGGTTTCACGCCGGACGTCGCCAACCGCATCGGCCAGACGACCACAACCGGCTACACCGACACCGGCGTCGCTCCGGGAACCTACTACTACCGCGTCAAGGCCGAGGACGCCGTGGGCAACCTCGGGCCGGCCTCGAACGAGGCGACCGCGACCGTCACCGCCGACACGACGGCGCCGACGGTGTCCGTCACCGCCCCGGCCGGAGGCACGACCGTCTCCGGGAGCGTCTCCGTGACCGCGAACGCGTCCGACAACGTGGGCGTGGCAGGGGTGCAGTTCAAGCTCGACGGCGCGAACCTCGGCGCGGAGGACACCACCGCCCCCTATGCGGTCACCTGGGACACGACCACTGCGACGAACGCCTCGCACACCCTCACAGCGGTGGCCCGCGACGCGGCCGGCAACTCAACGACCTCGCCCACGGTCACGGTGACCGTCAATAACACCGCGCCTCCGCCGCCGTCCGGCCTCGTGCTCGCGTACTCGTTCGACCAGGGCTCGGGAACGACGGTTCCGGATGCCTCAGGCAAGGGCAACACCGGGACGCTCACCAATACGAGCTGGAGCACGTCGGGTAAGTACGGCAGCGCGCTGAGCTTCAACGGCTCGAGCAGCTGGGTCACTGCGGCCGACAACTCGACGCTCGACTTGACGAACGGCATGACGCTCGAGGCCTGGGTCAACCCGACGGCGGCCGGAACGACGTGGCGCACCGTCCTCATCAAGCAGAACACCAATGCGCTCGTGTACTCGCTCTACTCGAACACGGACACGCAGCGCCCGAGCGGGCATGTGTTCACGAGCACCGAGTTCGACACCCGGGGAACGGCGGCCGTCCCTCTGAATACGTGGACGTTCCTGACCGCCAGCTACGACGGCTCGACGCTCCGCCTCTACGTCAACGGCACCCAGGTGAGCTCGAAGGCCGTCACCGGATCGATGCCCAACTCGAGCGGCGTGCTCCGCATCGGCGGCAACTCCATCTGGGGCGAGTACTTCGCGGGCCTGATCGACAACGTCCGCGTCTACAATCGCGCGCTGTCGGCGGCCGAGATCTCCTCGGACATGGCCGCCCGGGTCAACTAGCGAGTACTAGCGCCCGGCCGTAGCGACGGCGCGCTCGTCGGCGCGGGCCAGGACGCCGTGCGGCGGCGGCGGCCCGAACGGCGGTTCCTCACGGCGCAGGAGAACCCGGAGCGCCCGGCGCGACGCGGCCCGGCGATCCTCGCGCCGGGACGCGGCGCGGAGCAGATGCTGCGCGTAGACCGCGGCCACGTAGGCAACCCGGTGAACAGGCGAGAAGTTCTTGCGGGCGTACTGCAGCCGTGCATACGCTGACTGCGCCTCCATCTTCGGGCTCAGGCCCGCCTTCCCGGCATGGTGGAGGATCGTCATCTCGGGCAGGTGGCGAACGTCCCACCCCGCCCGCTTGATCCGCAGGCAGAGGTCCGTCTCCTCGCAGTAGATGAAGAAGCGCTCGTCGAGCAGGCCTGCGCTCTCGAGCGCCTCGCGCCGGAGCAACAGGAAGGAACCGGACGTCCAGTCACAGGAGAGCTCGTGCTCGTAGCGCCCGAGGTCGAGCTCGCGCTCCCCGGTCGCGCGCGCGGCCAGGGCCCAGCGCTCGCCGACGAGCGCCTCGGACCAGGCTCGCAAGGCGTTCGGAAACTTGCGCACCGAGGGCGAGAGCGCGCCGTCGGCGGTGACCTGCTTGACCCCGACCGCGCCGACGAGAGGCCGCTCGTCGAGCAACGCTACGAGCTCAGCGAACGTGCCGTCAAGCACCTCCGTGTCCGGGTTCAAGAGGAGGACGTACCGCGCATCCGACGCCATGATCCCGCGGTTGTTGGCGTGCGAGAAGCCGTGGTTTCGGCAGCTGACGACCCGGGCCTCGGGAAACTCCTCCTCGATGAGCTCCCGCGTCCCGTCGGTTGACTCGTTGTCCGCGACGAACAGCTGCAGGTCGATCGGGCCCGCATGCTCGAAGACGGTCGAGAGGCACGGCCGAAGCCATTTCGCCTCGTTCGTCGAGACGACGATGATCGCGAGGTCGTGCACGGCTAGCGCGCGAGCCCGCGGCTCACGAGCTCGCCGGTGGCGGTGTCGACGCGGTCCTCCGCCTCCTGGTCGGCCAGCCACTCGATCAGGCCGGCCATCCCCTTGTCGAGCTCGACCTCGGCGCGGAAACCCAGCAGGGCCTCGGCTTGGCTCGTGTCCGCGTAGCAGTGCCGGATGTCGCCGGCGCGGTACTGGCTCGTCCGCTCCGGCTCGATCTCGACCCCGAGCCCCTGCGACAGCACGCGCGCCATGTCGTCGACGGTACTGACGCGGCCGGTGCCGAGGTTGATCGCGGAACCGACGGCGTCCTCGGACTCGAGCGCGAGCCGGATGCCCTCGACGATGTCGCTCACGTGGATGAAATCGCGCGACTGGCGACCGTCCTCGAAGATCACGGGCGCGCGGCCGTTCAACAGGCGCGACGCGAAGATCGCGGCGACGCCCGTATACGGGTTCGAGAGCGCCTGGCCCGGACCATAGACATTGAAGAAGCGCAGAGCCACAGTCGGGATCCCATAGGCGGCGCCCGTGACGAGGCAGAGCTCCTCGTGGTCGCGCTTCGTGATCGCGTAGATCGAGGTCGGGATCAGCGGTTTCGTCTCCCGTGTCGCTCGCGGCTGCAGCTCGCCGCCACACTCAGGGCAGAGGCACTCCCACTGGCGGGCGAGGAGCTGCTCCTCGGGACGCGGCGACGGTGCGACCCCGCCGTGCTCCGAGCATTCGTACTCTCCCTCGCCGTAGATGGACATCGACGAGGCCACCACCAGGCGCCGCGGAGGTCGCGGGAGCGCGACGAGGCGCTCGAGGAAGGCCGCCGTGGCGTGGGTGTTCGTACGAACGTAGCGCTCGATCTCGTACATCGATTGGCCTACCCCGACCGCGGCCGCGAGATGGACGACGCGCTCGACACCTTCGAGCGCGCGGTCGACGAGCTCTGGGTCACCGACGTCTCCGTGGAGAAACTCCACGCCTTCGGGCAACGACGGCGGCCGTGCGTCTGCCGCACCGTTGCCGTGCACTTGGCCTTCGAGGCTGTCGAGCACGACGAGCTCGTCGCCGTCCTCTGCCAATCGGGCGACAAGGTGCGAACCGATGAACCCGGCACCGCCGGTCACGAGAGTCTTCATTCGGTGAGAAACCTCCTGTTGGTCGTTCCGCACGGTAGTCGTTCGCAGAGACGTCTTCGACGCCCGTTAGTCCAGCGTCCCTCGGTGGCCGAGCTATCCAAATGGCTAGTTCCCACGAAGCAGGAGCCGAAGGTCGTGCGCGACCTGCGAAGCGGTCAGTTTGGCGGAATAGAACACCCGCGGCTTCCCATGCGTGTCGAGCAGGTAGATGAAGCCCGAATGGCCTACCGACTCCGGGTTTCGCGGGAGCACGAGGACGTTGTAGGACTGCCAGACCCTCGCCAGCTGGGCCCGGGTCCCGGTGAGGTAGTGGAACTCCAGAAGCAGGCGATGCTTGCGGACGAAGGCCTTCACGGCTCGCGGTGTATCCCCGGCCGGGTCGACGCTGACCGCGAGAACGCGCACCGAGGTGCTCTGGTGGTACATCTTTCGCAGCGCCTGATTGAGCTGGTCGGCGATCAACGGGCAGATGTCGGTGCAGTGCGTGTAGAGAAAGGTCAGGAGAACGAGCTTCCCGCGCTGGGCCGAGAGCCGGATCAGGCGGCCGTTCTGGTCGCGCAGGGCGAAGTCGGCCGCCGACGCCGGCCCGTGGAGCTCGTGGCCGGCGAAGCGCGAGGTCGGCGCGGCGGCGGCCTTCGGCTGCGGCGTAAGCGCGCTGCGATCGCCGCAGCCCGAGACCGCCACCGCCTGGGCCGCCAGAAGCCCTGCGATCGCGACACGCCTCATACCGGCGGCTCCAGGGCGAGCGACGGCGACTGCCGGCGAGACCGGCGACGGATGGCCTCCAGCTCTGCGTAGGCGTCTCCGGCGCGCCAGCGCCAGCACGGCAGGTACACCGCGACCCCGGCCGCCACCTCGAGCACGAGTCGCAGCACCCCGCCGGCGTCCGCCTGGATCAGCAGGACGCGCGCCCCCACGACGGCAGCGAGCATGATCACCGAGGCCTGGAACACCCCGGAGAGCCCGCGGACGAGCACGAAGGGCGACACCCCGAGCGCCCGCGCCGTCACCCAGGCGAAGAGCGGCTCCACCACCAGCGACGAGACGAGGTAGCCGACGGCTACGCCGACCACCCCCCACTGCAGTCCGACCGCGAAGGCGGTCAGGTGGAGCGTGAAGAACACGACCGTGTAGCGGAGTAGCGTGTCGGTGCGATCGAGCGCCTGGAGGATGTTCGGGTTCAGGGTCTGCAGCGACTGCAGGAGCCCGACCCAGGCGAGGATCTGGATCAGCACGGTGGCTTTGTCCCACTTCGGGCCGAGCACGACCGAGACGAAGTCGGGCGCGACGACCACCAGGCCGAGCAGGGCGGGTACCGAGAACGACGCGATCAGGCGCACCGCGCGCACCCAGACGGCGGTCATGCGGGCGCGGTCGTGCTGCATGCGGCTGAAGGCCGGGAACAGCACCTCCGTGAGCGGCCCCGCGATCCGGCTGAAGGGCACGAGCATCACGTTGTAGGCAAAGCCGTAGACGCCGAGCGAGGCGGGGCCGAGGAAGCGCCCGATCAGCAGGTTGTCGACGTTCCGGTGGAGGTAGTAGAGGAGCCGGTGGACGAAGACGTTGCCGCTGAACCCGCCGAGGCTCCTCAGGCTCGCCGTCGAGAACGACAGCGACGGTCTCCACGGCGAGAAAAGCCAGAGGAGCGCCGTCGAGACCGTGGCGAGCGCGAGCTGCTGGCCGATGATCGCCCAGGCGCCGTAGCCCCTGGCGGCGAGGAAGATGCCCGTTGCTGCGCCCACGGCCGTCCCGACCATCATTCTCAGCTCGAGCCCGCGGAAGTTCATCTCCCGCACGAGGAGCGCCTCGTGGGTGGACGCGAGCGATGTGATCAGGAAGCTCAGCGAGAGCACGGCGAACAGCGGTTGCACCGCGTGATCGCCGTAGAAGCTGGCGAGCACACCCGAGAGGAGGATCCCGAGCACGGTGCAGGTCGCGCCGACGGCAACGCTCGCCCAGAAGGCGGTCGACCGGTCTGCCTCGCTGAGTTGCGTACGCTGGACGAGGGCCGCGCCGAGCGCGACGTCGGAGAAGACGATCACGAGGCTCGCGAGGACGAGCGCCATAGCGGCCAGTCCGTAGGCGTGCGGCGAGAGCATCCGCGCCAGGATCACAGCCACCACGAGCCGCGAGCCCTGCAGGAAGATCTGAGAGGCGCCCTTCCAGGCGAGACCCCGCAGCACCGGGGTTCGCAGGCTGTTCGCGGCGGAGCTCACCCCACTCCACCGTGGCGGGTCGCGGCCCGCAGCCGCCTGCCGTCCCACCAGCCGCGCATCTGGGCGACCCCGGCGATGAGCGGCATCAGCCCGTAGAGGATCGGCACCGCTCGAAGGTCGTCGCGCAGGCGCGGGGTCACGCCGTTCTGCCCCAGCCACCAGCGGTCGAGCCCCAGCGATCGGCCCGAACGCCTCCGCCAGCGCGCATGCATGGGCGGAATCCACCAGCGCAGCTTCAGGCCGAGAGGCCGACGCCCCGCTCGGACCTCGCGGGCCGCATACCAGCGGTGCATGATCCAGACCATCCGCAGGAAGGGCTTGGCGGTGTCGCGGGTCGGGTGCCAGACCACTGCCTCGGGCGCATACTCGAGGTGAGCGCCCGCAGCCACGGCACGCAGCGCGAAATCGAAATCGCCGTGCTCGGGAATGGTGTCGTCGAAGCCGTCCAGCGCCTCGAAGAACTCGCGGCGGACGAAGAGGTTCGCCGTCTCGGCGTTGCCGATCTCCACCTCACGCCGGTGGTCCTTGGTCGTGTCCATGTCGACCAGCGTCCACACGGTTGGCCGGTCGGGAACGAGGAAGCGAACCCGCCCGGCCGCGACCGTCTTGGCGTCAGAGCCCTCGACGGCCGCGATTCCTCCCTCGAGCCAGTCCGGCTCGGGCTGGCAATCGGCGTCGCAGAACGCGAGGATCGGGGCGCGCGCCGCCCCGGCGGCGCGGTTGCGCGCTGCGTAGGAGCTCCTGGGCGACCCCTTGAGCACGCGCACCCAACCATCCTCCGTCTCGAAGTCCTCTACCGGCTCCGTCGAGCCGTCGTCTCCGATCAGCACCTCGAAGCGCTCGCGGGGCAGGGTCTGGCGCTCCAGCGCCGCGAGCAGGAGCTCGAGATGATGCCGGCCGTTCCGGACCGGCACGATGACGCTCGCTGCGAGCCCTTCCACGCCTGTGACCGTAGCCGTGGCCGCGCCGGGTGCCTATGAACGGAAAGCCAGATCGTCGGGAGATTGGCTAGCCCATCGGCTAGGGGTCGACGGCGAACGCTGGCCCTCTGTCGCGTAGCCGGGACGAAGCGCCCGATCTAGCATCGGAGCATGCTCGAAGCAAGCGAGCGCCAGCCCGTCACGAGCCCCCTGAGCCTCCTGTCTCCACGCGAGACCGAGGTTCTCGGCCTCGTGTCGCTCGGCCTGACGAATGCCGAGATCGCCCTCCGCCTGCGCGTGACCGTGCATGCGGTCAAGTTTCATCTGGCAGCCATCTACCGGAAGTTCGGCGTCACGAACAGGACGACGGCGGTGGGGATCTACCTGCGCGAGCTCCAGGCGCGCTCGGGAGAGGCGTAGGGATGGATCTCGGCCTCTTCTTCCGGGTGATCTGGCGCTTCCGCGTCCTGGTGGCAACTGGGTTGGTTCTCGCTTTCGCGCTGACCCTGCTCGCGGTCGCGCGGGTCTCGTTCCAGGGCGGCTCGCCTCGGCTGGCCTATCGCCAGCAGGAGCAGTGGCAGAGCTACACGACGCTGATCGTGAGCCCGCGTGGGTTCCCCTGGGGCCGCTCGGTCTTCTCGCTCGACTACGACCCGAGCCGCTACGGCTCGCTGGCGACGATCTACTCGAACCTGGCCATGAGCGACGCGGTCAAGGTGCGGATGATCCGCCTCGACCCGAACGTGGTCGACGCGACCATCCTGGCCCAGCCGGTGCTGGCCGGCAACGCCTCGAACGCGCCGCCCTTGCCATTGCTGACGATCGCCGCGACGGCGCCGAAGGGCAAGGATGCCGTCACGGACGCCGAGCACGCGACTTCGGCCTTCCTGCAGTTCCTGAAGGGCCAGCAGTCGGAGAACGGCATCCCGCAACGCGCGCGGGTCAACGTCTCCGTGATCAAGCACGCCACGCCTCCGGCGCTTCTCAAGGGCCGCTCGAAGACGACGCCGGCGGCCGTCTTCCTGACGGTGATGCTCGCCGCTATCGGTCTCGCCTTCATGCTCGAGAACCTCCGGCCGCGGGTTCGGGTCGTCTCGGAGGAGACCGGCCCGGAGCCGGAACAAATCTTGACTCGCCACACCGCCTAGGCCCTTGCGAACCATCGTCGGTCAGGCCGAGCGGGGACCGGTGGTCTCGACCGCGATCGTCCTCGGTTCCCTGGCGATCCTCGCACTGAGCACCCTGTCGGACGCGCCGCTCCAGAAGATCGCCCCGGTGACGGTGGTGGTGATCGTCTGCGCGCTCACGTACCGCTCGCTGCTCGCGTGGCAGAACCTCCTTGCACTCCTGATCGTCGTCATCCTGTTCGTGCCGATTCGCCGGTACTCGCTCCCGGGACATCTTCCGTTCGAGCTCGAGCCCTACCGGCTGCTGGTCTTCCTGGTCGTCGCCGGCTGGATCGCCTCCCTCCTGGCCGATCCGCGAGTGCGCGCTCGCCGGAGCGGCTTCGAGCTTCCGATTTTCCTGATCGCGATCGCGATCCTCGGCTCGGTCCTGGCGAATCCCGGAAACGTGCAGTCCGTCGCCGGCTACTCGCTCAAGCAGATCACGTTCTTCGTCTCCTTCATCCTCGTCTTCTACTTGATCGTCAGCGTGGTCCGCTCGCGGGAAACGATCGACGTGCTCGCGCGGGTACTCGTCGGCGGCGGCGCGCTCGTCGGGCTGTCGACGATCGTCGAGGCCCGCACCGGCTTCAACATCTTCAACCATCTCTCGAAGGTCGTTCCCATCTTGCGCGAGGAGGTAATCCCATGGGTCGGCCAGGACGGCCGCGGCGACCGCGCCTACGCTTCGGGGCAGCATCCGATCGCTCTCGGCGCCGCGCTCGACCTGCTCGTCCCGCTCGGCGTCTACCTGGCGCTGATCACCCGGCAGAGGCGGTGGTGGCTGGCGGTCATGCTGCTCACCGTCGGCTCGCTTGCCACCTACTCGCGGACGAGCGTCCTCATGCTCGTGACGATCATCGGAATCTACATCTGGCAGCGGCCGGCTCAGATGAAGCGGCTCTGGCCCGCGCTCGTCCCCGCGCTCCTCGTTCTCCACGTGATGGTCCCGGGGACGATCGGCACGCTCAAGAACTCCTTTTTCCCGAAGGGCGGTCTGGTCGCGCAGCAGCAGGCCGACCCCGGTACTGCCGGCAGCGGCCGGCTCGCCGACCTAGGCCCGGGCATCCGAGAGTGGTCGGCTCGCCCGATCCTCGGCGCGGGCTTCGGGACCCGCGTGGTGAGCGGGCCCGCCGCGAATGCGAACATCTTGGA
>JBKPTS010000005.1:0-7209 GCA_046735575.1 Actinomycetota bacterium
CGGCGGGTCGCTCGGCGACATCTACGGCGAGCGCCGTGTGTTCGCGATCGGCGTCGGTGCGTTCGGCGTCCTTTCGCTCGCCTGCGCCGTCTCGCCGACCATCGGAGCCCTCATCGCGGCGCGGGCGCTACAGGGCGCTGCGGGCGCGCTCGTCATGCCGAGCTCCCTCGCGATCATCGTCGCCGCCTTCTCCGCACGCGAGCGCGGCGCCGCGATCGGAGCCTGGACGGCCTGGGGCGCGATCGCGAGCATCGTCGGACCCCTCGCCGGAGGCTGGATCGTGGACCAGGTCTCCTGGCGCTGGATCTTCGCCCTGAACCTGCCGGTCGTAGTGGCCGCCGCGGCTTTGATCCTCGCTGCGGTGCCGTCCGGGATGGGCGACCGCGCCCGGCACGTCGACGTCCTCGGAGCGGCTCTGTGCGCGCTCGGGCTCGGCGGCGTCGTGTTCGCCCTCATCGAGCAGCCGCACTACGGGTGGGGGAGCCCGGTCATCTACCTCCCGCTCCTCGGAGGCACGGCAGCGTTCGCCGCCTTCCTCCTCTACGAGCGGCGGACAGCCGAGCCGATGTTGAAGCTCGACCTCTTCGCCCGCCGGAACTTCGCCGTCGGGAACGCGGAGACGCTCGTGCTGTACGCCGGCATCTCGATCCTCTTCTTCTTCCTCGTGATCTTCCTGCAGCAGGTGGCCGGCTACACCGCGCTGCGGAGTGGCCTGACGACGCTGCCGGTCACGATCGTGATGTTCACGCTCTCGCGCCGGTTCGGCGCGCTCGCGGACCGGTACGGCGCGCGGCTCTTCATGGGCGGCGGGCCGCTCCTCGCCTCGGTGGGGATCCTGCTCTTGCTCCGGACCGGGATGCAGACGTCGTACCTCGAGGATCTCCTGCCGGGGCTGCTGGTCTTCGCCGTCGGGCTGTCGCTGACGGTCGCCCCGCTGACCGCGACGGTCCTGGCCGACGCGGACGAGCACGATGCCGGCATCGCCTCGGCCGTGAACAACGCGATCGCGCGCGTCGCGGGGCTCGTCGGGGTCTCGTTCGTCGGGGTTCTGATCGCCGGCACGCTCGTCGGGGACACGTTCGCGGCGAACAGCGACTCGGTCCGCGCCTTCCACGAGGTGGTCGTCATCTGCGCCGTTCTGTTCGCGGTCGGCGGCGTCGCCGGGCTCGTCGGCATCGTCGACCCGAGGCGTAGAGTCGAGGCGGAGCGATGCCCGGGCGGCCAGTTCGTCGGTTGTCCCGAGCCAGCCGTCGAGCACGGCAACGGACGTGCACGGGACCGAGAGCAGATAGCCCTGGAGGTGTGATGGAGGACTCGCAGATCCACGGAACGATCGAGCAGCTCGTCGAGGAGGAGCACGAGCTCTGGGAACGGGAGGCGGCTGGGAACGCGACGGAGGCGGACCGGGCCCGCCTGCGCGAGCTCCGGGTCTCGCTCGACCAGTGCTGGGACCTCCTCCGCCAGCGCCGGGCGCTGCGGGAGGCAGGAGGCGATCCCGACGCGGCGGCCGCCCGACGGCCGGAGATCGTCGAGGGCTACGAGCAGTAGGGCCGCGAGCGGCCGCGTGCGGCGGTGAGCGCGAGCGCCACGACATAGCTGCCGACCGCGGCGCACACGATCGCCGAGCTCGGCGGCAGGGCCGAGACCTCGTAGCTCGCGACGAGGCCGGCCCACACGGAGCCGACCGCGAGCAGTCCCGAGAGTGCCAGCCCGCGGTACGGCCGCGTCGTCAGGCGGTGGGCGGCCCCGGCGGGAGCGGCGAGGAGCCCGAGCAAGAGGAGCGCTCCGACCGCCTGCGTCGCCTCGGCCGCGACGATGCCGAGCAGCACGAGGAAGGCGAGCGCCAGCGCGCTCACCGGAACGCCTCGCGCCTCCGCGACGTCGGGATCGAGTGACGCGAAGAGCAGCGGGCGGGCGATCGCGAGCACCAGCGCGCTGACGACGAGGGCGACGAGAACGGCGGTGCGCACCGCCTGCGCGTCGAGCCCGAAGATCGAGCCGAAGAGCACGCGGACCCCGGTCGTCCCGTTCCCGGCGCTCTGCTCGCGGACGAAGATCGAGAGGAAGAGCACGCCGAGCCCGAGGCTCCACGCGAAGAGCGACCCGATCGTGGCGTCGTCCGCGCGCGCGCGCTCTCCGAGCAGGCCGAGAGCCAAGGCCCCCGCGACGGTAGCCGCGAAGAGGCCGGCGAGAACGCCGACGCCGAGCACGGCCGCCGCCAGCCCGCCCGTGAACGCGACGTGGCTGAGGGCGTCTCCGGCGAAAACCTGGGCGCGCAGGACGAGGAAGTAGCCGACGAGCCCGCAGGCGAGGCCGACGCCGGTGCCCGCGAGGAGGGCGTTCCGCATGAACTCGTGCGCCAGCATCAGCTCGCTTCGATCGCGACCCGGAGCGCACCGCGCCGCCGCGTGACCCGCCGTCCGAGCCGAACGACGACGTAGAGCCCGAAGGAGAGAGTCGTCACGTAGAAGCCGACCGGGTAGGTCGAGAAGTAGGCGAGCGCGAGGCCCAGCCACGCCACCGCGAGCGCGATCACGACCGAGAGCACGACTCCGAGCAGCGGGCGCGGCGTGAGCTCGTGCGCGGTCGCGGCCGGGGTGACGAGGAGGGCGAAGACGAGGAGCGCGCCGGTGATCTGGCTGGTCTCGGCGACAGAGAGCCCGAGCACGACCAGGAAGCCGAGGCCCAGGAGCCGGACGGGCACGCCGCTCGCTCGCGCGACGTCGGCGTCCACGGAGGCGAAGAGGAGTGGGCGCGCGGCGAGCGAGAGGAGGAGCAGCGAGACCGCGGCGACGACGAGCAGCGCGAGCACCTGCGTCTCCGTGATCCCGAGGAAGGTGCCGAAGAGCAGCGAGTCGAGCCCGGACAGGCGCCCGTGGTAGAGGCTGACGAAGAGGAAGCCGAGCGCGAGGGCGAGCGCCTGGATCGACCCGATCGCAGCCGATTCCGCGCTCAGGCTCCGGCGCTGCCCGCCGACGCCGGCGAGCGCGAGCGCGGCCAGGGCGCAGAACGCGAAGTAGCCGACTGCGATCGGGAGGCCGGCGAGGCTCGCCGCGGCCGCTCCCGGAAACGCGACGAGCGAGAGCGTGTGGCCGGCGAAGGCCTGCCGCCGCAGGACCATGAACCACCCCGTGACGCCGGCCAGCACCGCGACGATCGTGCCCGCCTCGAGCGCGTTGACCATGAACGGGTAGGAGAGGAGGCGGTCGAGGTCGGCGAGCGGGTTCCAGGAGAGCCCCTCGAACACGGCGGCCTCAGGCATGGCGATGGCCGTGCACGAACGGCGCCTCGGGCTGGCCGACCACGACGAGCTGCCCGCCGGACGTCCGGAGCACCTCGATCGGGACGCCGTACAGGCTCGACAGGGTCTCGCTCGTGATCACGTCCTCGGGCGTTCCCTCGGCTGCGCGGCCTCCGGCGAGGTAGACGACCCGGTTCAGGTACCCGACGATCGGGTTGATGTCGTGTGCGACGAGGACCACCGCGACCTGCTCCTCGCGGCAGATCCGGCTCACGAGGCTCGCGACGGCGGTCTGGGCGGGCAGGTCGAGGCTGTCGAGCGGCTCGTCCAGGAGGAGCAGCCGCGGGCGCCGGACGAGCGCCTGGGCGATGAGGAGGCGCTGCTGCTCGCCGCCGGAGAGCCGCCCGATCGGCTCGCGCGCGTACTCCGTCGCCCCGACCAGTTCGATCACCTCCGCAACCCGCTCCGCGGCACGCCTCCTGGCCGGGGCGCCGGGGAGGGGGATCCCCCAGCGGGAGCCGTCGAGCCCGAGGTGGACGAGGTCGAGGCCGCGGATCCGCGTCTGCTCGTCGAAGCTCCGCCGCTGCGGCAGATAGCCGATCTCCTCGTTCGCGTCCCCCGGCGGCCGTCCCAGGACGGCGGCGCGGCCGCTGCTCAGGGGCACGAGGCCGAGCGCCGCCCTCACGAGCGTCGACTTCCCGGCGCCGTTCGGACCGAGCACCGCGACGAAGTCGCCTTGCGGCACCGTCACCGAGACGCCGCTCCAGACCGTCCGCCCCCCGAGCCGCACCGAGGCGTTCTCGAAGGCGACCGCCGCCGGCGCCGCGGCGGTCGCTCGAGTCGAAGCCGCGTCCGCGACGGGGGCCCGGCTCACCGGCCCGTCCCCTCGGCCAGCGCCTTGGCGAGAGCCTGCAGCTGGCGCGTCTGCCAGGCCTGGAAGGTCGCGCCGGCGGGAACGAGCGTCTCGGTCACCGACACGACCGGAATCCCCCTCCGTCGCGCCGCGTCGGTGATGCGTGCGACGTCGGGCGTCGCATTCTGCCGGTCGAAGACCCAGACCGCGATCCGCCCGTGCGCGATCTGGTCGTCGATCGCCGTCCGGTCGGCCGCCGTCGGCTCGGCTCCCTCGCTGACCGCCCTGAGGAAGGAAGAAGGCGTGAGCAGCCTGAGGCCGAGCGACTGCGCGAGCGGCTCGAAGACGCTCTCAGAAGCCCCGACTGGGACGCCGCGGTACCTCGCCCGGATCGATGCGAGCAGGCGGTGGTACCGCTCGAGGCCGTCCCTCTCGAGGGCGGCTCGTCTGCGCGAGAAAGCCCTGGCGTCGCCGGGTCGGAGCTTCGCGAGGTCGCGCGCGAGGGCGGCGAGCACTCGGCGAACGTCGGACGGCGAGTACCAGCGATGTGGGTTCCCGCCGGCTTCGATCCCGAGAAGCTTCCCGACGTCGAGGACGATCCGTCCGGGGACCGGGTTCGCGGCCAGGAGGCTCGAGGCCCAGCGGTCGTAGCCGATGCCGTTCACGACCACGAGCTGCGCTCCCGCGAACGCCCGCGCGTCGGCGGCGGTCGGCTCGTAGTCGTGCGGGTCGGCGGCGGGGTTCGAGACGACATCCGTGACCTGCGCGCTCGGGCCGGCGACCTGTGCGGCCAGGCTCCCCCAGACGTTCTCGGCCGCGACGACCCGGAGGGGGCCCGAGGCCGACTCGGTCGGGGGGCGGGTGCAGGCCGCGAGCGGGAGCGCGAGCCCCGCGAGGACCGCGACGAGCGCGAGCATGCGCACGTGTGCGGACCGGCTCGGCTGGATGTCGCTCGGGAGGAACACGCGCGCTAACCGTACTCATTCTCACTATCGAATGAGCAGCGCGGCGAGGTATCGTTCGGCCGGTGAGCTCCTCGTCGTTGGCGGCAGGCTGGACCGAGCAGACGATCGCGTCGCTCCGCGCCCGCGGTCACCGGTCGGGCGGTGCTCGGCAGGCCGTGGTCGAGCTGCTCGGCGCGCAGGATTGCTGCCTGACGGCACAGGAGATCTTCGACAAGCTCCGCGCGGGCGGCCGGCGGGTCGGGATCGCGAGCGTCTATCGCGTCCTCGAGCAGCTGAGCCGGGAGGGCTACGTGCAGCGCGTCGACGTCGGTGCAGGCACGTCGCGCTTCGAGCCCGTGCATGCGGGCGGCGAGCACCACCATCACCACCTCGTCTGCGACGACTGCGGGAAGGTCGAGGCGTTCGCAGACGACCAGCTCGAGCGCGCGCTGCGGAAGGTGGAGAGCCGGACCGGCTACACGGTCGCCGGCCACGACGTGCTCCTCCGCGGCGCCTGCCGCGAGTGCGCCTCGGCGGCGTCGTAGGCCCCGAGCCGCTTTGCCGCCGGCCGGAGCGGGTTCGGCGGCGTAGGCTCGACGGAGCCGCCCAGAGAGTGGAGGTGCCGGCTTTGCCGGCGCCGGAGCGGGGTTCAGCCGAGCTCCGCCCGCCGCTGCTCGAGGAACCGGCGCTCCGGCTCGGCGTGCACGAGCTCGAGGGCGCGGTCGTACGCGGCGCGCGCGTCCTCCGTGCGCTCGAGGCGGCGGAGGAGCTCCGCGCGGGTCGCGTGCAGGTAGTGGTAGCGGTCGAGCTCGAGCCGCTCGACGAGCTCGAGGGCGGCCTCGACCTCGCCCGCCTCGGCGAGCGCCGCCGCCTGATTGAGCTCGACGACCGGCGACCCGGAGCGGCGGGCGAGCTCGCCGTACAGGGCCGCGAGCTGCGACCAGTCCTGCGGCTCCTCCGTGTGGAGGACGGCGATCGCCGCCTGCAGGACGTACGTCCCGCGTCCGCCGAGCCGCAATGCCCGGTCGAGCGCCCGACGCCCTTCCTCGATCTGCGCGCGGTTCCAGAGCGAGCGGTCCTGGTCGCGCAGCAGGACGATCGCGCCGTCCGCGACACGCGCCTCGCGCCGCGCGTCGGTGGCGAGCATGAGGGCCAGCAGCCCGTGCGTTTCGGGCTCGTCCGGCATGAGCGCGGCGAGCGCCCGCCCCAGCCGGATCGCCTCGTCCGCGAGCTCCCCGTCGCCGGCATAACCCTCGTTGAAGATCAGGTAGACGACCGCGAGGACGGCGGCGAGACGGTCCGGCAGCAGGTGCGCCGGCGGGACGCGGAAGGGGATCCCGGCCGACTTGATCTTCTGCTTCGCCCGCACGAGGCGCTTGGCCATGGTCGGCTCCGGGACGAGGAAGGCGCGGGCGATGGCGTCGGTCTCCAGACCTCCGAGGGTGCGCAGCGTGAGCGCGACCTGCGCGTCGAGCGCCAGCCCGGGATGGCAGCACGTGAAGAGGAGCTCGAGTCGCTCGTCGGGGATCGTCGTCTCGTCCATCTCGTCCTCCGCCGCCCGCGGGACCTCGAGCAGGGGCAGCTTTTCCGCGAGCGTCCGCTCGCGCCTCAAGCGGTCGATCGCGCGGTTCCGCGCGGTGGTCACGAGCCAGGCGCGCGGGCTCTCCGGCTCGCCCTCGCGCGGCCAGCGCGCGGCCGCGATCGCGAACGCCTCCTGCGCGGCCTCCTCGGCGAGGTCGAAGTCGCCGAGGAGGCCGATCAGGGTGGCGAGGACGCGTCCCCACTCCTCGCGGAAGACCTCGTCGAGGATCCCTACGCTCCCTTGAGCGGCCGGATCTCGATGCCGCCTCCGAGGCGGGCGGCAGGGATGCGCGACGCGAGCTCGATCGCCGCGTCGAGGTCGTCGGCCTCGTAGAAGAGGTATCCGCCGAGCGCCTCCTTCACTGCGACGAACGGCCCGTCGGTCACGAGCGTCTGGCCGTTCTCGACGCGAACCGTGGTCGCGGTCTCCGGCGGCTCCATCCACTCGCCGGTGGTGACGCCCGGCGTCTGGTTCAGCGCCTGGTAGTCGGCGTAGACGGCCTTCTGCTCGTCCTCCGGCAGCGCGTCCCACTCGGGGTTCCCCGGCGCCGGGGTCGTTCCCTGGTGAATGAGCAGCATGTACCTCATCG
>JBKPTS010000006.1:0-38397 GCA_046735575.1 Actinomycetota bacterium
GCCGGCGGTTGTCGATCCTCGCGACCGTCTTCCCTCCGCGGCAGAGGCCCGAGAGCTCGCTCCGGTCGAACCCGACGAAGAGCACGAAGCGCTGGGGGAGCCGCCGCGGCCGCCAGTACTGCCAGCTCAGGTGGCCGCTCAGGATCCGCGGCAACCCTCGCGCCGGGCCGTAGAACTCGAGGGCCGACGCCTCGCCGTAGTTCTCGGCGACGATAGTCCCGTCCGCGCGCCACGCGACGAGCGCCACCGCGCCGGCGGCGATCGCGATCGAGTCCGCGGGCAGCGGGTAGTACGCACGGCCGCGCTCGAGGAAGAAGAGGAGGGTGACGACGGGCGGCACGAGCGCGAGGGGCCGCAGCGCCGCCCGTCGCCACATCCAGACCACGCCCACGATCGCGGCGACGACGCCCACGCCGAGGAAGAGCTGCTGCGCCACGTACGTCGCCGGCGGCGTGTCGTCCGCCGTAGTCGCGTTCTGGCTCGCGAAGAAGTGGACGCTCGGCCAGCCGTGCTCCGCCTGCCAGACGACGTTCGGGAGGAAGAGCAGCACCGCGATCCCGCAGCCGACCCAGAGCTCCGGCGTCAGGAGCAGGCGTCTGGACGGCGTCGCGAGCAGCCCGACGAGGATGCCGGCGAAGAGGACGACGATCGTGTACTTCGCCTCCAGCCCGAGCCCCGCGACGATGCCCGCGACGAGCCAGAGTCTCGGCTGCGCGCGGGTCAGGACGAGCAGAACGACGTAGAGGAGCGCGACCCAGGCGAGCAGGTCGAGCCAGGTCGGGTGGAAGATGCTCGCTCCCCCGAGCGCGTACGGGCTGAAGGCCCAGAGCGCCGCCGCAGCCGTCTGCGCCAACCTGCCTCCGCCGAGCTCGCGCGCCATGAGCGCGACGAGGACGATCGACGCCGCGACGGCGGCGAGGCACGTGAGCCGGAGCGCGTCGCGCGAGTCGCCGAAGATCGCGCGCACGAGCCACCCGACCCAGGCGATCAGCGGCGGGTAGTCGACGTAGCCCCACGTCGGACGCCTCGAGGCGGAGAGAAAGTAGAGCTCGTCGCGATGCCAGCCGTAGCGGCCGAGGAAGGGAAGGACGCAGAACGCCTGTACGGCGGCGACGGAGGCGCCGCAGAGGATCGAGACGCGCGCGGATGTCGACGGAGAGGGGACCGGCGACGGGATCGGCGCATCATCGCGCGTACGGGCGGCACACGCAGCATGGCCTGTTCACAGACGATCTCTCCGGCCTGCACGGGATCGAGGTCGGACGGCGCCTGCGCGAGCGTCGCTTCAAGACCGCGATCCTCTTCCTCACCGCGAAGGACGCCGTCGAGAACAAGGTCGAGGCGCTGACCTGCGCCGGACCGGGAGCGAGCTTCCGGGCGACGTGCTCCGCTTCGCGGACGTCAGGCTCGACGAGGCTCCCAGTGACCCGACAACGTGACGAGGCGCCCCTCGAGGGGCGCCTCGTGCTCGTCTCGACCGCCTGCGCTACGCGGCGCGGTGGACGCGATGCCGTCGCGCGTGTGCCGGGCGGCGCGGGTACGCGGCCACCGTCGCGCCGCCGCGCCGGTCCAGGACCAGGGACGTCACGACCAGCAGGGCGAAGACGACGAGCAGCGCGGCCTCGAGCCCGAGCGAAACCTGCCAGAGAAGCGTCATCTGTCCTCCTTCCGTACCCAGGTTGCATACCCGGGATCCCGGCGATCCGAAACGGGGCGCGCGGAAAGGAGTCCGGCTCTAGACGAGCCGCCGCTCGTGCGCCCAGCGCGTGAGCTCGTGGCGCGAGGAGAGCTGGAGCTTGCGCAGGACGCTCGAGACGTGCGCTTCCACGGTCTTCACCGATAGGTGCAGCCGGGCCGCGATCTCCTTGTAGCGGTAGCCGCGCGCGATCAGCTGCAGGACCTCCCGCTCGCGCGCGGTGAGGACGTCGAGCTCGGCGTCGCCGACCCGCTCCCCGTCGGCGAACGCGTCGAGCACGAATCCCGCGAGCCGCGGCGAGAAGACGGCGTCGCCCTCCGCGACGCGCTCCACGGCCGCCTCGAGCTCCTCGCTCGAGATCGTCTTCGTCACGTAGCCGCGCGCGCCCGCGCGGATCACGCTGATCACGTCCTCCGCCGCGTCCGAGACGGAGAGCGCGAGGAACTTCACTCCTGGGCGCTCCGGCCCGACGCCGGCGATCACGCCCTCGCCGCCTCCGTCCGGCAGGTGCACGTCGAGGAGGACGACTTCCGGGTCGAGCTCGCGGATCAACGGCACGGCCTCGGCGACGCTGCCCGCCTCGCCGACGATGTCGAGCCGCTCGCCGAGCTCGCCGCGGACACCGGCGCGGAAGAGCTCGTGGTCGTCGACGAGGACGACCCGCCGCTTCACGACTCCCTCCTCGGGAGCCGGAGCTCGACCTCGGTCCCCTGCCCGGGCGTGCTGACGACCGCCGCGCTCCCGCCCGCACGCTGCATCCGACCCTCGATCGACTCCGTGATGCCGCGGCGGTCGGGGGCGATGCTCGCCCGCTCGAATCCGCTGCCGGCGTCCCGGACGAACACGGCGACGCCGTCCGGGCCGCTCTCGGCGTAGACGTTGATCTCGCCCGCGTCCGAGAACTTCGCCGCGTTCGTCATCGCCTCGCGAGCGGCGAGCACGAGCTGCGCCACTTCGTCGTCGAGCGGAGCGTCACCCGCATGTGCGAGCTCGATCGGCACGCCGTGCACCTCCTCGACCTCGGCGGCCGCGTCCGCGAGCGCGTCGACGAGCGATGCGGCCTCGGCGACCCCGCTCCCGTACAGCCAGCGGCGGAGCTCACGCTCCTGCCGGCGCGCGAGCGCCGCAACCCGTCGCGCATCGCCCGCGTGGCGCTGCACGAGGGCCAGCGTCTGCAGAACGGAGTCGTGGATGCGGGCCGCGACCTCGGCCCGCTCCTCGGCCCGGATTCGCTCTGCGCGCTCCGAGGTCAGCTGCCAGACCCAGGGGCCGACGACCAGCACCAGCGCCCCCACGATCGCGCCCGGGACGATGAACGGCCCGGAAGTGGCGTTGTGGCCGAGGAAGAACACCGCCCCCACGAGGAGCAGCAGGATCCCGAGCCTCGGCAGCGAGCCGCCGGGTCGCAGCGACCCGCCCCGGACGAGCACCACCGTCAGCCCCGCGACGAGGAGCGTGGCGCCGACGACCGTCGCCGTCGAGAGGCCGAGCGCGCCGAGCAGGACCGCGGCGGCCGCGGCGACGAGCGCGGCCGCGGCCCAGGTGCGGCCTCCGCCGCCGTAGACCCAGAGGGCGAGGTAGACGAGGATGCCGGCGCCGCCCGCGAGCGCGAGCAGCGCGAAGACGAGGCGGACGAGCGTCGCGTCGACGCCGAGGCGTGCGGCGAGGCCGCCGCACACCCCGGCGAGGACACGGTCCTCGCGGCTCCGCTCGAAGAGCAGCTCCGTCATCGCTCGCCGGTCGCGGCCCTCACGATGTCCACCCGTCCGGCTCCGACCTTCGCGTCGATCACGAGCGGGCCGGCGGTACCGGCACTCGCGCTCGCGTGCCGGCCGTCGTCGTGCCGGCCGAGGACGTAGACCTCGCCGGCCTTCGACGTCGCGGTGGCCTCGACCGAGACCCCGCGCGGCACGATGATGCGAAGCTCGCCGATGCCGACCTTCGCGGCCACGCGCGTCTGCTGCTCGACGGGCGCGATCCTCGACAGGTCCAGGCGGAGGTTGCCGATCCCGAGCTCGTAGCCCGGCTGGAGATCGGCGACGCTCGCGGGAGCGACGGTCTTCGAGCCGACGCCGTCGCCGAGGCTCACGTCGAACCACGCGAAGGCGACCGCCGCCGCCGTGGCCGCGATGACGACTGCCGTCACGGCGAGCCCCACGAGCCAGACGACGAGCAGGCGCGCGCGGCGGTGCCCGCGCTTGGCGTCGTGCGACCAGAGGATCGCGAGCCCGGCGAGCAGGACGAGCACCCAGCCGACGCCTGCGGACGGCCAGAACGTCGACCGCGAGAGGAGGACGGCGAGCGCGACGCCGGCGAGTCCGAGGCCGACGAGCGGCCACGGCCGCTCGCGCCGCTCGGCGACGACGGCGGCCGCGATCGACTGCTCCTTGCCCTCGTCAGGGATGACGAGCAGCGCGGCGAGGTAGACGAGGACGCCGGCGCCGCCGAGCAGCGTGAGGACGACGAACCCGAGCCGGAAGAAGTTCGGGTTCAGGTCGAAGTACCGTCCGAGGCCGCCGGCCACGCCCGCGAGGACGCGGTCGGAGGAGCGCTCGAGACGCTTGATGCTCTGCGTATGTGTGGTGTGTTCGCTCATGGCTCGAGGGTGCCGGAGCAGGACGATCCCGTACATCCGGATTGACCCTGGTCCGACCCTAACTCGCGGGCGAGAGAGGTTCCGGTTGCCGACGGGGTCTTCGCAACGGATGATCCCGCGCGTGAGCCGTCTTGCCTTCGTCGAGCGTCCCTCCGACGGCGAGCCTGCCGGTCTGCTCGTGCTCCACCACGGTCGCGGCGCGAGCGAGCACGATCTCGTTCCGCTCGGCGAGGTGCTCGATCCGGCCCACGCGCTGCACGTGGTCGCCCCCCGCGCGCCGCTCTCGCTGCCGGGTGCGCCCGGCTACCACTGGTACGCCGTGCCGCGAGTCGGCTACCCGGACCCCGGGACTTTCCGACCGGCGGTGGCGGCGCTCGCGGAGCTCCACGACGAGCTCTGGCAACGCACTGGGATCGGGCCGGACCGGACCGTCCTCGGCGGCTTCTCGATGGGCTCGGTGATGAGCTACGCGCTCGGCCTCCTCCGGGAGCGTCCCGTGCCGGCAGGCATCGTCGCGTTCTCGGGCTTCGTCCCCACCGTCGAGGGCTGGGAGCCGGATCTCGCCGGCCGTCGGGGCCTCCCGGTCTTCATCGCCCACGGAACCGAGGACCCGGTGATCGAGGTCGGCCTGGGCCGCCGCGCGCGGGACCTCCTCGAGGCCGGCGGGCTCGCCGTCGAGTACCACGAGTCGGACGTCGGCCACCAGATCGACCGGACGCACCTTCCCGCCGCGATCGCGTGGCTCGAGACGACGCTCGATCTCGCCGAAGACGGGCTCAGCGGGCCGTAGCCGGCCGTTCGTCGCGCCCCATGCTCGGGCGGGCGCGCCGGTTTCCGAGGAGGACGAAGCCGAGCGCGCCCACCGCGAACGCGACGGCGAGGACCACCGCGTTCAGCAGGACGCGGCCGTACCCGTGCGCTGCGACGTCGACGAAGGGATAGGGGTACCAGCCGGCGCTCGGGCCGCGGGCGAGCGTGTACGCGAACCAGGCGAGCGGATAGACGAGCCAGGCGCCTGCGATCCAGAGCGGGAGCTCGTGCCGCGCCGGCTCGAGCAGCCAGTCGAGGACGAGGACGACGGGGACGAGCTTGTGCAGCGTGAAGTCGACCCAGGCGACGTGCGCGTCGAGCTGCTCCTGCCGTCCGGCGAGGAGGAGCGCGAAGACGACGCCCGTGATCGAGATGTAGAGGGTGACGGCGCCGCGCACGGCATCGAAGAGCCGGCCGCGTTCCTCGCGGCGCACGACGACGGCGGCGCAGAGGGTCGCGACCGCGAAGAGGTTCGTCTGGACCGTGAAGAAGCTGAAGAAGTTGCCCGGCCGGAAGTGCGCTCCGGGCGTCGCCTTCAGGTACGCGACCATGTAGGCGATCGCCGCGACGCCGACGGCGGCGAACGACAGCCTGGCCGCGTCGTGCGCGTACCTGCGCGGTGTCATGCGCCGGACTCTATGCCCGCCCCGCCGCCACTACGATCCCGCCATGCCCGAGCTCCCGCACGGGACGGTCACGTTCGTCTTCACGGACATCGAGGGCTCGACGGCGCTCCTGAAGAAGCTCGGCGACGGGTACGGCGACGTCCTGGCCCGCCACCGGCAGATCGTCCGAGACGCGGTCTCGGCCGCGGGCGGGATCGAGATCGACACGCAGGGCGACGCGTTCTTCTTCGTCTTCGCCCGGGCGCGCGACGCCGTCGCCGCGGCGGTCGAGATCCAGCGCGACCACGCGGCCGCGGAATGGCCGGACCGTGTCGCCGTCCGGGTCCGAATCGGCCTGCACACCGGCGAGCCGGCCGTCCACGAGGAGGGCTACCTCGGGCTCGACGTCGTCCGCGCGGCGCGGATCTGCACCGTCGGGAAAGGCGGCCACATCCTGCTCTCGGAGACGACGCGCGCGCTCGTGGGATCGGCGCTGCCGGACGGCGTCTCGGTCTTCCCCCTGGGCGAGCGGCACCTGCGCGGGATCGACGAGCCCGAGCGCGTGTACGAGCTCGAGATCGACGGCCTCGACGCCACGGACGCCCTGGAGGAGGCGGTTCCCGCGGCGGGGCCGGCGCCGCCCGACGAGCCGGTCGAGCGGGACATCGAGAAGCGCTTCGAGGACCTGGGCGCACGTCTCACCGCGGGCATCGAGGAGCGGGTCCTCGCCTCGCTCGAGAGGAGCCTCGGAAAGGTGGGCTCCGACGCCGGGCCGAAGGGCGAGGGCGTGAGCGCGGCCGACGACATCGCGTCTCGCGCGGGCCTGGACGAGCGCATCTCGGCGCGCATCGCGGCCGCCCTCCGGTCGCGGGAGATCGACCCGGATGGGCCCAAGTAGACGAAAGCCCCGCGGGGACGGGGCTTTCGGTTCGGGGGGAGGGGACGGGAGCTAGTAGCCGAGGGGGCTGTCGCCCACGCGCGGCGGCCGGTTCGAGACGGACGGCGCTCCCTCGAGCGTCGGCTCGGGGGCCTGAGGAGCCGTCTGCGCCACGACCGGCTCGTCGGGCACCGCGCTGGGGACGGGAGCCGGGATCGCGTCGAGCACCTGCCGCAGGGCCTCGTCGCCCGAGAGCGAGTCGCCGGAGAGGATGAGCCTGTGCCTGAGCACGTACGGCGCCATCTCGCGGACGTCGGCCACCGTGACGTGGTCGCGGCCGTTCAGGCGGGCGTTCGCCTTGCACGCGCTCATCAGATGCATGATCCCGCGGGAGCTCACTCCGAGCTCGACGCCCGGGAGCTCGCGCGTCTTCCGGGCGAGGTTGACGACGTAGCGGCCGACCGCCTCGCTCACGGTCGTCGAGTTCAGCTCGTCGCGGGCGCGATCGAGGCCGACGACGCCGAGCAGCGGCTTGACCTCGCCGAGCATGTCGGGCGCGATCCCGTTGTGCGGGAGCGTGAGCATCCCGAGCTCGAAGTCGGCGTCGGGGTAGTCGAGCTCGAGCTTGAAGAGGAAACGGTCGAGCTGGGCCTCCGGGAGGACGAACACGCCTTCGTGCTCGAACGGGTTCTGCGTGGCGATGACGAGGAAGGGGTCGGGCAGGCGGTGCGCGCGGCCGTCCACGGTCACCTGGCGCTCCTGCATGGCCTCGAGCAGCGCGGCCTGCGAGCGCGGCGGGGTGCGGTTGATCTCGTCTGCCAGGAGGACGTTGGCGAAGACGGCGCCGGGGTGGAACACCGGCTCGCCGCCCTTGACGATCGTCTGGCCCGTGAGCTCGACCGGCGTCGTGTCCGGCGTGAACTGGATGCGCTTGAAGGAGGCGCCGAGCATGTGCGCGACGGCGCGCCCGAGGAGCGTCTTCGCGCTTCCGGGGGGGCCCTCGAGCAGGATGTGCCCGCGAGCGAGTGCGGCCACGAGCATGAGCTCGACCGCGCGATCCTGACCCAGAACGACCTTTGCAACCTCGGCCTTGGCGCGCTCGCGCAGGTCCGCGAGGCTCTCATAGGCCGCCTCCATTAGCAGTGCCACTCGCAGTCCTTTCTCCCGATGCCTCCTGCCCGCGAAGGTCCGCAGACGGGCCTCAATGCTCATCGGCACGAGCCACGGGCCTCCTGTCCCTCGTCCGAGGGACGGTCCGCCGAGCGGCGGGGCAGAAAAATCCGGGAGCTCTTACCCAAAACTCAGCTCGGCGTGCTTACGTATGGACCTTCACTCGAGGAAGGGAGCCGGAACGTGAGCGAGCAGTCGCAGGACCTCGCCGTCCCCTCGCCACAGCAGGCGAAGGAGCAGCTCGAGCAGGCGCTCTTCGAGATCAGGCGGGTGATCGCGGGGCAGGACGAGATGCTCGAGCGCGTCCTCGTCTGCCTGCTCGCACAGGGCCATCTGCTGATCGAGGGCGTCCCCGGACTGGCGAAGACGCTGACCATCAAGACGACCGCGGACGTGCTCGGGGGCACGTTCTCGCGGGTGCAGTTCACTCCCGACCTCGTCCCCTCGGACCTCGTCGGCACGCGGATCTACCGCGCCGGCGACGGGAGCTTCGACACCGAGCTCGGCCCCGTCTTCTGCAACTTCCTGCTCGCGGACGAGATCAACCGCGCGCCGGCGAAGGTGCAGTCCGCCCTGCTCGAGGTGATGCAGGAGCGGCAGGTCACGATCGGCCACGAGACGCACCTCGTGCCCAGCCCCTTCCTCGTCATGGCGACGCAGAACCCGATCGAGTCCGAGGGGACCTACCCGCTCCCGGAGGCGCAGGTCGATCGCTTCATGCTCAAGGTCGTCATCGGCTACCCGGCCCACGACGAGGAGCTGACGGTCGTGCACAGGCAGCTC
Organism: Actinomycetota bacterium; assembly: GCA_046735575.1. GTDB lineage: Bacteria > Actinomycetota > Thermoleophilia > Gaiellales > Gaiellaceae > GMQP-bins7. The sequence goes on from JBKPTS010000006.1 coordinate 8,538, forward strand.
GTCGACGCCCCCGAGCTCAAGCAGACGCTCTCGCTCGACGACCTGAAGGCGCTGCAGCGGGCGGTGCTCGACGTCTACGTCGACCCGGCGCTCGTGAGCTACGCGGTCGCCCTCGCGACCGCGACGCGTGAGCCGGCCGCGCACGGGCTCGCAGCGCTCGAGCCGTACATCGACTTCGGCGCCAGCCCCCGGGGGCCGATCAGCCTCGTGCAGGCCGCACGCGCGCTCGCCCTCGTCCGGGGGCGCGAGTACGCGCTCGTCGAGGACGTCCAGGCGCTCATCCTCGACGCGCTTCGTCACCGGCTGGTGCTCACGTACCAGGCGCTGGCCGAGGAGGTGACACCCGACTCCATCCTCGAGCAGGTCGTCGCCGCCGTGCCGGTGCCGCAGATCGACCTCGCCCGGCAGAGCGCAGCTTGAGCCTGCGCGCTGCTCTCCGGCGCGAGCCTACGCCGTCCGAGCCGGGCCCGGGGCCGCTTCCGGACGCGCTCCTGCGGGCGCTCGACCTCACCGTTGGGCGGCGGGTCGAGGGGCTGCTCGCCGGCGACTACCGCTCGGTCCTGCTCGGCCAGGGCTCGGAGCTAGCCCTCGTGCGGCCCTACGTGCCGGGGGACGACGTCCGGCGCATGGACTGGAACGTCACGGCGAGGACGAACGAGCCGCACGTGCGCGTCGACCTCGCCGAGCGCGTCCTCGTCACCTGGCTCGTGCTCGACGTCTCGCCGTCGATGGCCTTCGGCACGGCCGACCGGCGCAAGGCCGACGTCGCGGAGGGTGTGGCGATCGCCATCGGGCACGTGGCCACGCGGCGCGGCAACCGCCTCGGGGTCGTCACGTTCGGCGACGGCGCCATGCAGGCGCTCCCGGCGAGGCAGGGCCGGATCGGCCTGCTCGGGCTCCTGGCTGCGCTCCACCGCGACCCGCCGCGGAACGGCGCCGGAGAAAGCTCGCTCGCCGCGGGCATCGGCCGGGCGGCAGCGCTCGCGCGGCAGCGATCGCTCGTCGTCCTGGTCTCCGACTTCCGCGGGCCGAGCGACTGGCAGCGGCCGCTGCTCGGGCTCGCGAGCCGCCACGACGTCGTCGCGGTCGAGATCCGCGATCCGCGGGAGCAGGAGCTTCCGAACGTCGGGCCGCTCTGGCTCGTCGACCCCGAGACGGGACGGCAGCTCAGGGTCGACACGCGCAGCGCCCGCCTGCGAGCGCGCTTCGCGCGGGCGGCGGCCGAGGAGCGCGAGCGGGTCGCCGCGCTCCTCGCCTCGGTCGGGGTGCGGCACGTCGTGCTCACCACGGAGGGCGACTGGCTGCGGCACCTCGCCGTCTTCCTGCGCCGGAGCAACCGATGACGTTCGGCTGGCCCGTCGCGCTCGTGGCGCTGCTCGTCATCCCGGCGCTGCTCGCGCTCTACGTCTGGCACGAGCGGCGTCGCCCGCGTACGGAGGAGCGGTTCGGGAACCGCGACCTCCTGCCCAACGTCGTCGAGCGGAAGCCCGGGAAGCTCCGCCATCTCCCGCTCGCGGTCCTGCTGGTGGCGCTCGCAGCGATGATCGTCGGCGTGGCTCGTCCGCACGCGACGGTGAGCGTCAAGCGCGAAGAGGCGACCGTCATTCTCGACCTCGACGTCTCGCGTTCCATGAAGGCGACGGACATCCGGCCGACGAGGCTCGACGCGGCGAGGGCCGCCGCCAAGGCCTTCCTCGCGAAGGTGCCGGCGAAGTACCGCGTGGGCGTGGTCTCCTTCGCGACGCGCGCGGTCGTGGGCGTGGAGCCGACCGCCGACCGCTCGCTGGTCGAGGCCTCGCTCGACTCGCTGCAGCCGGGGGAGGGGACGGCGATCGGGGACGCGGTGGCGCTCTCGCTCGCGCTCGGCCGCAAGCAGCGCGCGAGCGACGGGAGCGTGCCTCCGATGGCGATCCTGATGGTCTCCGACGGCGCGCGCGACGGCGGCCGGATAGCGCCGCAGCAGGCGGCGGCGCTGGCGAAGAAGCAAGGGGTGCCGGTGTACGCGATCCTGGTCGGGACGGAGAACGGCGTGGTGAAGGAGAAGCTGACCGGCGGCCTCGTCCAGTACATCCGCGTCCCGCCGAGCGAGGCGACGCTCGCAGAGATCACGCGCACGTCCGGCGGCGAGCTCTTCCGCGCGCCGGACGACGAGCGCCTGCGAGACGTCTACGAGAAGCTGGGCTCGCGCCTCGGAAAGCGCAAGCAGTCGCGGGAGATCACCGACTACTTCGCAGGCGGGGCGGCGGTGCTCCTCTTCGCAGGCGGGGCGCTCTCGGCGCTCCTCTTCCGGAGAGTCCCGTGAGGGCCGCCGTCGTCGTCGGAGCCGCGGTCGTCGCTGCCCTTGCCGTCGGGGTCGCGCCCGCGGGGGCGACGCGCGAGTGCCAGGGTCTCATGGTCTGCGTCCCGAAGGCAGGGCCGTGGGTCGTCGTTCCGATCAGCGGGGGCGTCCCGCGGCCGCAGGTCGAGTACCGGATCACGTGCCCGAGGCGCTATGTCGTCGGCGGACTCGACGCGGAGCTGAGCGACAGGGCCGTCGACGTCTCCTTCCTCGGGTCGCTCGGGAGCCCGGTGAACCCCGGCATCTCCACGTCGGACTCCGTCGTCTTCGTCGGCTCGTACGTCGGCGCGAGCGCGGCCTCCGCCAGCTTCCGCCCGCACGTCGGCTGCCTGCCCGGTCGCGGGGGCGGGACCCGCGTCCCGACCGCGGTCGCGACGATCCTCGCGGGTCATCCGACGATCCGCCGCGCGCACGAGGTGCGCATCCGGCCGGGGCCGAGCATGATCTCCCAGGTCTGCGGGCCGCGCGAGCGACTCGTCGACGGAGCGCACGCGGTCGGCTTCTACACGCGCACACCGCCGAGCAGGAGCCTCGCGCGCAGCGTCACGACGAAGCTCTCACTGCACGGGAACCGGGCGGTCGTCCAGGTTCGGGCGGACGCGGAGATCTCGGCCGTCCGCGCCGTCGTCCAGGTGCAAGCCGTCTGTGCGGTCGTCAGATGATCTTCCTCCACCCGATCTACCTCACGAGCCTGCTCCTGCTGGCTGCCGCGGTCGGGGTCTGGCTCCTCGCCGAGCGCCGCCGCGCACGCTACGCCGTCCGCTTCCCGAACCTAGACGTGCTCGCCTCGGTCGCGCCCGCGCGCTCCTGGTTGCGGTACGTCCCGCCGGCAATCTTCCTCCTCGCGCTCGCCGCGCTGCTCGTGGCGCTCGCCCGCCCGGAGGTGCGCCGGACGGTGACGAACGAGCGGGCCACGGTGATCCTCGTCGTCGACACCTCTCGCTCGATGCAGTCGGAGGACGTGAAGCCGACCAGGCTCGGCGCCGCGCAGGCCGCCGTGCACCTCTTCCTCGCTCGCGTGCCGAAGCGGCTCCGCGTCGGGCTGGTCGTGTTCGCGGGCGAGGCACAGGTCGCGACGCCTCCGACGACCGACCACGCTCTCGTCGGGCAGGCGGTCGACGACATCGGCAACTTCGTGATCTACGGCGGGACGGCGATCGGCGACGCGTTGCAGACCGCCGTCCAGCTCGCCAAGCGGGCGCTGCAGGAGAACCCGAACGCGAGAGGGCCGACTGCCGCTCCGGCGTCTGTCCGTGGCGCGCGGTCGCTCGCGGCGAGCGTGACGCCCACCCAGCCGCAGAAGCTCGTCTCGATCCTCTTCATGTCCGACGGCTCCCAGACGCGTGGGATCCTGCAGCCGCTCGAGGGGGCGCAGCTCGCGAAGGACGCCGGGATCCCCGTCTACACGATCGCGCTCGGGACTCCCACCGGCGTGGTCACCCGGGACAACGGCTTCTTCGGCGCAGGCCCGGAGATGATCCCCGTTCCGCCCGATCCGGCGACGCTGCGCCAGATCGCGCTGCTCACGGGGGGCAAGTTCTCCGAGGCTCGCACGGCCGGCGCGCTCGACGCGGCGTACGCAAAGCTGGGCTCCAGCCTGGGGCGGGAGCCGGGGAGGACCGAGATCACCTTCGTCTTCGTCGCGATCGCGGCCGCCTTCCTCGTCGCCGCCGGGATCGGAGCGGCGCTCGTCTCGCCGCGCTTCCCGTAGCCAGCGGCTACACGACGACGATCGTGAACGTCCGGTCGGAGAGGTCGTCCCGTCCGGCGGGATGGATCGACACCCTGAAGACGCCGCCGCCGACCGGCTCGACGTCCGCATAGGCGTCGCCGACCGAGCTTGCAAGGGCGCTCTGGGCGCCGTTGCCGGCGAAACGCACCTCGAAGACGCCGGCCGCCGTGCGGCGCACCTGGACGGCGCCGCCCGTGCAGTTGAACCGGCGCGAGAACACGGACTTGCGGCTCGTGAACTGATCGGGGACGTTCGCGATCCCGGCGCTCGGCTCCCCGGTAACGGTGGCGATGCCGCGCACGGCGCCCGTGGCGCAGCGAGCCTGGGCGGCGCTCAGTCCGTGACCCACGGCGAGCGCGGAGCCGCCGAGCGCGAAGAAGAGGGCGACGAGCGAGATCGCGGTCGCCGGGCTGACGGGGAGCGTTCTCCGAACGTGCATCAGATACTCCTTCTCTCGAGGTGGCGGCCGATAGGTTCCCCGCGATGGCGGACGACATCGCCGCAGCTCCGCCGCAACGGGGTCGCCTGCGGAGGCGCCTGCTCGGCGGCGGCCTGGCGGTCGTCGTGGTGGTCGCGGTCTTCGTCTTCGCCCTCCCTCGGATCGCCGACTACCGCAGCGTCTGGGACGTCCTGCGGGGCCTCAGCCTCGAAGACGCCCTGGTGCTCGCGGCCGCGACCGTGCTCAACATCGTGACCTTCGCGCCGCCCTGGATGGCCGCGCTGCCCGGGCTCGGCTTCCGGCAGGCCCTCGCCCTCAGCCAGGCGTCGACGGCGCTGTCCATCGTCTCGCCGGCGGGCGCCGCCGTGGGAATGGCCGGGTCCTTCGCGCTCCTCCGCTCCTGGGGGTTCGAGCCGGGGCCGGTCGGCCTGGCGGTGGCCGTGACCGGCGTCTGGAACCAGCTCGCCAACCTGACCTTCCCGATCGTCGCCCTCGCTCTCCTGACGGCGGCCAAGGAGAGCCACGCCGGGCTGAAGGTGGCCGCGCTCGTGGGGCTCGCGGTCCTGGTCGTCGTCATCACCGGCTTCGCCCTCGCGCTCTCCAGCGAGCAGCGCGCCCGCAGCGTGGGCGACCTGGCCGCGCGCCTCACGAACCGGGCGCGCCGCCTCCTCCGGCGCCGACCGGTGCAGTGGGGCAGCGAGAGCTTCGTGCGGTTCAGGGAGGGGACGCTCGAGCTGCTCAGGCGGCGCTGGCACGTGATCACCGCGGCGACGCTGGTCGGCCATCTCTCCGTCTTCCTCGTCCTCCTCGCCTGCCTGCGCACGATCGGCGTCTCGAGCGCCGAGGTGTCCGCCGTCGAGGCGTTCGCCGCCTGGGCGCTCGTCCGGATCATCGGAGCGCTGCCGCTGACGCCCGCCGGCCTCGGCTTCGTCGAGCTCGGCCTGACCGGGGCGCTCGTCGCCTTCGGGGCGCCGAACGCGGACGCCGTTGCGGCGACGTTGCTCTATCGCTTCCTGACGGTGACGCCCACGCTCGTTCTCGGCCTCGCGGCCGGCGCCACCTGGCGCATGCATGCTCGCCGCGGACCTGGTTAGGATCCCCCACCTGAGGGGATGGCCGGCGCCACGAGGGGCTGATTCGGTGGGCCATCTCCTCAACGGAGACCCACTTGGCTTCCCCGACAGCGGCATCGGTCAGGTTGGCGTTCGTCGCGATCGTCTCGGCGCTCGTGGCGGCGGCGTTCGTCGCACACGCCGGCGCGGGCGCTCGCGCCGGCTGGAGCTTCGACCTGGCCCCGAGCGGCACGTGCGCGAACGCGGACGCAGCCGACGCGCCGCTGCCGGTCAAACGTCGTGCGATCGAGTGCCTCGTGAACTGGGCCCGCTCCCGGCACCGTCGCCATGCGCTCGCGCCCTCGCGGCCGCTACGAGAGGCCGCGGTGCTGAAGGGGCGGCGCGTCGCGTCCTGCGGCGTGCTCACGCACGCGCCCTGCGGGACGGACCCGCTCGCGGAGGTCCGCGCGACGGGGCTGCACGTCTTCCTCTTCGGCGAGAACCTGTGGGCGGGGCCGATCGACATGAGCGCGCGCGTCGTCGTCGCCGGGTGGCTCGCGTCGCCGCCGCACCGGGCCGTGCTCCTACGTTCGGGCTTCCGCCTCTTCGGCGCCGGGCTGGCGCCCGCGCCCGGGTTCCTAGGCAACCCGGACGGCGCGGTCTGGGTGGCCACCTTCGCCGCGCGCCGCTAGCCGGCAGGAGTCGGCGTTCGCCGCGGCGAACGAGCGGCCGTGAGAGAGGAGAGCCACCTCGACGACATGCGCGCCGCGATCCGGGGCGACTTCGACCGGCTCGCGGAGCGTCGCGGCGGCCAGGAGCTGATGCAGGCGCCGCCCGAGCCCGAGGAGCCGGACACGGTCGAGCCGAAGCCGGACGTCGAGGGCGTTCCCCCCGAGCGCAAGGGCTTCCTCGCGCGACTCCTCGGTCGCTAGCTCTAATAGAGACGTGAAACAGGCCGAGCGCGAGGCGATCCTGCGCCAGCAGGTGGTGCTGCCCGAGACGCCGAGGCAGCGGCGCGAGCTCGCCGCGCTCGAGGACGAGCTCCGCTCGAGCCCTCTGCGCGGGAGGCGGCTGCCGCTCCGCCTCCGCAACTTCGCCCCGACCGCGGAGGCGTATCTCGCGAGCACGGGCGGCCCGCTCCCGTACATGCTCCGCCTGCACGAGATCGAGCGTCAGGTCGAGGAGCACGAGGCCGCGCTTTGCGAGGCGTGGGAAGCGGCGGCCGCCGAGAGCGGAGGCGACGAGCGCGCGTTCGCCCGCCGCTGGAGGTCGCTCGCCTCGCGTTGGCCGTTCCATGAGGTGAACGACCTGATCGAGCGCCACAACCGTTGGTACCCCGCGGAGTCGCGACTGCCGATGGATCCCCGGACCGGCGAGTTCAGCCTGGTGAACGGCCGCGACTATCGCCTGCCGCTCCTCGGCCCCAGGTGGGTGCTCGAGCGTTTCCCGCCCGTGCTCGCCCAGCTGCCCGCCGCCTCCTGACGCGTCTCAGGCGGCGCGCGCCGCCGACCTGCGCGCGGGCAGGCGCACGGCCGCGACGAGCGTGAGGGCGCACAGCCCTGCGCCCACGAGGTACGGGGTGGGATCGCCGTAGAGCTCCGCCAGCGCCCCGCCGAGCGTCGGGCCGGTCACGTTGCCGAGGGCCCAGGCGCTGTTCATGAGCCCGAACGCCAGGCCCTGCGCGAGCCCTGCGAGCTCCGCGCGATGCGACGTGAGCGACATCCCGGGCGTGTAGAAGCCGCCGAAGCTGATCCCGGCCGCACAGATGAGCACGGCGATCGCGACGGGTGCGGAAGCGGCGGCGAGCGCGACTGCGACCACGATCGAGGTGCCGAGCGCGACGCGGATCGGCAGGAGCCGCCCGATGCGGTCCGAGAGCCGGCCGAGCAGCGGGTTGATCCCCACCTCGACGAGGCCCGTGAAGAAAAAGACGAGCGCGATCTTGAACGGCGACCAGCCGTGGCGGTCGAGGGCGAGAGGCGCGAGCACGACGAGGATCCCGAAGAGCAGGGCGGGAAGCGTGTTGAGCCAGAGCCCGCCGATGAAGCGGCGATCCCGGAGCGCCCGCCGGAGGCCTCCCGAGGACGAGCGTACCTCCCGGACGCCCCGCGGGATCGAGGCCAGGGCCGCGAAGCCGAACGCGAGCACTCCGACCGCGAGGAACGAGGCGCGGATGCCGACGAGGTCCGCGATGCCTCCAACCATCGGCCCGAGCAGCGCGCCGAACACGGCTGCGCCGAAGGCCGTCCCGATCATCTCGCCCCGCTGCTCGCGCGGCGCCGAGACCGTCAGCCAGCCGAGGGCGCCCGCCCACGTCGTCGTGCTCGAGAGCCCCTGGACGAAGCGCGCGGCCCCGAGGGTGACGGCGGTGTTCGCGGCTGCGAACGCGAAGCTCGCGAGCCCGAGCAGGAGCAGGCCGCTCACGACCGCGCGCTTCGGCCCGAAGCGGGCTGCGAGCAGGCCGCCGGGGACGCCGCCGACGAGCGCCCCGGCGCCGAAGGTGGCGACCAGGACTCCCGCCTCGGCCTTCGACAGCCCGAACTCGTGGGCGTAGTGCGGCACGAGCGGAGTCAGCGCCGTGAACAGCATGGCGTCGACGAAGATGATCGCGCTGACGAGGGCGAGGAGCCTGCGCACTGGGCCAGCATAGGAGGCGGGGCCGGGCGCCAGGCAGGCAGGTCCGGAAACGAAAATGCACCGAGCCGGTGGCGCCTTCGTCCGGCTTTCCAACTGACCTCCGCCGAAGCGGGTGCCGATCGGAGAACCATCAACCTCGGACGCTCCGTACTCGGTGCGATCACGACTCTAGGGTCTCCGTTTCGCCCCGTCAAGCACCTGTCGCGGAAAGACAGCGCAATTTGCGACTTTTTCTTTTCGCACAGGCTTGCACTGCGGGATCACCCACATGCTCTAGAACCGCGGAGGCAAGAAAGAGCGCGACCGGGCAGGCAACCCGGCCGCAGAATTCGCCGAGCCGGGAACGCTTTCGTCCACCGTCCCGACCGACCTTCCGCTTTCGCGTACAGCTGCTCGGGAGGCTTCGTCCTACCGGCGCCCCGTGCTCGGCGCAGCGCGACTCTTGCAGAGACGGACCTGTCGTTCAAGGCCGTGGCCGAACGAATTTCGCGCAATTTGCGCTCGCTGTTCGAAGCCCCGTGCACGCCGGGTCACGCGCCTCCGTCCCCACGGCCGTTCTAGGGTCCACCGCGTGCGCGACCGGGCTCGTGCGGTGGTGATCGGCGGAGGCGTGGGCGGCTGCTCCGTCCTCTACTGGCTGGCGAGGCTCGGATGGGACGACGTCGTCCTCGTCGAGCGGGCGGAGCTCACGAGCGGCTCGACCTTCCACTCCGCGGGCCTGGTCGGCCAGCTCCGAGGCTCCCTCTCGCTGACGAGGATGATGATGAGCTCGGTCGACCTCTACCGCGACCTGGGAAAAGAGGTCGGGCTCGAGACCGGCTGGCACGAGGTGGGGTCGCTGCGCCTCGCGTCCGCTCCCGAGCGGATGGAGGAGCTCACGCGGCAGGCGGGCTGGGCGAAGACGTTCGGCCTCCCGCTCGAGCTCGTCTCGGCACGCGAGGCGAAGGAGCTCTTCCCTCCGCTCGAGACCGAAGGCGTCCTCGGCGCCGCGTTCCTCCCGACCGACGGGTACGTGGACCCGAGCCAGTTGACACTCGCGCTCGCGGAGGGAGCACGGCGGCGTGGCGCGGAGGTGAACACCGCGACCCGCGTGACGGGCATCCGTGTCGAGAAGGGGCGGGCGCGGGCGGTGGAGACGGACGGCGGGGAGATCGAGGCCGAGGTCGTCGTCAACGCCGGCGGGATGTACGCACGGGAGATCGGCGCCCTCGCCGGCGTCACCGTCCCGATCGTCGCGATGGCGCACGAGTACCTGATCACGAGGCCGGCCGGGCTGCCGCTCGACATGCCGACGCTCCGCGATCCCTCGCTCCTCGTCTACTTCCGCCCGGAGTCGGGCGGCCTCGTCATGGGCGGCTACGAGCGCCACTGCGCCCCGTGGGGCCTCGACGGCATCCCCGCGGACTTCAACTCCCGGCTCCTCGAGGAGGACTGGCCGCGCTTCGAGGAGCTACTTCGAAACGCGATCGTCCGCGTCCCCAGCCTCGAGGAGATGGAGGTCATCCGGCTCGTGAACGGGCCGGAGGCGTTCACGCCGGACGGCGAGTTCGTGCTCGGCCCCTCCGAGGTGCACGGGTTCTGGGTCGCCTCCGGATTCTGCGCCCATGGCCTGGCGGGAGCGGGCGGCATGGGGAAGCTCGTGGCCGAGTGGATCGTGGAGGGCACGCCCTCGCTCGACGTCTGGCACATGGACTCGCGGCGCTTCGGCGCCGCCTACCGGAGCCGTGCGTACACCCTCGCACGCACGAAGGAGATCTACGAGACGTACTACGACGTGAAGTACCCGGGACACGAGCGCCTCGCCGGGAGGCCACTGCGCGTCTCCCCCGTCTACCCGAGGCTGCAGGAGCTGGGGGCCGTGTTCGGCGAGAAGTCCGGGTGGGAGCGCGCCAACTGGTTCGAGCCGAATGCGCCCGGCGGCGACGGGTCGCTCCGGCCGCGAGGGTGGGCGGGGAAGCTCTGGTCGCCGGCCGTCGGGGCCGAGCACCGCGCCTGCCGGGAGACGGCGGCGCTCTTCGACGAGAGCTCCTTCGCGAAGCTCGACGTGAGCGGCGAGGGAGCCGCGGGCTTCCTCGAGAGTCTCTGCGCCAATCGCGTCGCCCGCGAGGTCGGGCGGTTGACGTACACGCAGATGCTCAATCGGCGCGGCGGGATCGAGTGCGACTTCACGGTGACCCGGCTCGTCGAGGACCGCTTTCGCATCGTCACCGGGACGGCGTTCGGGCAGCACGACCTCGCCTGGCTTCGCCAGCACGCGCCCGGCGACGGGTCGGTCCAGATCTCCGACGTCACGTCGCAGTACGCCTGCTACGGCCTGTGGGGGCCGAAGGCCCGGGACATCCTGCAGCCGCTCACGACCGGCGACCTCTCGAACGAGGCCTTCCCGTACATGTCCGCACGCGAGCTCGCGGTGGCGGCGGTCCCGTGCCTCGCACTTCGCGTCACCTACGTGGGCGAGCTCGGGTGGGAGCTCTACTGCCCCGCGGACTTCGGGCTCGCGCTCTGGGACGCGCTCTGGGAGGCAGGGCGCGGCCACGGGCTCGTCGCCGGCGGCTACAAGGCGATCGACTCGCTCCGCCTGGAGAAGGGATATCGCGTGTGGGGGGCGGACATCACTCCCGAGGACACGCCCTACGAAGCCGGGCTCGGCTTCGCCGTCAAGCTCGACAAGGACGAGTTCGTGGGCCGCGACGCGCTCGCCGCGGCGCCGGCGCCGGAGCGCCTGCTCCGCTGCCTCACGCTCGAGGACCGGAGGGCGATCGCGCTCGGCTCGGAGCCCGTTCGCGTGGCTGGAGAGCTCGTGGGAAGGGTGACGAGCGGGGGGTACGGATACACGGTCGGGCGCTCGATCGCCTATGCCTACCTGCCCGCCGAGCACGCCGTCGGGACCGAGGTCGAGGTCGAGATCTTCGGCGACTGGGCCGGTGGAGTGGTCGCGAACGAGCCGCTCTTCGATCCCGACGGGGACAGGGTCCGCGCATGAGCGTCGTCGAGGCTGCGATCGCCCGGGTATGGCCGGATGCCGACCCGCGCCTGGAGGTGCTCGGCGGCGGGATCACGAACCACAACGTGAAGGTCGAGCTCGACGGTCAGGCGTTCGTGCTGCGGATCGCCGGGAAGGACACGCACCTCCTCGGGATCGACCGACGTGTGGAGGCGGAGGCGACCCGCGTGGCGGCCGAGCTCGGCATCGGGCCGGAGGTGGCCTTCTTCGTCGAGCCCGAGGGGTGGCTCGTGACTCGCTTCATCGAGGGCCGCCCGATCCCGGTCGAGACGATGCGGGAGCCGAGGGCGCTGGCCCGCGTCGCCGCAACGCTGCGCGCGGTCCACGCAGCCTCCCCCGTGTCGGGCCCGTTCGACTCCTTCCGGGTCGTCGAGCGCTATCTGGAGACGGCGCTCGGGCGCGGGGGTGCGGAGCCGGCCGAGTACCCGTGGGCGCACGAGATCGCGGAGCGCATCGAGCGCGCACGCGCGGAGGCGCCACGTTGTCTCTGCCACAACGACCTGCTGAACGCGAACTTCCTGGACGACGGCGAGCGAATCCGGATCGTCGACTGGGAGTACGCGGGAAACGGGGACCGCTTCTTCGACCTCGCGAACTTCGCGATCAACCACGAGCTCGACGAGGCCGGGCGCCGCGTCCTGCTCGAGGCCTACTCCGGGAGCCTGCGCGAGGAGGACGAGCGGGCGCTCGAGCTCATGCGCTTCATGTCCGACTTCCGCGAGGCGATGTGGGGCGTCGTCCAGACGGTCGTCTCGGAGCTCGAGTTCGACTTCGCTGGCTACGCGGCCGAGCACTTCGCGCGGCTCGAGCGCACCGCGGCGGAGGGCGCGTTCCAGGCTGCGCTGGAGGGATAGGCGAGGGGGCGCGCGGGGCGCCCCCTCGGTGAAGCGACGTGCAGATCGGGCCTACGCCGTCTCGGGCCTTGCGGTCGGCGTCTCGTAGGCGGCCTCGATCCGCTCGAGCTCCTCCTCCGTGCCCTGGCGAATCGGGCCCTTGAACCACTTCCTCGCCGACAGCACGTACCAGCCGCCGAAGAGGAGGAAGGCCCCGATCACCGGGAGCGGGGTGTAGTTGACGTAGTTCCAGTCGAACCCCGTGTTCCAGGGGACGCCGAGGTAGTAGCTCGGGAGCATGAAGATGATGCAGATGAAGACGATCCAGAGGATCGCGATCGTGTCGATCCACTTGTAGTGGCGTCCGAGGTGCCAGGCGCCTCGCTCGAACTTGTCGCCCGCCTTGAGCCGAAGGATGATCGGGAGCATGAAGGCGATGTACAGGCCGATGACGGCGATCGCCGTGGACGCGGCGTAGCCGACGTAGCCGAACCACCAGGCGGGCAAGGGCGTGACGAACGCGAGGACGACGATCGCCCACACGGTGTAGATGGGGATCCGGTCGACCCGCGACACGCGCCGCCAGAGCTGGTGCCCGGGCACCGCCCGGTCGCGCGAGAACGCGAACATCATCCGTGAGGCGGAGGTGGTCGAGGCGATGGTGCAGAACGTCTGGGCGACGACGGCGATGAAGAGCAGGATCTCCGCCCAGTGCGTGCTCATCGAGGTCTGCCAGATGTACGTGACGATGTACGTGCCCGCCGCCGCCGCGTCCTTGTCGTTCGGCACCGTGAACGTCACCGCGACGAGCAGGATGAACCCGAAGATCACCGAGACGACCACGGACATCACCATGCCCCAGGCCGCGCCGATCGAGGCGCTCCGGGTCTCCTCGCTCATGTGCGCGGACGCGTCGTAGCCCGTGATCGTGTACTGGGCGAGCAGCAGGCCCGTGAGAAACACGTAGAAGAACACGATTCCCGACGTCGTGCCCCCGCTGAAGCCCGTGTTGTTGATCGTCTGCCCGAAGACGTAGCCGACCGAGCGATGGTGGTCGGGGACGATGGTCAGGACGGCGACGATGAAGAGCACCCCGACCATGTGCCACCACGCCGAGAACGTGTTGATGGCGGCCGTGATCGAGACCTTGAACATGTTGACCAGGCCCGCGGCGAGCATGATCCCCGCGTAGGTGAGGTAGATCCAGTGGTACGTGTTGCCGTAGCTTCCGTCGGTAATGAGGTTCAGCCACGAGGTCATGAAGATCGCGCAGCCGAAGCCGATGGACGCGGTGACCGCGATCTGCCCGACGAGGTTGAACCAGCCGGTGAACCAGCCCCAGCCGGGGCTACCGCCCGGAAGCTTCGACGACCAGAAATAGAGGCCGCCCGCAGTCGGGTAGGTCGATGCGATCTCGCCCATGGCCAGCGCTACGAAGATGCAGAAGGCGCCTACGAGGAGCCAGCCCCAGGTGATCGCGACGGGGCCGCCCTGGTTGAAACCGATCGTGTACGAGGTGAGGCAGCCCGCGAGGATCGAGATGATCGTGAAGGAGATCGCGAAGTTCTGGAACCCGCCCATCGAGCGGAAGAGCTCCTGCGCGTAGCCGAGCCGGTGGAGGGTTTGCTCGTCCTCCGACAGGTGATGCGAACCAGGGTTCGTCGACGTGCTCATACGGCCTCCCAGAGTCGCGGACGGTTCTGCAGGCGGGTATTACGTGCAGCCGGGGAACCGTGTGTCAACGCGCACTAGGATCGGCGCCGTGCTGAGCCTGAAGGAGCTCGAGGCCGACGTCGAGAGCGGGTCGGTCGACACGGTGGTCGTCGCCTTCACGGACATGCAGGGACGCCTTCTCGGCAAGCGCCTGCACGGCGAGTTCTTCGTCGAGGAGATCGGAGCCGAGCACGAGGTCGAGGGCTGCAACTACCTCCTCGCGCTCGACATGGAGATGGACCCCGTCCCCGGCTACGAGATCGCGAGCTGGGAGCGCGGCTACGGCGACTTCGCCCTCCGGCCGGACCTCGCGACCCTGCGCAGGATCCCGTGGCTCCCCGGCACCGCGCTCGTCCTCTGCGACGTGCACTGGCAGGACGGCTCGCCCGTGCAGCCCTCGCCGAGGCAGGTCCTGAGGAGGCAGATGGAGCGGGCCGCGGCGCTCGGCCTGACGCCGATGGCGGGATCGGAGCTCGAGTTCTACCTCCTGCGCGAGAGCTACGAGCAAGCCTGGGCGCAGCGGTACGAGGCGCTCACCCCCTCCGTGCCCTACATCCTCGACTACCACGTACTCGCCACCACGTACGACGAGGACCTCCTGCGTCAGATCCGCAACGGCATGCAGGGGGCCGGGATCAGGGTCGAGAGCTCCAAGGGCGAGGCGTGGCCGGGACAGCACGAGGTCAACTTCCGCTTCGCGGACGCGCTCAGGACGGCCGACAACCACGTCGTCTACAAGAACGGGGCCAAGGAGATCGCGCACGCGAACGGCTGCTCGATCACGTTCATGGCGAAGCCCTTCGAGTCGTGGATCGGCAACTCGTGCCACATCCACGCTTCCCTCTTCCGGGACGGCGCCGCGGCGTTCGCGGAGGACGACACGCTGTTCGAGCGCTTCCTCGCGGGTCAGATCGCGTGCTTCGAGGAGCTCGCGCTCTTCCTCGCTCCGACGGTCAACTCGTACAAGCGCTACGCGGCCGGGAGCTGGGCGCCTACCTCGCTCTCGTGGGGGCACGACAACCGCACGTGCGGCTTCCGCATCGTGGGGCACGATGCGTCGAAGCGCGTCGAGACGCGGATCCCGGGTGGGGACGTCAACCCCTACCTCGCGCTCGCCGCGATCATCGCCGCGGGGCTGCACGGGATCGAGGCCGAGCTCGAGCCGGGGCCGCCGCTCGAGGGAAACGCGTACGAGTCCGACGCGAAGCGCTTCCCCGCGACGCTCCGCGAGGCCGTCGCGGCGCTCGAATCGGGCACGATGGCGCGAGCCGCCTTCGGCGACCAGGTCGTCGACCACTACCTGAACTACGCGCGTACGGAGCAGACGTTGTTCGACAAGTCCGTCACCGACTGGGAACGAACGCGCTACTTCGAGCGCGGATGAAGATCGTCCTCGTCTCGCAGGTGCCGCAGGCAGCCCAGGGCTACGCGGACATGCTGCGCGGGCTCGGGCACGAGCCGGTCGCGCTCCTTGCCTCGCGCGCGCACGCAGGACGCTACGGCAACCGCTTCGACGAGCTCGTGCGCGAGGCGCCCGCGGAGCTCGACGTGCTCATCCCTGCCTCCCGCGAGCGCATCGCGCCCCTGCTTCGCCCGTACGAGCCCGACCTCGCTCTCTGCACGGGGTTTCCGTGGAAGGTTCCGGTGGCCGCGCTCTCCGTGCCCCGATACGGCTGGATGAACGGCCATCCCTCGCTTCTCCCTCACTACCGGGGGGCGAGCCCGGTGTCGTGGGCGATCCGGAACGGCGAGCGCGAGCTCGGCTTCACGTTCCACCGCATGGACGCCGAGCTCGACACGGGGGCGATCCTCGCCCAGGGAACGATCGAGCTCGGCGACGAGCACTCGTGGGAGGAGCTCGAGCCGAAGCTCGTCGACCTGATCGTCGAGCTCCTTCCGAAGGCGCTTGCGCGGATCGAGGCAGGCGACCCCGGCGACCCGCAGCAAGGCGAGGGGAGCTACTTCTCCTTCTTCGGCCCGGACTACGTCTGGATCGACTGGAGCCGTCCCGCCGAGGAGATCTTCCGGCAGGTGCAGGCCTGGCGCTTCGCGTCCGCGACCGACGGCGAGCGCGGCGCCCTCGCGGAGCTCGACGGGCGGACCGTGCGCGTGCTGCGGACGAGCCTCGCGGCGCGGAACGGCAGCCGCGCGCTCGAGACCGGAGACGGCACGATCTGGGTCCTGGAGACCGAGCCCGCATGAGACCGCTGATCGGGATCACGACGTACGCGCAGGACGCGCGCTGGGGGGTCTGGCACCTGCCGGCGGCCCTCATCCCGCTCGACTACGTGGACGCGGTCGAGCGAGCGGGCGGGCGGCCGGTGCTGATCCCGCCGAGCGAGGAGGGCGTCGAGGAGACGCTCGCGGCGCTCGACGGAATCCTCTTCTCCGGCGGCGCGGACGTCGATCCCGCGCTCTACGGCGCCGAGGCGCACGGTGAGACGGACGAGCCGCAGAGGCGGCGAGACGCGGGGGAGATGGCGCTCCTGCGGGCGGCGCTCGCTCGGGACCTGCCGACGCTCGCGGTGTGCCGCGGCGTGCAGCTCCTGAACGTCGCGCGCGGGGGAGATCTCGTCCAGCATCTGCCGGAGAAGGTCGGGCACGAGGAGCACCGCCAGGTTCCGGGGACGTTCTCGGAGCATCCGGTCGAAGTGCAGGCGGGCTCACGGCTGCAGGCGGTGGTCGGCTCGGGCCCCTCTGTGACGTCGCACCACCATCAGGCGCTAGGGACCGTCGGGGAGGGGCTCGTCGAGACCGCGTGGGCCGAGGACGGCACGGTGGAGGCGGTCGAGGACCCGGAGAAGCGCTTCCTGCTCGGGGTGCAGTGGCACCCGGAAGCGGGCGGGGACCGCGGTCTCATCGAAGCGCTGGTCGAAGAGGCGCGCGAGTACCGCGAAGCGCGGGAGGCCGCGCACGCGTGACCCTCACGGTCCTCAACCCCGCGACCGAGGAGCCCATCGCCGAGCTCGAGCAGGCAGGCCCGGAGGAGACGGATGCCGCGGTCGCACGAGCGAAGGCGGCGTATCCGGGGTGGCGTGAGGTGGCTCCTGCCGACCGCGCCCGCCTGCTGCGCCGGCTGGCCGGTCTCGTGGAAGAGCACGCGGAGGAGCTCGCCCGCATCGAGTCCGAGAACGTGGGCAAGCCGATCTCGGGCGCGCGGGCGGAGGTCGGGATGGTCGCGCAGGTGTTCCACTTCTACGCGGGCGCGGTCGACAAGCAGCACGGGGAGACGATCCCCGTGGCGGGCGGGGTCGCGGCGACCTTCCGCGAGCCGCTCGGAGTCGTAGGGCTCATCGTGCCGTGGAACTTCCCGCTCAACATCGCGAGCTGGAAGCTCGGGCCGGCGCTCGCCTGCGGGAACACGGTCGTCCTCAAGCCCGCCGAGCTGACGCCGCTCTCGGCGCTGCGGCTCGCCGAGCTCGTGCTCGAGGCGGGCATCCCCGAGGGAGTCGTCAACGTGCTCGCCGGCAAGGGCTCCGTCGTCGGCCGGCGGCTGGTCGAGCATCCCGACGTCGCGAAGATCGGGTTCACGGGCTCGACCGAGGTCGGACGCGGCGTGATGCAGGGAGCCGCGCAGACGATCAAGCGGGTGACGCTCGAGCTCGGCGGCAAGTCCGCGAACGTCGTCTTCGCGGACGCGGATCTCGAGCGTGCCGCATCGGCCGCGCCCTACGCCGTGTTCGACAACGCCGGGCAGGACTGCTGCGCCCGCTCGCGGATCCTCGTCGAGAAGCCCGCGTACGACCGGTTCCTGGAACTGCTCGTGGGCGCGACCCGGAGGGTGCGGGTGGGCGACCCGGCGGCGGAGGAGACCGAGATGGGGCCGCTCATCTCGGCGGAGCACCGCGAGCGGGTCGCCTCGTTCGTCGACGGCGGGCCGGTCGCATTCCGCGGCGAGGCTCCGGACGGGCGCGGCTACTGGTTCCCCTGCACGGTCGTCGAGGCGTCGAACGAGGACCGCGTCGCCCGCGAGGAGGTCTTCGGCCCCGTCGCCGCCGTCATTCCGTTCGAGGACGAGGCGGACGCGATCCGCATCGCGAACGACACGCCATACGGCCTCTCGGGCTCGATCTGGACGCGCGACGGCGCGCGTTTCCTCCGCGTCGCGAGGGCGATCGACGCGGGGGTGCTGTCGGTCAACGCGAACACGTCCGTCCGGGTACAGACGCCGTTCGGAGGTTTCAAGCAGTCGGGGTTCGGTCGCGAGCTCGGGATGCACGCACTCGAGGGCTACTCGGAGGTCAAGAGCGTCTTCATGGCGACGGAGGGGTAGGGCCACATGGGCAGGCTCGACGGAAAGATCTGCGTGATCACGGGCGCGGGCGGAGGAATGGGCCGGGAGGCCGCGATCGTCTTCAGCGGCGAGGGGGCGAAGGTGTGCGTCGCCGACGTCGACCGCGCGCTCGCGGAGGAGACGGTGGGGCTCTGTGCGGGCGAGGCGTTCGCGTTCGAGGTCGACGTCGCCGACGAGGGCGGGGTGGCGGCGATGTACGAGGCGGCGCGCGGTCGCTACGGCGGCGTCGACGTCCTCTACAACAACGCCGGCATCTCGCCCGCCGACGATGCCTCCGTCCTCGAGACGAGCGTCGGGGCGTGGCAGCGCGTGCAGGACGTGAACACGAAGGGCGTGTTCCTCTGCTGCAAGCACGGGATCCCGCACCTGCTCGAGCGCAGCGGTGGGTCGGTCATCAACGTCGCCTCGTTCGTCGCGCTCATGGGCGCCGCGACCTCGCAGATCTCGTACACCGCGTCGAAGGGCGCCGTGCTCTCGATGAGCCGCGAGCTCGCGACCCAGTTCGCGCGCCAGGGCGTGCGCGTGAACGCGCTCTGCCCGGGCCCGGTGGAGACCCCGCTCCTGCTCTCGATCTTCGGGGACGACCCCGCGGCGTTCGCGCGCCGGCAGGTCCACTGGCCGACGGGGCGCCTCGCGAAGCCGCGCGAGATCGTGGCGGCGGCGCTCTTCCTCGCGAGCGACGAGTCGTCGTTCGTGAACGGTGCGACGTTCGTCGTCGACGGCGGCATCACGGCCGCCTACGTCACGCCCGAATAGACCAGGGCCGCAGCTCGCTCTTTGACACCGGTGTCAGACACTGATGCGAAAGCGCACAAACTTACGAGGCTCGAACTCCCTGCTCAGACGAGAATCGCCGCGGCGGCGATGCCGCGCATCGAAGATCGGTGTCAGACACTGATGTTGATCCACGCAGCGCCCTCGCCCTGCGCGGCCGCGTCCTGGACGGGCTCAGACGCCGACGACCTGGACGGTCCAGCGCCGGTCGCGCTCGCGGTCCAGCTCGAGGAACAGCACCCGCTGCCACTGGCCGAGCTGGAGCTCGCCGTCCCGCACCGGGATCGACTCGCCCGCACCTCCGAGCAGCATCGACATGCAGTGCGCATGCCCGTTGCCCATCTCCATGTCCTCCGGGCAGATGTTCTCGGTGCGGCGATCCCAGTCGTCGTGCGCGTAGTAGTGCTCTGAAGGAACGAGCCGACGCAGGAGAACCGCGAAGTCCTCGAGGAAGCCGCGCTCCCATTCGTTGACGCGGACGGAGCACGTCGTGTGGGGCGAGTAGACGCAGCAGATCCCGTCGCGGATCCCGCTCTGAGCGACCGCCTCCTGCACCTCGTCGGTGATGTCGGTCACCGTGAGGCCGCCCGCCGTGCGGAGGTGCGCTTCGTACTGGAACGTCTGCACGCCGCGGACATTGTGTCAGGAGGAGCGTGCGGAAGCCCGTGCGAACCGTCCGTTACGCTCAGCTCGGCCGGGCCCGTAGCTCAGCTGGTCAGAGCAGCGGACTCATAATCCGTTGGTCCCAGGTTCGAGTCCTGGCGGGCCCATGACGCACCGCATGGTTGAGCGGATGCGGCTCAACCATGCGAGCGACACGGGGCCGCCCTCACGGGGTGCGGTTCTGCCATCTCCCGAGGTTCACGCGCTCACGCAACTCACGGAGCAGCCCTGTCGAGCTCGGCCGCCCGCTCTCGTATTCCTCTCGAGTGACGCAGGTCGCGATGTAGCCCCCTGTGCCGTCGGGATCGACGCGGCTGACGACGAAGTGCTCGCCGGCGAGACCGCGAACCGACCGCCCTGGACGGGGCGCGTCCTCGAAATACGCAATGGTCGCGTCCGTCGGGAGACGGAACTCGATGCGGACGAAGGCCATGTCATGCAGGGATTCCCAGCGCGGTGGTTTCTAAGCGCTCTGCGGCTCCCCGCCCCGATCCTTGCCCGCTCGCTCGCTGCTGTCATAGGATCGCGCCGTTCCGGCGGCACTCAGAAGGAGGCACGATGCCTAACCAGTCGAAGAGCTTCGACCAGCCCGAGGAGACCCGTACGTTCGACAACGGCCGTGTCGATCTCGTGGAGATTGCCGGCAACAAGGTAGGCCGTATCCACCTCGAGCCGGGGTGGCGGTGGTCACAGGATGTGAAGCCGATCGCCAAGACCGACAGCTGCCAAGTCGCGCACGTCGGATACGTGATCTCCGGGCAGCTGCACGTCCGCATGGACGACGGCACCGAGCTTCGGGCCAACGCCGGCGAAGCGTACGAGATCGCACCCGGACACGACGCGTGGGTCGAGGGCGAACCCTACGAAGCAGTGGAGTTCGAGAGCCTGGCGCAGTACGCGACGGGCTGACCGGCGCGGTATCGCCCCGTCGAGCGCTCTGGGACCGTGCGCAGCCGCCACGCGCTCGCGCTCGCACAGTGGTAGCGGCGGGCCTCGTAGAGCGCGTCGCTGACTGATTGCTGGCGGGAGTGACTACGTGCGATGCGAAGGTGAGACGCGACGAAGAAGGGCTCGCGGAAGGGAGTTTGGGTCAGACGGCGGCCGTGGCTGCGTGCCCCGCCGTATGGTCACGTCCGTGATCTCGGACACGCCCTCCATGTCGACGCCGGCCCGGTCGAAGGCGGTTCCGAGCAGGTCCAACGTCGTCTCGAGCGCTTGCGTGGGCGTCTGTGCCTTGACGACTCCCCGAATGCCCAGATGGCCGGACCACAGGGCGCAGTCCGCGTCGAACTCGGGAAAGTTGCGCTTCAACAGCGCTTCCAGCCTGAGGAGGCCCTCTCCGTCGATCCTCGACCCACTGATCTGTACGCCGATCGCCCAGTAGGCCATCATCGGCTCACCCATTGCTGGCTCGATGTCCGCAGCTGCCAGCTTCCGGTCTCAGCATTCCTCAACCGAGAGCCGTCGTAAACCCTCCGCGTGGCCGGCACGGTGGTGGCCCGGCGCGAGACGCACGACCGTTGGTGCCAGGGTCGAGTCCTGGCGGGCCCATACTCGCGGACGTGTACCGCCGAATCCGTCGTCTCCTGCGGCCGGTTCGGCGGGCGTGGCGCAGGGCCAGCGAGCCGCTCCGGGCGCGCGTCGCGCTCGCCCGAGACCGCCGCGCGCTCGGAACGCCGGTCACGTTCAACGAGAAGGTGCGCTACAAGATGCTCCGGGACCGGCGCCCGCTGCTCACGACCTTCGCGGACAAGATCGCGGTGCGCGAGTACGTGAGGTCGAGGGTCGGACCGCAGGTCCTCACGACGCTCCACCTGGTCACGAGCTCGCCCGAGGCGGTCGCGGAGGCGGAACTCCCGCGGGAGTTCGTGGCGAAGCCGTCGCACGCCTCCGGCGCGTGCGTCGTCGTCGCCGGCTTCGCCCCGCCGGAACGCGAGCTCCCGGCGACGCCGGTGGGCTGGGCCGAGCTCCTCGTGCGGCCCGAGCGGCTCGACCTGCATCGACTCGCCGGGCACTGCCGGCACTGGCTCGCTCACCGCTACGGACGGGGGCAGTGGTGCTACCGGGACGTTCCGCGCCGGGTTCTCGTCGAGGAGCGGCTCGGCGACGGGGCCGGGATTCCGCTCGACTACAAGTTCTCCGTCTTCAACGGCCGGGTGCGGATGATCCAGGTCGACTCCGACCGCTTCCAGGGGCACCGGCGGAGCCTGTACACGCCGAGCTGGGAACGGTTCCCCGGAAGGTTCCAGAAGTACGAGCTCACGCCCGACGTCGAGCGACCGCCGCGCCTAGATGAGATGGTGGAGATCGCGGAGACCCTCGGCGCGGAGACGGACTTCGTCCGCGTCGACCTCTACGCAATAGGCGAGCGGATCGTCTTCGGGGAGCTGACGAACTACCCCGAAGCGGGCGACGCTCCGCTCGTACCGACCGACTTCGATCGGGAGATCGGGGACTGGTGGACGCTTCCGGAGCGCTATGCCGCTTCGAGGGGCGTACGCAGCCGACTGCGGCTCTAGCCTCAGACGATGCGGGTCGCCGGGGCCGGAGTCCTCCTGTCCGCGGCGGCGGTCGTCTCCGCGGTCTCGTTCGTCGACGGCGGCTACTTTCCCCGGGACTGGCCCTGGATCACGGTCGCCTTGTGCTCGCTCGGCGGCCTCGCTCTCCTCCTGCGCGAGTCGGTCGCACTGGGCCGGCTCGAGCTCGTCACGGTCGCAGCGCTCGCGGCGCTCGTCGGCTGGACCGCGCTCTCGGCGACCTGGTCCTCGGCTCCGACCGAATCGCTGCACGACGCCGAGCGCGGGCTGATCTACGTCGCCTGCCTGCTCGCGTTCCTGCTGCTCGTCGACGCAGGCTCCGTCCGCTGGCTCCTGGCTGGTGTCGGCGTGGGGGTGACGATCGTCACGACGTACGCCCTCGCGCAGCGCCTCGCCGCCACTCACGGGAGCGCGCTCGAGGGCCCGATCGGCTACGCCAACGGCCTGGCGCTGCTGGCGGCCTTCGGCGTCGTGGTCGCGGTCGGGATGACGGCCCACGCTCGGGACCGCGGCGAACGCGCGCTCTGGTCGGCGGCGCCGGTGCTCGGGTTCTCGACGCTGGCGCTGACGCAGAGCAGGGGAGTCGTGCTCGCGTTCGCCGCGGGCCTTGCGGTGCTCGTCTGCCTCGAGCCCCGGCGTCCCGAGCTGCTCGCGGCCGTCCTCGTGCTGGCCCTCCCCTGTGCCGCCTCCGCCGCGAGCACCCTCGCCGAGCCCGCGCTCACGGATCCGAGGGCGAGCCCCGCGGAGGTCACGTCCTCGGGGCGATGGCTCGGCGGCGCGCTGGCGTTGCTCGTCCTCGTCGCGGGAGCCGGAAGCCTCGCGCTCGACCCGCTCGCGCGGCGACTCGGGCGACGCCGGCTCGACCGCGTGACCCCCGCCCTCTTCGTGCTGGTGCTCGCCGGGGTCGCCGCCGCTGCCAGCCTCGGCATCGACCGAGCCCTCGGTCCCAGGGGCGGCTACTGGCGCGTCGCCTGGCACGAGTTCGCGGCCCATCCATGGCTCGGCTCGGGCGCAGCGACGTTCTTCCGGTACTGGCAGCGGACTGGCGCCACGGTCGGCGCGCTCGACGCCCACAACCTCTACCTGGAGACCCTGGCGGAGCTCGGCATCGTCGGGCTCGCGCTCGCCGCCTGCGTCCTCCTTCCCCCGCTCCTCGGGTCACTACCCCGGCGAAAACACCCGTTCGCCGCCCTCGCGACCGCCGTCTACCTGACCTTCCTCGTGCACGCGGGGCTCGACTGGGACTGGGAGCTGCCGGCGGCGACGATTCCCGGGATCCTGGGAGCGGTTGCGCTTCTCTGCGCTCGCCGAGCCGTGCGGCCGCCGCTCGAGCTCGACGTTGCGGGCCGATGCGCGGCGGCGGCTGCGCTCGTCGCGATCGCCGTGCTCGCGGCTCTCGCGCGAGCGCTCGTCGGCTAGACGGCAGCTTCACTCGATCGGGGGCACAGCAAGCACGCCGGGATGGCGACGAGTCAGGGGTACCGCCACCCAGTACCGCCACCGATACCGCAACCCAACGGGGAGGGGAAAGGAGCGGGGATGAGAAAGAGCGTGCTGCGGTTGACTGCCGCCGGCGGCCTCGTCGCGGTCCTGCTGACGTCGCTCGCGTTCATGGCGGCCGGCGCAGTCGGAGCGCCGAAGCCCTCGGCGGCGCAGTACCAGTACAAGGTGCTCGTCTGCCACCGCACTCACTCGAAGAAGAAGCCCTGGCACACGATCTCGGTGTCCTCGTCCGCCGTGCAGGCGCACCTGAACCACGGAGACACGCTCGCGCCGCCGTGTCCTCCGGCCGAGTCCGTGACCGCGGCCTCGAGCGGAGCGAGCACGAGCGGGAACGTGCACGGGCACGGAAAAGGCAAGGGCGAGTCGGGAACGACCGGCACGCCGGGCGCGAACGACGCGCAGGACGACGGCGGGTCGAACGACCACGGGAACGGGAAGGCCAAGGGCAAGGACAAGTAGCCGGAACCCCCACCGACGACGTCGACTCGATCGGGCCACGCACTCGTCCAGGGGCGTGGCCCGATGCCTTTTCACGGGTCCACGCGCGAGCGGGGGCCCGGGTGGGCGGGCCCCTGCTCTTCGCGGCGCAACTTCGGGGCCAGGCGGATCCGCCTGCGGGGAGAGGAGTCGCGCCGGTGCGGTATCAGTGACAGATCGCCGGGAGGATTTCGACCCCTCCACAGGGATTTCCACAGCCGGAAGTGCGCAAATTGCTCGAACTCCGTGCCGGAAGTCCACAGCCCCTGTGCATGGCTCCGCAGCGTCCGAAAAAGAGGCGGTGGCTACACTGCCCGGGTGGCCGAGTACGGCACGCTGAGAGTCAAGACGGGCCTGGCCGAGATGCTCAAGGGCGGCGTCATCATGGACGTCGTCGACGCCGAGCAGGCGCGGATCGCCGAGGACGCCGGGGCCTGCGCCGTGATGGCGCTCGAGCGCGTCCCGGCCGACATCCGCGCCGAGGGCGGGGTCGCGCGCATGAGCGACCCGCAGAAGATCGTCGAGATCCAGGAGGCAGTCTCCATCCCCGTGATGGCGAAGTGCCGCATCGGCCACTTCGCGGAGGCGCAGATCCTCGAGGCGCTCGAGATCGACTACATCGACGAGTCCGAGGTCCTGACGCCCGCGGACGTCGAGCATCACGTGGACAAATGGCAGTTCACGGTGCCGTTCGTGTGCGGCGCGACCAACCTCGGGGAGGCGCTGCGCCGGATCTCGGAAGGCGCGGCCATGATCCGCACGAAGGGCGAGGCCGGCACCGGGGACATCGTCAACGCGGTCACGCACATGCGCGCCGTGTTCGGCACGATCCGGTCGCTGCAGGCGATGCGCGAGGACGAGCTGCACGGCGCCGTGAAGCAGCTCCAGGCCCCGTACGAGCTCGTGCGCTGGGTGGCGGAGAACGGGCGGCTGCCGGTCGTGACGTTCACCGCGGGCGGGATCGCGACCCCCGCCGACGCCGCCCTCTGCATGCAGCTCGGCGCGGACGGCGTCTTCGTCGGCTCCGGGATCTTCAAGTCCGGCCGCGACCCGCGCGACGACCGCGAGGGCTGGGTCGAGGACGTCTCCAGGCGGGCCCACGCGATCGTGGAAGCGACGACGCACTTCGACGACCCGAAGGTGCTCGCGGACGTCTCGCGCGGGCTCGGCCAGCCGATGGTGGGGATCTCCGCCGGCTCGCTGGCAGAGGCCGATCGCCTCGAGATCCGCGGCTGGTGAGGCGGCTCTAGCCCGACTCGCATGAGCAGGCCCCTGCGGATCGGAGTCCTGGCTCTGCAGGGCGCCTTCCGGGAGCACGCTCGCGCGCTGCGCAAGCTCCGCGCAGACGTGGTCGAGGTCCGGCTGCCGGAGGAGCTCGACGGCCTGGACGGTCTCGTCGTCCCCGGAGGCGAGTCGACGACGATCATGCACCTCGCCCGCAGCCACGGCCTCGACGAGGCGATTCGCGGGTTCCGCGGCGCGCTCTTCGGGACCTGCGCCGGGATGATCGTCCTCGACCGGGGCCACCTCGCGGTCGCGGACCTCGAGGTCGACCGCAACGCCTACGGGCGCCAGGTGCGAAGCTTCGAGGCCGACGTGGACCTCCGCGACGACGACCTCCCGCTCCACGGCGTCTTCATCCGCGCCCCACGGGTGCGCGGGCTCGGCCCGGGGGTGGAGGTGCTGGGCGAGCTCGACGGAGATCCGGTGCTCGTGCGCGACGGACGTACGCTGCTCGCCGCTTTCCATCCGGAACTGACGGACGACCTGCGCGTCCACGAGCTCTTCCTGCAGCTCGCGAGGGAGGAGCAGGGTGTCAGGGCATAGCAAGTGGAGCTCGATCAAGCACAAGAAGGGCGCGGCGGACGCGAAGCGCGGGGCGCTCTTCACGAAGCTCTCCCGCGCGATCATCGCCGCCGCCAAGGAGGGCGGGCCCGATCCCGCAGGGAACCTCGCGCTGCAGAACGCGATCGAGAAGGCCCGCTCGTACTCCATGCCGAAGGACAACATCGAGCGCGCCATCGCGCGCGGCTCGGGCGCCGACGCCGAGGGCTCCACCTTCGAGTCGGTGGTGTACGAGGGCTACGGTCCCGAGGGCGTCGCAGTCCTCGTCGAGGCGCTGACGGACAACCGCAACCGCACCGCTTCCGAGGTCCGTCACCTGTTCTCGAAGTTCGGTGGGAACCTCGGCGCGACCGGCGCCGTCGCGTGGCAGTTCGAGCGGCGCGGGGTGCTCCTCGTTACCGCCGAGGGGGTGGACGAGGACGAGCTCGTGCTGGCCGCGGCTGAGGGGGGCGCCGACGACGTCGAGCTCGACGGGTCGACCTACCAGGTCACGTCGGCCCCCGACGAGCTGCGCCGGGTTCGGGAGGCGCTCGAGGCGGCCGGCTTCACGGTCGAGTCGGCGGAGCTCTCGATGGTGCCGAGGAGCACCGTCGCGATCGCCGACGAGTCCGCCGCGCGGAAGGTCATCCGGCTCGTCGAGGGCCTCGAGGAGGCGGACGACGTGCAGGACGTGTACGCGAACTTCGACATCTCGGAGTCCGTTCTCGAGGCAGTGGTCTGAGGTCCGGCGCTAAGGTCGCCGCCGTGGGGGCGACGAAGGTCGATGCGGCAGAAAGCCTGACCGCGAAGCGAATCGAGTCGCTCCTCTCCGCGCGGCTCTTCCTCGAGCCCCAGCTCCACCAGGAGAGGCTGACCTTCCTCTCGAACCTCTCCGGCCACTTGAGCCTGTACTCGATGGACGCCGCCGGCGGCGTCCCCGATCCGCTGCTCCCGCCGCAGATCGCCCTGCAGAACCCCGAGCTCATCGGAGGGCTCTCGTTCAAGGTACTTCCGGCGCTCGGACGGATCCTCGTGATGATCGACCGCGACGGGGACGAGAACTACGAGCCGTTCCTGATCCCGGTCGACGGCGGCTTCCCGCGGCCGCTCTCGGCGGAGATGTTCGCGGGCCGGCGCTCGCATCTCTTCAGCATCGATCCCGAGCAGAAAAAGGCGTACTTCAGCGCCGAGTCGAGGGAGGAGTCCGTCTTCTTCGCGATCCGGGCCGACCTCGAGACCGGCGCCGCGGATACGCTCTGGCAGAGCTCCTACGGGGCGTTCCCGGCCGCCTGGACGCCAGACCACGAGCGCGTCTTCCTGCTCGACACGTACACGCTGGGCGACGTCGTCCTGTACGAGATCGTCGAGGGCCGGCGGCGCATGCTCCACGGCACCCCGATCGACGAGCGCGAGCAGGGGCAGGAGTACCCGCTCTCGGGAATCAACTCCCCGCCGCACGCCACGGTGAGCGGGAACGGGATCCTCCTCGTCACGACGCTCTACGGCGACACCGGCGTCCCGGGCTACGTGGATCTCACGAAGTCGCGGCCCGAGCTCGAACGCGTCGCATTCCGGGGCCTGGCGCACGAGGGAGCGGGTGAGCTCGAGCGGTTCCAGCACCTGGAGGGAGACCGCTACGTCGCCGTCTTCAACATCGACGGGTGCTCGTGGGCGTACGAGGCACGGCTCGACGAGCCGAGCCGCGCCCTGACGGTCGAGCGTCTGCTCGTGGGCGAAGAGGAGCTCGCGGGCGGCGTCCTGCACGGGCTCGACTTCGACGAGGAGAGCGGCCGCTTCGCGCTTGCGTTCTGCACGGCGACCATGCCGACGCAGCTCTACGTCCTCGAGCCCGACGCGGCGGCGGCTCCGGCGCGGAAGACGCGGGAGCGGGCGCTCGGGGTCGCTCCGGAGCTGCTCTCGGCCGGTGAGGACGCATCGTTCGAGTCGCACGACGGCCTCCGCATCTCCGCACGCCTGTACCTGCCCTCGGCCGAGCTCGGCTACGACGGGCCGCGCCCGCTCGTCTACTACGTGCACGGCGGCCCGCAGGGCCAGGAGCGCCCCAACTTCGCCTGGTTCTCGATGCCGCTGATCCAGATCCTGGCGCTCGAGGGCTTCGCCGTCTTCGTCCCGAACGTGCGCGGCTCGAGCGGATACGGGCTCGCCTACTCGAAGTGGGTGGACCGCGACTGGGGCGGCGACGACCGGCTCGACCACGTGCACGCGATGACGGAGGTGCTGCCGAGGGACAAACGGGTCGACGTCGACCGCGCCGGCGTCGTCGGCCGCTCGTACGGCGGCTACATGACCCTCATGCTCGCGAGCCGCCATCCCGAGCTCTGGCGCGCGGCGATCGACATGTTCGGCCCCTACGACCTGGCCACCTTCGTCGAGCGCATCCCCGAGACGTGGAAGCCGTACTTCAGGCTCGCGGTCGGCGACCCCGCGGAGGACCGCGACTTCTTCGTCGAGCGCTCGCCCCGCACACGGATCACGGACCTCACGTGCCCGCTCCTCGTCATCCAGGGTCAGAACGACCCGCGGGTCGTGGAGCAGGAGTCGCGCGATCTCGTCGAGGAGCTCAGAGCCGCCGGCAGGGACGTCGACTACCTCGTCTTCGAGGACGAGGGACACGACGTGCTCAAGCTCCCGAACCGCGTCCGCTGCTACGAGCGGATCGTCGGCTTCTTCTCCGAGCACCTCTAGACGCGACGGCAGGGGCCTGGCCGAAGCCAGACCCCGCTGCGCCCTGCGCGGTCCCCGGCTCAGCCAGGCACCGGCCTCCGGCTAGGACGCGACCACCGCGCACATGGCGTAGACCTGCAAAGCCCAGGTCGCCGCGGTCGCCACGACCTCTCGGGCGACGCCGTTGAACTTCGTCCCGTCGCTGTCCGGATAGGCCTCGTCGATCGAGACGCGGGCCGCACCGGAACCGGTCACCCGGGCGCCTCCTCCGATCACGCGCTTGCCGCTCGGGCAGACGGCGGAGATGGTCTTCGAGTTGACCGAGCTCGTGGGAGTCACGACGTCGACGCGCTCGAGCGATGCGATCCCGGCTGGTCCAGGCGGGCCTTGCGGCCCTCGCGCGCCCGTCGGCCCTCGCGGGACCTGGCCCGGCTTGAAGTCGGCGCGGAGCAGCGTTCCGTTCCTGACCTTCGCGCTCGTGACGGCGTTCGACTTGAGCTGAGCGGTGCCCACGCTCGCGCGCGGGAGGGCGTTCACGGCGGCGACGCCCGTGCCGGCGAGCGCGACGAGCAGCGCCAGGGACGCGATCACGAGGGCGGGAGACGGGGCCCTCCTCGGGTGCATTCGCATGTGCAGCCTCCTCTCGCTTTCGGTGCACCTTCGCGCGCGATACCCGCCCCCCTGCCCCGGCCCGCGCCGCTTCACGGAACCCGAACCCGCGGATGGCCTTGTTATCGTCGTGCGCGGAGGGCCGGCGGCGAGGGGCGTCGGCGGATGACGACGAAAGGAAGGCTCGTGCGCCGCGCAACCACCCTGCTCGTGCTCGCCATGCTCGCGCTTGCCGCCGGGGGGTGCGGCGGAAGCAAGAAATCCGCGAGCGAGACGACCGCATCGACGACGACCACGACGACGACCGAGAGCTCCAGCACCGCCGAGAGCTCTACAACGACCGGGAACACTGCGACGGCACCCGTCTTCGCCTCCGGGAAGTGCAAGAGCCTCGCCGCCTCGGCTGCGAAGATCAACGAGCAAACGAGCGCAGCGACTGCGAGCGGCAACCTCGAAGACGCCGCAAAGAAGTTCCAGGCTTACGTGGACATCGCCCCGTCGGAAATCAAGGGCGACGTGCAGACGGTCGCTGACGCCTTCAAGTCATATGCAGCTGCGTTGAAGGGCGTTAACCTCACCGCGGGGAAGACGCCAAGCGCTGCCGATATCCAAAAGATCACGACCGCCGCCAAGTCGTTCTCGCAAACGAAGGTCAAGGCCGCCGTGCAGCACATTCGGGCCTGGGTGCAAAAGAACTGCACCTAGCCGACTGATGCACATGTGGTGCGAGGCGCTCGAAAGGGCGC
>JBKPTS010000007.1:0-9430 GCA_046735575.1 Actinomycetota bacterium
GTCCTCTTCCTCATGGGGATCCTGCTGCAGGGCGTCGGGTCCACCGCGGGCGTCCTGTGCAGGCAGGCATGAGCAGGCTTCGCCTCCTCGCGGCGGTCGGGCTCGCCGCGGCGGGCGTCGCGGCGGCGCCGGCGCCGGCACAGGGGAAGCAGACCGCGCTCGTCACCGAGGGCGAGCACCTGTACGGGCAGTACTGCCTCGCGTGCCACGGCGAGAACGGCTCCGGCGTCACGACCCCGACGCGCATCGGCGGCGGCCCGCTGCGCGAGCAGACCGTGCAGGAGGCGCTCGCACCGCCGCTCGGTGGCGTGGGCGCGCTCGCCGCCGACTTCTACCTGCGCACCGGCTACATGCCGCTCCGGCGGGTCGGGTCCCAGCCGAGGAGGACGCGCGTCCTCCTCCCGGATGACCAGATCCGCGCCTTGACGGCCTACGTCGCCTCGCTCGGCAAGGGGCCTCCGATCCCGACCCCGCGTCCGGAGCGGGGGAACCTCTCCCAGGGCCAGCACCTCTTCGCCGAGAACTGCGCCGGATGTCACCAGGTCGCCGCCGCAGGGGGCTACGTGACGGGCGCGGTGCCGCCCTCGCTCGCGGACGCGACGCCGACCCAGGTCGCCGAGGCGGTCCGGATCGGCCCGTACGTCATGCCCCGGTTCTCGAAGCGCCTCCTCCCCGACCGCGAGCTCGACTCGATCATCCGCTACGTCGAGTACACGAAGCACCCGGACGACCGCGGCGGCTGGAGCCTCGGGCGCCTGGGGCCGGTTCCCGAAGGCCTCGTCACCTGGTTCCTGGCCGCGGCCGCGCTCGTCTCGGTCTGCCTCGTGATCGGCAGGAGGCTCCGCACATGACGCGACTCCGCGACTGGCTGCTCGCGTCCGCGATGCTGTTCGTCGGGCGCGGCGAGCCCTCGGGCGAGACGCCGGAGCCCGACCGGCGGAATCCCGCTGCCGAGCTGCTCGTGCTCCTCCTGCTCGCGCTCGGGTCGCTGTGTTCCATTGCATTCGTCGTCGTCTTCGTCGTCGACTCGATCCCGCGTCAGACGCAGTTCCTCGGCCTCTCGCTCGGGCTCGCGCTCCTCTTCGTCGCCTCGGCGCTCGTCCTGCTCGGGCTGCGGCTCGTCCCCGACGAGGAACACGAGGAGGAGTACGCGCCGCTCGAGCGCCCCGAAGAGCAGGAGCTCGTCGTCCGCCACCTCGAGGAGGGGTCGAGCCGGCTCAGCCGCGCCGGGCTCATGAAGCTCGCGCTCGCGGGGACGGGCGGTGCGCTGACGCTCGCGCTCGTGACGCCGGTCTTCTCGCTCGGCCGCTTCCTGCAGACGAGCGCCTACCGGGTGACGCCCTGGCGTCGCGGGAGGCGGCTCGTCGACGAGCAGGGACGGCCGCTGCGCGCCTCGGAGATCGAGCGGAAGAGCCTCTATACCGCGTTCCCGGAGGGCGCCGACCGGGAGTCGTTCGGCGCGCCAGTCGTCCTCGTCCGGCTCGAGCGCCGCCAGCTGAAGCTGCCCGAGTCGCTGCGCGGATACGACGCGGACGGGATCGTCGCGTACTCCAAGATCTGCACCCACGCGGGCTGCGCCGTCGCGATGTACCGCGTCCCGCTGTTCGCCCCGGACGCACCCCCGCCCGGTCTCGTCTGCCCCTGCCACTACTCGACCTTCGACCCGGCGACTGGGGGGACGGTGGTCTTCGGGCCCGCGGGGCGGCCGCTCCCGATGCTGCCGCTCGAGGTCGACCGCAAGGGCTTCCTGCGCGCAAACGGAAACTTCGACGGGCAGGTCGGGCCATCCTGGTGGGGCGTCCGCCTGTGGGAGCCGAAGGCGTGATCCGCCAGGGCATCCGCTACCTCGACCAGCGCACGGCTACGACGCCGTACGTGCGCAAGGCGCTGCGCTACGTCTTCCCCGACCACTGGTCGTTCCTGCTCGGGGAAGTCGCCCTCTACTCCTTCGTCGTCCTCGTCCTCACGGGCATCTACCTGACGTTCTTCTTCGTCGACTCGACGAGCCAGGTCCTCTACCACGGGCCGTACGCGCCGCTCCGCGGCCAGCACGTGAGCGAGGCCTACCGCTCCGTGTTGGATCTCTCGACCGAGGTGAAGGCGGGCCTCCTCGTCCGGCAGACGCACCACTGGGCCGCGAACGTCTTCATCGCCGCGATCGTGCTGCACCTCTTCCGAATCTTCTTCACGGGGGCCTACCGGAAGCCGCGGGAGCTCACGTACGTGATCGGCGTGACGATGCTCGCCCTCGCGCTCTTCGAGGCCTACCTCGGCTACTCGCTCGTGGACGACCTGCTTTCGGGGATGGGGCTCGCGATCGGCTACGCCGTGGGCCTCTCCATCCCGTTCGTCGGCGGCAACCTCATGTCGCTCCTCTTCGACGGGCCCTTCCCCGGAGGGCACGCGCTCTGGCCGCGCATGTACATCACGCACGTCCTCCTCCTGCCCCTGCTCATCGGGGGGCTGCTCACGCTGCACCTCGCGCTCGTCGCCTTCCGCCACCACACGCAGTTCGAGCGGTCGGAGCGCGAGACGGAGGGGACCGTCGTCGGCCTGCGCGCGTGGCCCTCGTACGCGCCGCGCACGCTCGGCCTCGCCTTCGCGACCGCCGGCGTCCTCGTCCTCCTCGGCGGGCTCGTGCAGATCAACCCCATCTGGCTCTGGGGCCCCTACCACGTGTGGGAAGGCACGAACGGCGCCCAGCCCGACTGGTACCTCGGCTGGCTGATCGGCGGCCTGCGGCTCATGCCCGGCTTCGACGTCGTCGTCGACGACTACACGCTCGTGCCGAACCCGTTCTGGGGCGGCGTCCTCTTCCCGCTCCTCGTCTTCGGCTTCCTCTACCTCTGGCCATGGCTCGAGCGCCGGCTGACCGGGGACCGGATGGCGCACAACCTGCTCGAGCGGCCGCGCGACGCGCCGCTCCGCACGGCGATCGGCTCTGCGCTCGCCACGCTCGTGCTCGTCGTCTTCGTCGCGGGCTCGGCCGACCGCGTCTCGGCGCTCCTCTGGATCTCCTATCCGGGGCAGATCTGGTTCTACCGCGCCCTGGCGTTCGGACTCCCGCCGCTCGTGGGGCTGATCGCCTATCGCGTGTGCAGCGAGCTGCGGGCGGGGGAGGCGGTCGAGGAGCGGAGGCAGCGCGCCGAGGCCGCCGCCGAGGCAGCGGCTGCTGCGGTGCGGCGCCAGTCCACGAGCTGAGAACGTGGTGGGCGCCGAATCGAGACCGGTCTGGCGCACGTCTCTGACCGGACGGGTCAGAGCCCCGCTGCGAACGCTCCCACGATCGCGCCGTAGGCGAGGTGGAGCACGAGCGTGACCGCCATCGTGCCGCGGCCGTAGTTGACGAGCATGAAGCCGGGTGGCTCCAGCAGGGGCGTCTCCTCGGCGTCGGACCAGGCCGTCCCCATCCGCGGGTGGATCGCCGGCAGGAGCAGGTTCGTCAGCGCGCCGCCCACGAACGACGCGTGTACGGCGCCGAGCAGGAGGCCGAACCACCAGCTCGCGAGCCCCGTCGCCACGAACACGGCGGCGTAGAGGAGCGAGAAGAGGAGCCCGAGCAGGAGGTGGGCGGCGTATCCGAGCACCGACCCCAGGCGACGGCTCTCGGTGAAGATCGTCCCGAGCAGGAACGGGATGTCCATGCGCGTCCACCCGAGCTCCTGCGCGATCCGGTACCCGGCCGCGACGAGGGTCGCCCCCACGGCGCCTCCGGCGAGCGACCCCCAGACGATCACGACGACGCCGCCTGGATCGCCGCGACCGCGTTCACGAGCGCCATGTGCGTGAGCCCTTGCGGGAAGTTCCCCAGGAAGGACCCGTCGGCCGGATCGATCTCCTCCGAGTAGAGCCCCACGTCGTTGGCGAGCCCGACGAGCTCGTCCATGAGCGCGCCGGCCTCGTCGACGTCGCCGATCCGGGCGAGCGCGTTCACGAGCCAGAACGAGCAGGCGAGGAAGGCGCCCTCCTGACCGTCCTGCTTCCGGAAGCGCCTGACGAGCGGTCCCTCCCCGAGCTCCTCGCGAACCGCGGAGATCGTCCCGCGCAGCCGCTCGCTTTCGGGCTCCTCGTACCCGAACATCGCGAGGGTGAGCAGGCTCCCGTCCAGGGAGTCGTCGCCCTCCGCCCGCACGAAGGTCCCGCGGCTCGCGTCGAAGCAGCGCTCCTCGAGGAAGCTGCGAATCTCCCTCGCCGGCGGAGCCCACCGCTCCCGCCGGTCCGGGATCAGCCCCTGCTCCGCGAGCCGGCCCGCGCGCTCGAGCGCGACCCAGGACATCGCGTTCGACTGCGTGAACTGCTGCGGGTCGTCACGCAGCTCCCAGATCCCGGAGTCGGGGCGGCGCCAGTTCCGCGCGACGAAGTCGGCGAGCTCCGCCACCTCCTTGCCCGTGTCCCGGTCGATCCGGCCGCCGTCCTCCGCGTACCGGAAGACGGCGTCGAGCACGTCTCCGTAGACGTCCAGCTGGAGCTGGTTCGAGCTCGCATTCCCCGTCCGCACGGGCCGCGAGCCCCGGTAGCCGTCGAGCGGGAGCTCGCGCTCGCGCAGGTGCGGATCGCCGTTCACGCGGTAGGCGGGGTGGAGCTCCGGCCGCTTCAGGCGCGTCGCGTGCATCAGCCACCAGAAGAAGGCGTGCGCCTCCTCGCGGTACCCGAGCTGAAGGAGGGCCTCGACCGCGAAGGACGCGTCGCGCGGCCAGACGTAGCGGTAGTCGTAGTTCGCGTCGGCCCCGATCCACTCCGGCAAGGACGTCGTCGCCGCCGCGACCATCCCACCCGAGGGCGCGTAGGCGAGGCTCTTGAGGACGAGCGCGCTGCGGAGGACCGCGTCGCGCCACGGCCCGTCGTACTCCATCCGTCCGCACCAGCCCGCCCAGAAGCTCCGCGTCCGCGCGAGTCGCTCCTCGACGCGCCGCCGCGGGGAGAGGACGACGGGCTCCATGTGGCTCGCCGCGAGCGCGAGCAGCCCGGTGGTGCCCTCGCGGGCCACGAACGAGCCTTCGATGCCGCCCTCGCGCGCGTACGGGTCGCCCGCATTCCAGCTCTGGAGTGCGAGCGCCTCGTGGGCGCCGAGGGCGAAGAGCACTCCTGCGCGCCGCTCGATCTTCGCCTCGACCTGGCCGAAGCGGAAGCGCGGCTCGGCGCGCCAGCGCATCGGCACCTCGCCCGACAGCCCCTCTGTCACCCGCACGAGCTCCCGCAGCGGCGAGAGCCGCTCGTCCGCCATGAGCAGCGCGTCGACGACGCGCACGACGCCGGAGTTGGTGCGGAAGGTTGTGACGAGGACGTTCGAGCGGTCCTCGTAGCGGCGCTCGGCTTCGAAGGGCTCGCCGGGTTGCAGCTCGAACGAGCCGCCGCGCTCCGCGTCGAGCAGCCGGCCGAAGGTGGAAGGCGAGTCGACGTCGGGGAGGCAGAGCCAGTCGACCGACCCGTCGCGGGCGACGAGCGCCTGCGTCCGCCCGTCCGCGAGCAGGGCGTACTCCTCGATCGGCGCGTACCCGTCGATCCGCTGCATCTGCTACCGCTCGTTCTAGGTCGACGACTTCTTGACGAAGCTGAGCTGGCCGTTGCTCTCGAGGATTCCCCACGCCACCTCGTCGAACGAGCCGATCTGCTGCATGCGCATCTCCTCGGCGACGTCGTCCTCGTGCAGGCGCTCGCGGCGCATCACGTTCTCGATGAGCTTGCCGTCCTGGATGACGATGAGGGGATCGCCGGCGAGCACCCGCCGTGCCCGCTTCGAGCGGAAGGAGACGTACGAGGCGATGACCTGCATGCAAGCGATCGTGGAGATGGCGATGACGGCTCCCGTGACCGAATAGTCGTCCTGCGTCAGCCCCTGCTGGATCGCGTCGCCGAGCACGATCAGGAGCACGAGGTCGACTGCGCCGAGCGACGAGAGCTCGCGCCTCCCGATGATCCGCATCAGGAAGATGAGGAAGGCGTAGAGGAAGATCGCTCGGAGGGCGATGTCCATCAGGGAAAGACCGTGATCGTGCGGTCGAGGGTCAGGAGCAGGCGCGGGCCGTCGTAGAGCCACACGGTTTGCGCCCGGTGGCCGACGTTCGTCGGGTTCACCTGGAACTCCATGTAGAGCACGTACGACTTGCCTGCCTCGATGTGCCCGAGGGTGAACGACGGCCGACCGTCGTCGCTCGCCTCCGAGATCGGGGAGGGCTCGATCGTGTTGGTCTGCATGCCCTCGAGCCAGCCCGGAGCGAGGACGAGGATCGCCTGCTTCAGATCCTGATTGGCCGTGATGTGGAAGCGCGCCTCCCAGAGGAGGCCGCTGCGGACCGTCGTCGGCGCATAGAGGCTGAGGCTCGCCGGCGCAGAAGTGCCGAGCTGCGTCTCGGGACGCTGCCCGAACACGTTCGCGAGCGCCAGGAGAACGACGAGCACGGGGAGGCCGAAGAGCCCCCGCCGCACCCAGATCTCCCACCCGCGCCCCACGAGATCCCGGTCGCGCTCGAGGACGATGGTGTCGGGGATGTCTGCCATCGGTGTCGCGAATGGGCTTGGCCCACTAGTGCCAATGCGAACTACCCGCGGCGGCGAGGTGCAAAACCCGGTCCTTGGCAGCGCCGCTTCGTTCGAGGGTCAGACCCGGGACATGTCTGCTTCCGCTGCCGAGGCCGCAGAGCGAAAGCCGATCGGCGTATGGCCGCGTCCGTTCGAGACACATCCGGGGTCTGACCCCCCGAGCGCCGGGCGCCGTCGCGTCAGGCGTCGAGCGCCGCGATCGCGTCGCGGAGCTCGACTCGCTCGATCTCGAGCTCGCGGAACGCGCGCGCGAGACGCCTCTCGCCTTCGGCCGTCAGCCGGAGGTGAGCGACGCGGCCGTCCACGTCCGACCGCTCGCGTCGCACCAGGCCGAGCGCCTCTGCTCGGTTGACGAGCTCCGTCACGCTCGACTGCGCGAGCTCGAGCCGCCTCGCGAGGTCGGTGACGGTCGCGCTCTCGCTCCCGTCGGGGGAACCCTTGATCATCAGCAGCAGCAGGTGGCGCTGCGGGGTCAGCCCGCTCTCACGCGCGACCCGCTCGCTCGTGCGCAGGAACGAGCGCAGCGCCGCCCTGAACGCCGCCGCCCTGATCGCCGCCTCCGTCCCGATGGGCGCCGGCGGCTCGTCCGAGAGATGTTTCGGAGTCCGATTCACCGGGCGCTGCGACGTTAGCGCAAGCGACCATGCGCCTTCACGGTCGGAGGGTTAGAAACGGAGTGCCCGTGGAATGAGCCCCGCATGTTGCGAAAGATGCTGTGGACGGGGCTCTACGCCGGCCTGGGCGCGGTTGCGACGGTCCTCGCGCGCAAGACGGCGGCGCGCGTCTGGCGCGTCGGCACCGGCGAGGAGCCTCCGAGGGCGACGTGAGCAAGGCCGATGCAGCCATCGACCGCGCCTCGGAGCGCCTGCGTGAGGCCTCCGAGAGTCTCGAGGAGCGAGGAGGGATGGCCTCCAAGCTCGCCGAGCCGCTCGCCGAGGACGCCGGCTTCCTGCCGAAGCTCAAGCCGAGCCTCGTGACGGAGCGGATCAAGCGAGACCCGACCGGGAGCGGCTCGTACGAGACGGCGCCGCGGCCGGATCGGAAGCCCGCCTCCTCGGGCGGCAAGAAGTTCTCGCAGCGGAAGGTCCTTCCCCTCGTCGGCGGAGCGTTCGCCGGCGGCTTTCTCATGGCGAAGATCGTCGACTGGAGAGGGCATGCCCATCCGCGAGGCTGAGCGTGCCGGGATCGGGGCGGCCGTCGGCGACGTCGCCGAGAGCGCGAGGTCGATCGCGCGGCTCGAGGCTCGGCTGGCCGCCGCCGAGCTGAAGCAGAAGGTCGGCGCGCTCGCCGTCGGGATCGGCGCCGGCGTCACGGCCGGGATCCTGGCGCTGTTCGGGATCGGATTCGGCGCGGCGACCGTCGCGGCGGCGCTCGAGCTCGTGCTCCCGACCTGGGCCGCGCTCCTGATCGTCACCGGGGTCTTCTTCCTGCTCGCCGGAGCGCTCGCGGTCGTCGCGCTCATGGCGCTCGCGCACGCGACGCCGCCGGTTCCGGAGCAGGCCGTCGAGGAAGCCAAGCTGACCACCGATGCGCTGAAAGCCAATGGCCACCACGCAGACTCGAGATCACTCGCAGACTCCCGCTGAGCTCCGCACGGAGATCGCGCAGGAGCGGGAGCGCCTCGTCCAGTCGATGGAGCGCCTGCGCGGCTCCCTTGACGTCGGCGCGAGCGTGCAGCCGAAGCTTCCGCTCGTCCTCGCCGCTTCATTCGCAGCCGGCTTCGTGCTCGCCGGCGGCATCGGCGCGACGATGCGGCTGCTCGTGCGGCGCGGCCGGGAGGGTCACGCGAAGGCGCGGCTCGGCCGGCTCGTGGTCGTCGACCGCTCCTAGAGGCCGGCGGTGGCGAGCCGACGAGCGACGAGGACCCGAGCACGGTCCTCGCCGGCGCCGACCGTGGTCGCTCGCGTCGCGGATGCCCTGCCGGCGCTGGGGAGCCACCGCGAGGGGACGGTGGCGGCCTTCCGCGATCTTCTCTCGGCGTTTCGGCGCAACCGTCTCGGGACCCACTCGACGGCGCTGGCCTTCCGGGTCCTCGTCTCCCTCGTCCCGCTCGTCCTGCTCGGGATCGGCCTGCTCGGGGCGCTCGGCCAGGACAGCTACTGGACGAACACCGTCTCGCCCACGCTGCACCGGCACTTCACCGAGCCGGTCGCGCTGGCGGTCGACGACACCGCGTACCGCATCTTCGCCGCGGACAGCGTCTGGCTCCTGCTCTTCGCGAGCGCGCTCCTCGTCTGGAACACGCTGCGCGGGATCCGCTCCGTCGAGCACGCGCTGGACGAGATCCACGAGCAGGAGCGCACGCGCTCGTCGTGGCACGCGCTCCTCGTCGGGCTCCCGCTCGCGATCGCGGTCGACGTCACCGCGCTCGGTGCGATCCTCGTCGTCGTGGCGACTCCGCACCTCGTCGAGTCGGGTGTCGCGCACGACCTGCTTCTCGGGCTGCGCTGGGTCGGGGCGGTGGGCCTCCTCTGGCTGACCGTCACGCTGCTCATCCGCTACGCCCCCGGCGAGAAACCCGAGATGCGGTGGGCGAGCGCGGGCTCCGCTCTCGTGGTCGGCGGGTGGATCGCGGCCTCCGCTGCGTTCGGCTTCTGGACCGCGTCGGTCGCGAACTACAAGACCGCGACGGGGACCCTGACCGCCTTCCTCGTCCTGACCGCCTACACGCTCGTGCTCGCGTACGTCTTCGTCCTCGGCGCCCAGCTCGACGAGACGCTGCGCCGCCGGGAGCACGGGTCGTCCGGCTGACGACGCGAGCGCGTAGCACCACACGCCGCTCGCTGCATCGGCGCGCGCGCCGAGGGGGGGTGAGTCCCCCGGCGCGGGCGCCACCGCCGCGGGGCGGCGCCCCGCAACGCCTCCCCCCCGGGCCCAACCCCCCCACGGG
>JBKPTS010000008.1:0-15352 GCA_046735575.1 Actinomycetota bacterium
ACCTTGTACATCCCGAAGGAGGTGCCGAAGGCGGTCTGCGCCTGCGCGACCGTCCCCTCGGCCTCCACGTAGTGGTTGTTCTGCGGCGTGTAGTCGATCTTGAAGCCCTGGCTCCGGAGCCACGACTGCACCGCACCCACCTGCGCCTGCGAGGGCGCGAACTGCTGCCGGAACTGCTGGGGCGTCAGGTACTTGCCGTAGGACGAGCTCCTCGGATCGGAGACCGCCTTCGCGAGCGCCTCGACGCCGGACGGGTTCGTCCAGCCCAGGTAGACACGGAAGCCGACCGCGCCGTTCGGGTCGGCCGCGCCTACCAGGTTCGACTTCTTCGCCCAGCCGGGAGCGCTTCCCGGGAGGACGGACTTGCCGTTCGCCGCACCGGCGCCTGCTCCGATCACGAGCAGTCCCGCCAGGGCGGCCGCGGCTGTCAGAACGAGCTTGCCTCGCGCATGCTCTTCTCTCCCCTTTCGTCGGACAAGGAACCACGAGGGTCCGTCACTTGCCGCGCCACAGTGTAAGCGCGACCATTCCGTGTGCAAGCACGAACCGTCGCCGACCCGCGAAAGCGTGTGCTAGCGGCTCAGCGGATGCCGGTATCCAGGTAGAAGGTGACGCGCTTCGTCTGCCCTGCCGCGAGAGAGACCGCTGCCGGCGTCGGGCGCCGAACTCCGAGCGGGCGCAGCACGCGAACGGCGTACGAGCCCGGCGCGAGCATCACCTCGTAGCTGCCGTCTTTGGCGGTCACGACCCGGCCACGCACCGCCCCTCTGCGCTCGAACCCGAGCACGACCCCCGCGGCCCGGCGCAGGCAGGGAACGCGAGGCATGCAGACCGGCGTCGACGGAGCGCTGAGGACGAAGCCTTCGAGCCGGGACGTGCGCGGCGTGCTCGCACCCGTGCCGGCACAGAAGAGGAGGGCCAGGACGGCACCGAGACCGGCGGCCCATACCCAGGGACGCACGACCATGGGGCGATTCTAGCGCCGAGAGAGGGAGGCCGGCTCCCGCCGGCCTCCCTCTCGAGCGTGCTACCTGCCTACGGCTCGATGTGTGCGATGTGCGTGTTCCAGTTGCCGAGGAGACGCCGTGCTTCGGGTTGCATCGGATTCGGAGGCGTCCCGGCGAACGTCACCGTGCCGGCCGGCAACGGGCCGCGATCTGCTTCGGG
This sequence comes from Actinomycetota bacterium, assembly GCA_046735575.1. GTDB lineage: Bacteria > Actinomycetota > Thermoleophilia > Gaiellales > Gaiellaceae > GMQP-bins7. The sequence continues at coordinate 1,168 of JBKPTS010000008.1, forward strand.
ACCGCAGTGTCCGGCAGTCAGCTCCCACGTCAGGAGGTCGCAGTTGTTGTGGATCTCCTCCGATGCGATCCAGATGGAGCCGTTGTCCTCGTCGGCCGCGCCGTAATCACCCCAGCGCGGACGTGGAGGCGGCGCCTCACCATTCGGCCCAGGAGCGAACGGCGAGTAGTACTTGTACTCGGTGAAACCGTCCTGGAGCCCGACGCCGGGAGCCGTCATGTGGATCGTCCCCACAGGCCCTGTGTTCGAGAAGAGGATGTCCGCCGCGCTCGCGTAGTTGTCGGGACCGACGAGCGTGAACGCCATCGCCCCGTCGCCCGCGGACGTCAGCGCCAGCGCGGGATAGGTCAGGTTCGCGTTCGCCACTCCGATGTAGCCCTCGTTCACGACGGCGGACTGCGGTCCGACTTTCCCGCCGGCGCCCCCGCCGATCATGCTCGGCTTCACGGCGAACCACGCGACCCCGGCCTGCTCGTTCCCGCCGACGGTCATACGCGTGTCGAGCGATCCCCAGACCTTCCCGTTCGCGTAGTACACCTGCTGCATCCGGCTGTCGTTGCTGTCGAGCTGCCCGACGACCTCCGGCTTGTACGGGTCCGCGTCAGGCGTGCCGGAGGCAGGTTCCAGGAAGAACTGGAAACAGGTGAACGGAAGCTCGGGGCTCGGCAGAACCGCGGTCGGCGTGTCGTTCAGACACTGGCCGAGCGGCCAGTTCTCCGTCGTGCTCTGCGTCCCGGTAGCCGGCTGAGACGAGGGAGACGGGACGCCGTACGCCTCTGCCGACAGCGCGCGGCTGCTGAGGTTGAGGCTCGGGCTGGCGCCGTCGAGCGACTTGGTGTTCGTGATCGCCCACAGGCCGATCGTGTCGGATGATCCCGTCGTGTTGCCGGACTCCTCGGCGGCAGTCGAGCTCAGGAAGAACTCGGTGCCGTTCGAGTCCTCGTCGTACGCGGTGCCCGGAACCTCGGCCGGCCAGATCGTGAAACCGGTGGCTCCGCGCTTCTCGTTCGACAGCTTCGTGTCCGCGAACTGCACCCACGGCACGGACGCGTCGTTCGCCGCGAGCTTGTGCTTGGACAGCGCATAGATCTGCGCGCTGTTGAAGCCGTCGGTGAAGAACGGGTACTCGTTCGTCGTGATGTAGAAGCCGTAGTGATCGGCGCCGATGTGCGGGTAGTCGCCGATGCACGCGTCGGGCATGGACTCGTCCGGCGCGGGATTCGGGTCCGGCGCGCAGTGGTGGTTCGGCGAGCCGTTGTTCCCGTTGTCGGTCGTGTCGATCGAGTACGTCTTCCAGGTCGTCGTGCTCGGGTCGTGATCGCCCGGATTGCTGACGGCGATGTCGACGTGGTTCTCGCCCGTGAAGTGCCCCTGGTCGCCCAGCTCGAGCGTCAGCTCGACGACGAACCAGGTTCCCGTCTCCGAGTCGTAGTAGCAGCTCGGGTCCGTGAGCTCCGGGCCACCGGCGAGCAGGTCCGGATAGCCGAAGAAGGAATTGAGCGTCTGCTCCTTCAGGGTGTTGCCCGAGGTGTCGTAGACGGCCACGACGTCGTTCACCGCCTCGAGCACGCGGCCGCCGGCGCCGACACTCGCGTCGGTGCTGGCGCACATGCCCTGGTCGGGCGGCTCCAGATAGAAGCCGTTCAGCGTGCGCTGGTCCCACATGCTCACGCCTTCGAAGCTCTGGCCTGCGACTGCGTTCGACGTCGAATCGAAGCTCGTCGGGCTGACGACCGGCGCCGCGACACCGTTGTGCTTCTTGCTCTTGCCGTGGCGCTCGGAGTTGCTCCGATCGGCGGGCGCCTCTTCGCCGCGCCGGCTGAGCGGGTCGATGATGTTGCTCTCCGCAGGCGCCACGGTCACCTGCGCCGAAGCGCCGGCCACGCCGGCGAGGGTCACCGCTGTCAGCGCCGCAGCAGACAAGACGAGCGCGGCCTGGGCAGTGCGCTTCAACTTCCTGCTCACGCCAACCGTCGAGCCGGAGGCGCCGGGTACGAGTCTGACTCGTCGCATGCGTTCTCTCCCCTTTCGTCGCAAGGAACCACGAGGGCCGTCACTTGCCGCGCCAGAGTGTAAGGGTCGCGATCCGCTCCGAAAGGGGGAACCGTTCGTGAATCGGGCCGGATGGCGACGGGGCCGCACGAGGCGGCGCCGCCAGGTCGGATCTCTCGGCCTCGGACCAGCCGTTACCGGGCTCGAGAGCTCTCAGCCGCCGTGCGGCTTGGCCATCGCGCGGAAGTCGAGCGCCTCGTCGAGCACCTTCTCCTCGACGCCGGCGTTCCGGGCGACCTCGCGCAGCGAGCGGCCCGTGGACGCCGCCTCCCTGACGATCTCGGTCGCTTTGTCGTACCCGATATAGGGGTTGAGCGCGGTGGCCGCCGACAGGGTCAGCTCCGCGTACCGCTCCGCCTGCTCGCAGTTCGCCTCGATCCCGTCCACGCAGCGTTCGGCGAGCAGCCGGCTCGCGCTCGTGAGGAGCCCGATCGACTGCAGGAGGTTCCGGGCGAGCAGCGGGACGTAGACGTTGAGCTCGAACTGGCCGCTCATCCCGCCGATCGTGATCGCCGCGTCGTTCCCGATCACCTGGGCCGCTACCTGCGTGACCACCTCCGGGATGACCGGGTTCACCTTCCCGGGCATGATCGAGCTGCCCTTCTGGAGCTCGGGCAGGAAGAGCTCCGAGAGCCCGGCGCGGGGGCCGGAGCCCATGAGGCGCAGGTCGTTCGCGATCTTCGTCAGCGACACGGCGACGACCTTGAGCGCGCCCGACGCCTCCACCAGCGCGTCGCGGGCAGCCTGCGCCTCGAAGGGATCGGCGGGGGCCGAGATCTCGAGTCCGTCGGCGGCGAGCAGCTCGCGCACCCGCACGGCGAACTCGGGATGCGTGTTGAGCCCGGTACCCACCGCGGTGCCGCCGAGCGGGATCTGGCCGAGCCGTGGAAGCGCGTCGCGCAGGCGCCCCGCTCCCTGCCGGACCTGCGCCGCGTACCCGCCGAACTCCTGGCCGAGCGTCACGGGGACGGCGTCCATCATGTGCGTCCGCCCCGACTTCACGACGTCTGCGAACTCCTGCGCCTTGCGCTGGAGCGAGGCGGCGAGCTCGTCGAGTGCCGGCAGCAGCTCGCGCACGATCTCGTCGAGCGCGGCGAGATGCACGGCGGACGGGAACACGTCGTTCGACGACTGGCCCATGTTGACGTCGTCGTTCGGGTGCACGTCCTCCCCGGCCAGCGCGGCGATCACCTCGTTCGCGTTCATGTTCGAGCTCGTCCCCGAGCCCGTCTGGAAGACGTCGATCGGGAACTGGTCGTCGTGCTCCCCGCGGGCGATCGCGTCGCCTGCAGCTGCGATCCGCTCGGACTTGTCCGCGTCGAGGAGGCCGAGCTCGCCGTTGACGCGCGCCGCGGCGGCCTTGATCCGGCCGAGCCAGCGCGCGACCGAAACGGGGATCGGCTCGCCCGAGACCGGGAAGTTCGCGACCGCCTTGTCCGTCTCAGCTCCCCACAGCCGTTGCCGCTCGACCGTCTCGCTCACGCGGTCGAGTCTAGCTCCGCCTCGACGGCGGCCCTCCCGCCGCGCGCGGCATCGAGCAGCTCCTTCCACGTCGCGAGCTTGATGCGCGGTCGGCCCTCCCCGGAACCCCGGTTGCGCTCGAGCGCGTCGATCGACTCCCAGCCCGCGTACACGACCACGGACACGTCACGCTCGGCGAGCAGCTCGTCGAGCGTCCGCCCCGACTCGTTCCGGCGGACGAGGAGGCCGTTCCGGTGGTCCTCGAGCAGCAGCTCGACGGTCTCGGTCGCATCCTTCTTGTTCGTGCCGATGACGCCCGTGGGGCCGCGTTTGATCCAGCCCGCGCAGTAGAGACCGGGCACCGGCATCCCTTCGTCGTCGAGGACGCGCCCGCCGGCGTTCGGCATCGTCCCGGACGCCGCATCGAAGGGGACGCCGTCCAGCTCGATCCCGTGGTAGCCGACGCTGCGGAAGACCGCCCCGCACGCGATGAGCTCGCGCTCGTCGGTCGGCATCGCGCGCACGCGCCCGTCGGGCGTCGTCTCGAGGCGGTTGTGGACGATCTCCACCGCCTCGACCCGGTCGTCCCCGAGGATCGCGACCGGCGAGACGCGGAAGCGAAGACGGACGGAGCGCCGCTTCCCCTCCGGCTCCCGCTCCGCGAACCCGCGCAGGACCTCCATGTTCCGGCGCACGGTGGCGGGAGCCGTGTCGAGCTCCGCCGCGCTCGCCGGATCGAGCTCCAGCTCCTCCGCGCCGACGAGGATGTCTGCGCCTGCGAGATCGCCCATCTCCTGCAGCTCGGGGGGCGTCCACGACGCCTGCACTGGCCCGCGGCGCCCGAGGACGACGATCTCCCGGATTCCAGACCCGGCTATCGCGTCGATCGCCGGGTCGACCGTGTCCGTAGGCGCGAGCTCCTCGCGCGTCAGCGCGAGCATGCGGGCGACGTCGAGCGCGACGTTCCCGTTGCCCACGACGACCGCCCGCTCGCCCGTGAGGTCGAACGCCCGCTCGGCGTAGTCGGGATGACCGTTGTACCAGGCGACGAACTCGGTCGCTGCGAAGGACCCCGGCAGATCCTCGCCCGGGATCCCGAGCCGCCGGTCGGTCTGGGCGCCGATGGCGTAGATCACCGCCTCGTACAGGCCCTGCAGCTCGGCCGGGGTGACGTCTCTCCCCACCTCCACGTTCCCGAGAAAGCGGAAGCCCGGCTTCTCCGCGATCTTCTCGAACGCGCGCGAGACCGACTTGATGTTCGGATGGTCTGGCGCGACGCCCAGCCGCACGAGCCCCCACGGCGTGGGGAGGCGCTCCACCATGTCCACCTCGGCGCCGGCATCCGCGTCGAGCAGGTGCCCGGCCGCATAGAAAGCCGCAGGCCCGGAGCCGACGACGGCGACGCGCAGCGGACGATCGCTCACGCGCCCGATGCTACGTCCGGCCTGCGCTTCGGCCGGCTACGCGCGCTCTCGTCAGGTGGTGGCGGGAGGGAGGCGGCTCAATCGCCATTCGAGAGCCGCCGTCCATCCCGCGAAGGCCAGGATGACGAGCGCGTTGACCGCGTGCAGGAAGCCGAACGCCGGCACCGCGAACGCGACGCCGGCGAGGATGATCTGCAGGATCAGGAGAAGGGCGAGGACTCCCGCCCGGCCTAGTCGGTACCTGCCGAAGCCGCCGATCAGAGCGACGATGACGAGCGCGAGGATGAGCGCGATCACGACGACGGCGCCGACGAAGTGCGCTCCGAAGCCGGTCTCGAACTGATCGGAGGTCATGGTCTTCGGGTCGGTATTGCTGTCGTCGATCTTGTGCGCCGCGTAGAAGGCGCCGAACCCGGCGAATCCGACTTGGATCACGACGGCCACGACGACGAGGGTCGCGATCCATTTGTACGCAGCTCTCAACTCATCCTCCCGATCGGTGGGCCGCAGCTAGTGGCCCGCGAGCCTACGCGAGTCGGCGGATGACCTCAAGGGTGTCGGACGGTTGTACGGGCAGCTCAGTGCGAGCAGCCGCTCGGCCCGCAGCCGGCCGCGCCGGCGTCGCCCGCGTCCTCGCCCTCGGCGACCGTGAACGAGTGCCCGCACCCGCACGAGGCGACGGCGTTCGGGTTCTCGATCTTGAAGCCCGACTCCTGGATCGTGTTCAGGAAGTCGACGGTCGAGCCCTGGAGGTAGGGGGCGCTGAAGGGGTCGACGACGACGTTCACGCCCTCGAGCTCGAGCTCGATGTCCCCCTCGGCCGGACCGGAGTCGAACCCGAGGCCGTACTGGAACCCGGAGCACCCGCCGCCCTGGATCGCGACCCGGAGGACGAGCGTCTCGCCCTCGGGCTCCTCCGCCAGCAGCTGCCGGATCTTCTCGGCGGCGAGGGGCGTGAGGCTCAGCAGGGTCTCGGTGGGATGCTCGACGGTGGCCACGAGCTCATGGTACCGGACGGGTCGCCGGGTTCCAGTGCGGCGACTTTGTGACACTCGTATCGGTCTTTCCACGCGGCCTCGCGCCTACCTTCGTGCGCCGCGGAGGGAGAGTGCTAGGTTTCGCGCGAGGTCACCGACGGGGGTACTCGGAGTGCTCCAGAACTGGCTGCCATTCCTCTTCTACGCGCTCTTCGCGGCGGCCATCCCGGCTTCGATGATCGGGCTGACGTTCATCCTCCCGCGGCGCCCGCTCGCCCGCACCCGGCAGAAGATGCTGCCGTTCGAGTCCGGGGTTTCCGAGGGGGCGCCGAGCCGCGAGCGCCGCTTCACCGTCAGCTTCTACCTGACGGCGATCCTCTTCATCCTCTTCGACATCGAGATCGTCTTCCTCTACCCGCTGGCCGTGCAGCTCGACGCCCTCGGCTGGTTCGGCCTCGGCGAGCTGCTGGCCTTCGTCGCAGTCCTGGGCGTCGCCTTCGTCTACATCTGGCGAAAGGGAGCCCTCAACTGGCATTGAGACGCGAGCTCCCAGTCGTCAGCGACCGCCCGCTCGCCAGGGCCGGCCTCCAGTCGGAGCGGGTGCTCTGGCCCGGCCGCGACCCCGGCGTCTTCGAGCGCGAGGTTGCCGAGATCGAGGACGCGCTTCTGCTGACGACGGTCGAGAAGGCTGTCGCCTGGGCGCAGTCGAGCTCGGTGTGGCCGGACACCTTCGGGCTCGCCTGCTGCGCGATCGAGATGATGTCGATCGTCTCCTCGCGCTACGACGTCGCGCGCTTCGGCATGGAGCGGTTCAGCTCCTCGCCCCGGCAGGCCGACCTGCTGATCGTCTCGGGGCGGGTCGCGCACAAGATGGCGCCCCCGATCCGCCAGGTCTACGACCAGATGCTCGAGCCGAAATGGGTCATCGCGATGGGCGCGTGCGCGAGCTCGGGCGGGATGTTCAACAACTACTCCGTCCTGCAGGGCGTCGACAAGATCGTCCCCGTCGACATCCACGTGCCGGGCTGCCCGCCGCGACCGGAGGCACTCATCGAGGGCATCATCCGGCTGCACGAGAAGATCCGCGGCGGCGTGCCTCCTGCGTACGAGATCCGCGGGGTGGCCGAGTGAACGCCGACTACGCAGGCGTGCCGGGCGTCGTGGAGACGAAGGAGGCCCGGGGCGAGACGACGCTGGTCGTCGACCCAGCGCGCCTCGTCGAGGCGTGTACGTACCTGCGGGACGAGCGCGGCTTCAACTTCCTGAGCGACATCTCCCCCGCCGACTACCTCGGTTGGGGCGAGCAGGCAGTCTCGGGCTATCTCGGCACGGCGGCCGGGCGCGACCTCAACGAGCCGAGCACGCAGGGGCTCGAGCGAGTGCCCGAGCCGAAGCCGAAGCGCTTCTCCGTCTCGTACCAGCTGCTCAGGATCTCTGACGACCCCGCCCGCCTGAGGGTCCAGGTCTGGCTCGACGACGGTGAGCCGGTGGCGAGCGTCATCCCGGTCTGGCCCGCGGCCGACTGGTTCGAGCGGGAGGCGTGGGACATGCTGGGGATCCCGTTCGAGGGGCACCCGAACCTCGTCCGGATCCTGATGCCGGACGAATGGGAGGGGCACCCGCTGCGCAAGGACTACCCACTCGGCGGCGAGCCCGTCCGCTTCTCGGACGAGGACTGATGGCGACCGTCGCGCGCAGGCCGATCTACAGAGGCTCGCGGGTCCCGCGCCGCGTCCCGACGATCCTCGACGTCGACCCCGACAAGCACGACCTCGACGACGTCCTCACCGTCAACTTCGGCCCCAACCACCCCTCGACCCACGGCGTGTTGCGGCTCGTCGTCGACCTCGACGGCGAGACGGTCGTCGGCATCCGCGCGGTCATCGGCTACCTCCACACCGGCTTCGAGAAGAACATGGAGGCGAAGTCGTGGTGGAAGTCGGTGACGTACTCGCCGCGCATCGACTACCTGTCGTTCCAGGCGAACGAGCTCCTCTACGTGCTCGCGATCGAGAAGCTGCTCGGGCTCGAGGTGCCCCGCCGCGCCACCTGGGCGCGCATGGCTCTCTCCGAGCTCAACCGCATCCACTCGCATCTCGTGTGGCTCGGCACGTCGGCGCTCGAGCTGGGGGCGATCTCGCTCTTCTGGTACTGCTTCGACGACCGAGACGCGATCCTCGACCTCTTCGAGCTGGCCGGGGGGACGCGGATGCATACGCGCTACTTCCAGGCAGGCGGCCTGGCCGAGGACCTCCCGCCCGGCTTCGTCTTGGAGACGCGGAAGTTCTGCGCGAAGATGCCGAGCTCGGTCGACGAGTACGAGGCGCTCCTCTCCGGGAACGCCATCTGGCTCGAGCGGACGAAGGGCATCGGGCTGCTCTCCGCGGACGACGCGCTGGCCCTCGCACAGTCGGGGCCGATGCTCCGCGCGTCGGGCGTCAACTGGGACCTGCGGAAGCAGATGCCCTACCTCTTCTACGACCAGGTCGACTTCGCAGTGCCCGTCTACCAGGGCGGGGACGTCTACGACCGCTACAAGGTCCACCTCGACGAGATGCGGGAGTCCGTCCGCATCGTCGAGCAGTGCCTCGAGCGGCTCGAGCAGACCGAGGGCGAGGCCTGGGTCGCGGACGACCGCAAGGTCGTCCTCCCGCCGCGGCACGAGCTCCACACCTCGATGGAGTCGCTCATCCACCACTTCAAGATCGTCACCGAGGGGTACCGCGTGCCCGAGGGAGAGGTCTACGTCGTCATCGAGTCGCCGCGCGGCGAGGCCGGCTGCTACCTCGTGTCCGACGGAGGGCCGCGGCCCTGGCGCGTGCGCTTCCGGGCGCCGAGCTTCGCGGCCCTGCAGGCGACGGCGACCGTCGTCCAGGACTGCCTGATCGCCGACCTCATCGCCGTCGCGGGCTCGCTCGACCCCGTGATGGGGGACGCGGATCGATAGGCGTGGAGACCGCGTTCTACAACCGGGTGCAGAAGCTCCGGAGCCGCTACCCGGAGCGGCGCTCGGCGGTGCTGCCGGCGCTGCAGCTCGCCCAGGAGGAGCACGGCGGCTGGCTCCCGCCCGAAGCCTTGCGCGAGGTCGCGGACGCGCTTGACGAGACGCCCGGCTACGTCCTCTCCATCGCCTCCTTCTACGACATGCTCAACCTGGAGCCGGTCGGGCGGCATCTGGTCGAGGTGTGCACGAACCTGTCGTGCGCGCTGGCCGGCGCGCAGGCCGTGCTCGACGGGTTCGCGAGCGAGCTCCGGGTGGAGCCCGGCGGGACGACGGAGGATGGCCTCGCGACCCTGCGCGCCATCGAGTGCGCCGGGGGCTGCGGGCGCGCGCCGGTCGTCATCGTCGACGGCGTCTACCGGGAGCCCGTGCGACCCGAGGACGTTCCCGAGATCGTCGAGGTCCTCCGTGGCGACTGAGCTCTTCCTCGCCGGCACCGAGGATCACGACCTCCGGCGGCTCTCCGAGTACCGCGAGGTCGGCGGCTATGCGGCGCTCGAGAAGGCGAGGGCGTGGGCCCCGCAGCAGGTGGTGGACGAGATCACGGGAGCAACGCTCCGCGGGCGCGGCGGCGCGGGCTTCCCGATGGGCCGCAAGGCATCGCTGCTCGCGAAGGGCACGGGCGGGCCGACCTACCTCGTCGTCAACGCCGACGAGTCCGAGCCGGGAGCCTTCAAGGACCGGGACGTCATGGGCCTGACCCCGCACCGGCTCCTCGAGGGCTGCCTGATCACGGCACACGGCATCGAGTCGACCGACGTCTTCATCTACATCCGCGGCGAGTACGAGCACGAGTTCGAGGTGCTGCGGGCCGCGCTCGACGAGGCGCGCGCAGCAGACCTCCTCGGCGGCGTCTCCATCGTGATCCACAGGGGCGCCGGCGCCTACATCTGCGGCGAGGAGACCGCCCTGCTCGAGTCGCTCGAGGGCAATCGCGGCCAGCCGCGGCCGCGGCCGCCCTTCCCACCCGTCAACGGGCTGTACGGCGGACCGACCCAGATCAACAACGTGAGCACGATCGCGCTCGTGCCCAAGATCGTCGAGCTCGGCGCCGAGGAGTTCGCGAAGATCGGCGTCCCGTCCGCGCCGGGAACGGCCGTGTTCTCCGTCTCGGGCTGCGTCGCCCGGCCGGGGAACTACGAGCGCCCGCTCGGGACGACGCTGCGGGAGCTCGTCTACGACCTCGGCGGAGGGGTCGTGGACGGCCGCGAGCTGAAAGCGATCATCCCCGGCGGCTCGTCCGTCCCGGTCCTCACGCCGGCGGAGATCGACACGCCGATGGACTACGACTCGATCGGGGCCGTCGGGTCCTTCTTCGGCTCGGCCGCGATCATCGTCGTCGACGAGCGCGTGTGCATGGTGCAGCTGGCCCTGCGCGCGGCGCAGTTCTACATGCACGAGTCCTGCGGGAAGTGCACGCCGTGCCGGGTCGGGACGCGCTGGCTCGTCCAGCTGCTCCAGAAGATCGAGGCCGGCGAGGGCGAGCAGCGCGACCTCGACCTGCTCGCGAGCGTCTGCGACCGGATGCTCGGCAAGTCGCTCTGCGCGCTCGGGGACTTCGCGGTCTACCCGGTCTCGAGCTACCTGCGCAAGTACCGCGGCGACTTCGAGGCGCACCTCGGCGGCGCGGGCTGCCCCTTCCCCGACTCGCCCATCGCCGGGATCTTCGCACCGGCCGAGCAGCATGCCGGGCATCGCCGCGAGGTCGAGGTCCCGGCGTGAGCACGACGGACGCAACGGGCCCGAGCGCGCCGGAGCTCGTCACGCTGACGATCGACGATCGCCAGGTCTCGGTGCCGAAGGGGACGGGGCTCGTCGAGGCGGCGCAGGCCGCGCGAGTCGAGATCCCGGTGTTCTGCTACGAGCCCCGTCTCGGCGCGCCGGTCGGCGCCTGCCGCATGTGCCTCGTCGAGATCGAGGGCGTGCCGAAGGTGCAGGCCGGCTGCACCCTGACCGCGACCGAGGGAATGGTGGTGCGCACGGCGGCGACCTCGGCGAAGGCGGCGGAAGGGCAGAACGCGACGCTCGAGTTCATCCTCGTCAACCACCCGCTCGACTGCCCGGTGTGCGACAAGGGCGGCGAGTGCCCGCTGCAGGACCTGACGTTCCGGTACGGGCCCGGGAACACGCGGATGGTGTTCCCGAAGGTCACCTTCGACAAGCCGATCCCCGTCTCCCCACTCATCGCGCTCGACCGCGAGCGCTGCATCCTCTGCTACCGCTGCACCCGCTTCTCGGACGAGGTCGCCGAGGACGGGCAGCTGATCGCCCGCAACCGCGGCGCCCGCTCCGAGATCGCGACCTTCGAGGACGAGCCCTACCGTTCGCCGTTCTCGGGGAACGTCATCGAGCTCTGCCCCGTCGGTGCGCTCACCTCGACGCTCTACCGCTTCGACGCCCGCCCCTGGGACATCCAGAGCGTGCCCACGGTCTGCACCGGCTGCCCGGTCGGCTGCAACACCTCGGCGACGATCCGCGAGGGAAGGGTCAAGCGGATCCTCTCCCGGAACCATCCCGAGATCGACCGCGGCTGGCTCTGCGACAAGGGCCGCTTCACGTACCCGCACGTGCGCTCGTCCGACCGTATCCGCAACCCGCTGCTGCGGGGGGCCCGCGGGCTGCGCGAGGTCTCGTGGGAGGACGCGCTCGAGTCGGCCGCGGAGATGCTCCGCGAGGCCGAGGGCGCGATCGTGACCGCGCTCTCCGGGTCCGAGACGATCGAGATGGCGTACGCCCTCGGCCGGTTCCTGCGGGCCGGGATCGGCGCGAGCTCGGCGGTCCTGCCCGAAGCGACCTCGAGCTCGCTCGACGCCTTCCGCCTGCCGCTCTCCGCCATCGCGGAGGCAGAGCTCGTGGTCGTCGTCGGAGACGATCCGGTCGTCGAGCGGGCGCCGATCGTCGACCTCTGGATCAAGGAGGCGCGGAGGCGCGGCGCGGAGGTCGCCGTATGCTCGCCGAGCGGATCGGTCCAGACCGCGCCCGGCGGCGCCGCCGACTTCTGCAGAACGCTCGTGCAGCCCCGGAGCAGGCTCGGGCGCAGGCTGCGCGAGGTCGAGCGCGCCGTACTCGTCTGGTCGGGGCCCGGAGGAGGCGGCGGCGCGCGCGTCGCGGAGCTCGCCCACGAGCTCGGGTTTGAGGGCAAGCCGGGCAGCGGCGCGTTCCACCTCCCGGCCACGCCGAACGGGCGCGGCGTGGCGCTCGGGTGGTCGCTGGCATCGGACGAGGAAGAGTCCGACCCGCAGCCGATCCGGCTGCTCCTCGTCTCCGGCGACGAGGCGGCCGCCGATCCGAGCGTGCGCGCCCTCGCCGAGGACTCGGAGCGCGTGATCGCGATCACGATGTTCCACGAGCTGGCCGCCGGGTGGGCCGACCTCGTCCTTCCCGGCACCGCGGCGCTCGAACGGGACGGGACGACCATGAACCTCGAAGGGCGCGTGCAGCGGCTGCGCCGCGCTGTGCCGCCGCCGTGCCCGGACGAGCTCGCGTGGATCAGCAAGCTCGCCGCCGAGTTCGGGGTCGAGGTCCCGCCCTTCGCGGCGGGCGTGTACGAGGAGCTCGCGCAGGGGGCGTTCCGCGACCTCACGTTCGAGGAGCTCGGCGCCCGCGCGTCGCTGCCCTCGCGCACGCCGTGGGTCGCCCCGCAGCCGGGCACGTCGCCGGCGCCCGCCAGCGCCCCGCCCGCGGAAGGCGCCTTCGTCGGCGAGCTGCGGCTGCTCCGCTACCGGCCGCTCTTCGCCGGCCCCGCGGTCGAGCGCGTCCGTGAGCTCGAGTTCCAGCGACCCCTCGCGGAGGTGGAGCTCTCCGCGGCCGACGCGGAGCGTAGGGGTATCGCGTCGGGGGACGCCGTGCTCGTCCGCTCGAACGGCACCTCGGTGGAGCTCCGGGCACGGGTCACCCGGAAGCTCGTCGCCGGAGTCGCGAGAATCGCCGAGGAGCATGCCGCCGACCTGCACCCGACCGTCCAGGTGGTGAAGGCGTGAGCCACGTTCCGCTCGCCGCCGCGACCGAGGTGGACTGGTGGGTCAGCCTGATCGAGGCGTTGGTCGTCATCAACCTCGTGATGGCGACGTTCGCGTACCTCACGCTCGCCGAGCGGAAGGTCATGGGCAGGATGCAACTCCGGTACGGGCCGAACCGCGTCGGCCCGAGAGGGATGCTCCAGCCGATCGCCGACCTCCTGAAGCTGCTCTACAAGGAGAGCTTCTTCCCGGCGGCCGCCCAGGACTGGCTCTATCTCTTCGCGCCCTTCCTGGCCGCCTTCACCGCGCTCTCGACGTTCTCCGTCATCCCCTTCGGCCCCGGCTGGACGATCGCCGGCGTCTACATCCCCGGGCAGGTGGCGGACGTCCCGATCTCGCTGATCCTCGTCTTCGCGATCGGCTCGATCGGCGTCTACGGGTTCATCATCGGCGGCTGGGCCTCGGACTCGAAGTACGCGCTCCTCGGCTCCATGCGGACGTGCGCGCAGCTCGTCTCCTACGAGGTCGCGCTCGCGCTCTCCGTCCTCGGCGTCGTGATCATGGCCCAGTCGCTCGCCCTGACCGACATCGTCGCCGCGCAGCACGACACCGGCTGGTACGCGGGCCCGCAGCTCGTCGGGCTCCTCGTCTTCCTCTTCGCGGGCACCGCCGAGACGGCACGCGCGCCGTTCGACCTGCCCGAGGCGGAGCAGGAGCTCGTGGCCGGCTACCACACGGAGTACGGAGGGATGCGCTTCGGCCTCTTCACGATGTCGGAGTACGTCAACCTGATCACGCTCTCCGGCCTCTGCGTGACGCTCTTCCTCGGCGGCTGGCACGGGTTCGGCTGGGACGGGCCTTCGTGGATCACGCCGCTCTGGTTCCTGCTCAAGCTCGTGCTCCTCCTCTACGTGTTCATCTGGATTCGGACGACGCTCCCCCGCCTGCGCTACGACCAGCTCATGCGCTTCGGCTGGAAGGTCCTGCTCCCGCTCGCGACGATCAACGCGCTCGTGACGGCGGTCCTGGTGGTCTGGCTCTGATGCCTCAGCCGCTCGACAGCGTCAAGGGCTTCGCCGTCACCTTCCGGCAGATCTTCCGCAAGCCGATCACGCAGCAGTACCCGGAGTACAAGCGCGCGGTCTACCCGCGCTTCCGCGGGCGGCACCGGCTCCACCGGTACGAGAACGGGCTCGAGAAGTGCGTGGGCTGCTCGCTCTGCGCCGCCGCCTGCCCGGCCGACTGCATCCGCGTCGTAGCGGCCGAGAACACCGCCGAGCACCGCGTCTCTCCCGGCGAGCGCTACGCGCG
>JBKPTS010000009.1:0-7714 GCA_046735575.1 Actinomycetota bacterium
GCGTCACACCGCGCCGGTCGATCGCGATCCGGCGCACGGCGGCGACGCGCTCCGCCATCTGCGCCCTCGTGAACCCCTCCGGGAAGATCACGTGCAGCTTGACGAGCGCCGGCACCGTGGTCGTGGGGGCCGACTGCGCGCGATCGTGGCGCACGAGCGCCGCCCCCGCCCACGCCGCCGCCGCGAGCACGCCGATCGCGATCACGGCCCAGACGAGGCGGCGCGCGAGCGCGCGGCGCCTGCTGACGTGGCGGCGCGGCGGTCGGCTCAGCTCCGAGGTGCGCTCTTCCATGCGAGGTAGCTCTCGAGCAGATGAGCTGCGGCGCGAGCATCCTCGGGTGCACTTCCGGCCGCCCGCGCGGCGAGCGAGGTGGTGAAGCGCTCATCGTACGTCTCGACCGGGACGTCGAGCGCCGCTCGCAGCGCCTCGACGAAGCCCTCGGTCTCGCGCGCCTGCTTCCCGCGCTCGCCGCGAAGCGTCAGCGGGAGCCCGACCACGATGCGCGCCGCCTTCTGGGCCCGCACCAGCGCCGCGATCTCCTCGAGCCCCGTCCGCGTCGCGGCGTTCGCGACCACCGACAGCGGCCGCGCGACGGTCTCGGTCTCGTCCGAGACGGCCACGCCCGTCCGCGCGGCGCCGTAGTCGAGCGCGAGGATCCTCACAGGGCGGAGAGGATGAGCCGCTCCGCCTCCGCGAGCGCCTCGGGCAGCTTCGCCGGGTCCCTGCCCCCGGCGCGCGCCATCGTCGCGCGGCCGCCCCCACCGCCCCCGACGAGCGCCGCCGCGCTCTTCACGACGTCCGACGCGCTGACGCGCTCGGCGACGGTCGCGTCGAAGTTCGCGACGAGGTGGACGCGGCCGTCCTCGGTCGACCCGAGCACGACGGCGGCCGGCGCGTGCTGCTGCTTGAAGCGGTCGGAGAGCTGGAGCAGCGCTTCCGCGTCGAGCCCCTCGACCGGCTGCACGATCACGTTCACCTCCTTCTCCGTCCGAACCTCGGGCTCGACGGCGACCTCGGCGTGTGCGGGCTCCTGCCTCGGCTTCTCCCGCCTCACGCGCTCGAGGTCCGCGCGGAGCTCGTCCGCCTCCCGCGAGCGCGCGGCGAGGAGCGCCCACGCCTCCCCCGAGGTCACGGCCTCGATCCGGCGAACCCCGGCGCCGACGGAGCCTTCCGAGACGAGCACGAGCGCGCCGATCTCCGCGGTCGAGTTGACGTGCGTGCCGCCGCACAGCTCGAGCGAGTAGCCCGGCACCTCGACGACCCGCACGATGTCGCCGTACTTCTCGCCGAAGAGCATCGTCGCCCCGAGCCGCCGCGCCTCGTCGATCGGCGTCTCGAAGACGTTCACCGGAAGGTTCTCGAAGATCTTCGCGTTCACGCGGCGCTCGATCTCCTCCCGCTGCTCGTGGGTGAGAGCCTGCTCGTGCGTGAAGTCGAAGCGCAGCTTGTCCGGCCGTACCGCCGACCCCGCCTGGCGCGCGTGCTCACCGAGCACCTCCTGCAGCGCCTTGTGCAGGAGATGGGTCGCGGTGTGATTCGCCATCGTCGGGAAGCGGACGTTCCAGGGGACGACGGCGCGGACACGGTCGCCCTCGCCGAGGGCCGAACCCCCGAGGAGCAGCGCCTGGTCGTCGCCGAGCCGGTACGCCTCCAGCACCTCCGACCGCGTCGCCGGATCGCCGTCGCGCTCGATCCAGCCACGGTCGCTCACCTGGCCCCCGCCCGCCGGGTAGAAGGGCGACTCGCGGAGCTTCACGAGCACGAGCCCGTCGTCGAGCTCCTCAAGCGCGCCGATCTGCGTCAGGACGTCCGTCTTCCAGTAGCCCACGAACTCGGTCGTGAAGCCCGCGCCGGCCGCGAACTCCGCGGCCCGCTGCAGGTCGCGCTCTCCTCCGGCCCGCGAGACCTCTCGGTGCGCGGACATCGCAGCCTCGAAGCCGTCGAGGTCGACCGCCTGCCCGCGCTCCTCGGCGAGCTCGGCGGTGAGCTCGAGCGGGAAGCCGTACGTCGCCTGCAGCGTGAAGGCCTCCTCGCCGGAGATCACGTCGCGGCCCGCGAGGCCCTCGAACAGCTTCATCCCGCGCTCGAGCGTCTCCTCGAAGCGCTCCTCCTCGCCGCGGACGACCCGCTCGATCTCCGCCGCGTGCTCGCGCAGCTCCGGGTACGCGTCCCCCATCTGGCCGACCACGACCGCGGGCAGCCGGTAGAGGTCGTCGAGCCCGATGCGCGTCGCCTGGACGACCGCCCGCCGGATGATCCGGCGCAGCACGTATCCGCGGCCCTCGTTCGACGGCGTGACGCCGTCGCCGACGAGGAAGGTCATCCCGCGCCCGTGGTCGGCGAGAACGCGATGCGCCTTCGTCGCCGCCTCGGATTCGCCGTACGCGACACCGGACTCGCGGGCGATCCACTCCATGATCCGCTGATAGCCGTCGGTGTCGTAGACCGACATGACGCCCTGGAGCACCGCGCTGCCCCGCTCGAGGCCGAGACCCGTGTCGATGTTCTGCGCCGGGAGCGTCGTCAGCGTGCCGTCCGAATGGATCTCGAACTCCATGAACACGAGGTTCCAGAACTCGAGGAACCGCTCGCAGCGCGTGCAGCCGGGCGCGCAGTCCGGCTCGCCGCATCCGTGCTCCGCGCCCCAGTCGTAGTACAGCTCCGAGTCCGGGCCGCACGGCCCGAGCCACGCCCCTTCCGCCGCGCTCGGCGGCCAGAAGTTCTCCGCCGTCGGCAGGAGGACGATGCGCTCGCGCGGCATCCCGACCTTCTCCCAGAACCCGATCGTGACCTCGTCCGGGCCGAGATCGAGCCTCGGATCCCCGGCGAACACGCTGACCCAGATCCGGTTCCAGTCGAGGCCCATCCGCTCCTGCACGAATTCGGTCGCGAGCTCGATCGCGCCCTCCTTGAAGTACCGGCCGAACGAGAAGTTCCCGAGCATCTCGAAGAACGTGAGGTGCGATCCGTCGGTCCCGACCTCGTCGATGTCCGGGGTGCGGAAGCACTTCTGCACCGTCGTCGTGAGCGGCGCAGGCGGCGGCTCGCGGCCGAGGAAGAACGGCATCTGCGGCTGCATCCCCGCCGTGGTCAGGAGGGTGGAGTGGTCGTCGGCGCGCGGGACGAGCGACGCCGAGGGACGCCGCAGGTGGCCCTTCTCCTCGAAGAAGGAGAGGAAGCCCTCGCGTAGCTCCGCGCTCGTCCGCACCGTGGGATTGTAGGAAGGGCCCCGGGGAGGGCTCAGGGGGCGGGCGGAGGCGCCGGCGGCGGCGTGCGGCCCGCCGTGCGAAGCTCCTCGTCGATCTCCGCCTCCCGCCGCACGGCAGCCTGCTTCGCGACCGACATCGCCTCGCCCACGTCGCGCCGCGCGCGGAACGCCGCCGCGCCGTGCGACACGGCCGACGCGACCCCGGCGACCTTCTTCACCGGCGTCGTGATCGCGGTCGACACGGCACGCACGGCCGTGTCCGCGCTGTCGGCCATCGAGACCGCGCTGTCGGTGACCGTATCGAGCTTGTCGAGCTGGTCGTTCACGCGGTCGACCGTCCCGCCCGTCTTCACGAACACCGGGAGGAGATCGCGCTCGGTCCCGCGCAGGAACGACGAGAGGCGACCGAACGTGCCGCCGAGCCGGATGAGCATGTAGGCGAGGCCGACCCCGCTCAGCACGAAGAAGACGGCGAGCGCGTAGTCGAGGACATCCCCTGCAGTCGAGGCGACGAGCGTCATGGCCTCGGGATCCTAGTTGCTTCGCTCGCGAGCGACGGCCGACACGACGCCAGCGCCGACAACCGCGTCGCCCGCGTAGAGCGCGGCGACCTGTCCCCGGGCGACCGCCTCCACGGGCTCGTCGAGCTCGAGCTCGAACCCCTCGCTCGTGGCCCGCACCAGCGCAGGAGCAGGGGCCGAGCGGTAGCGGAGCTTCGCCTCGACCCGGTCGACGTCCAGGTACAGCCGCCCCTTCGCCTCGACGTGCCTCGCGCCGAGCGCGGAGCGCGGAGCGACGACGACGGTGTTCGACGCGCGATCCGTGCGCAGGACGTACAACGGCTTCCCGCTGACGATCCGCAGGCCCCGCCGCTGGCCGGGCGTGAACCGCCAGTAGCCGTCGTGGCTCCCGACGGCCCGCCCGTCCTCGTCGCGGATGTCCCCCGCGAGAACGGGCAGTCCCTGGCGGGAGAGAAAGCTCCGGTAGTCGTCGCCGGCGAGGAAGCACGCCTCCTGGCTCTCGCGCCGCCCCGCGACCGCGAGCCCGGCCGCCTCCGCCTCCGCCCGCGTATCCGCTTTCGTCTGCTCGCCGAGCGGGAACCCGACGGCGTGCAGGAGAGTCGGAGGCACGGTCGCCAGCATGTACGACTGGTCCTTCTCGGGGTCCGCACCCCGCGCGACGAGCCGGATCCCCTCCCGCTCGACGATCCGTGCGTAGTGGCCCGTCCACAGGCAGCCGGCGCCCGCCCGCTCCGCAAACCCGAGGAGCTCCCGGAAGCGGAACGCGCCGTTGCACGTCGTGCACGGGTTCGGCGTCTCCCCCGCCTCGTACCCCGTCACGAACGGCCGCACGACTGAGGACCGGAACTCCTCGCGCAGGTCGAGCGTCACGTGCGGGAGGCCGAGCTCGTGGCAGGTGGCGCGCGCGGCCGCGACCGCCACCGCCGAGCAGCAGGCACGCTCGGCGGACGGCCCCGCCGGGTCCTGCCACAGGCGAAGCGTCACACCCACCGCGTTCGGAGCCGCGCGCAAGAGCGCGACGGCGCTGTCGACGCCTCCGCTCATCGCGACGGCGATGCGGCCCGGCTCCGGCCGGGCGCGGAACGCCTGGCCGAGCGCGGACGCGAGCGCCTCGACGGGAAGCGGCTCGCCTCCGACGGCCGCCGCCTCGAGGAGCGTCAGGCCGGCGAGGGGACGGTCGAGCCCGTCGGCGTCAGCCTCAATGATGCGCTCGCCGGCGACGCGCAGGCGCACCGCCGCCCACTCGCCCCCGCGCGTGGCATCGCCCATGACGTCGATCGGAGCCATGATCAAAAGGTGCTCCACCCTGCCGATGAAGTCCCGGCCGTTGCGAACCTGGACTTGCCAGGTGGGTGCCGTGCGGGGCGTCGGCCCAGCCTCGATGGGCTGTGCCTGTTCCCCGACACCGGCTCCCTTCGCATGTGTGTTGGTTCACGTTGAAGCCGGGCCACGCACAGGGTCGAGCGAAGCCATCCTAGCCGCTCGGCCGTGTCAACCGGTCGGCTGGGTCGCGAAGCGCCACTCGATCTCCTGCGTGCCCTGGAGCTTCAGCAGCTGCGCCAAGCGCTGCGTGACCTCGAGCTGCCGTCCGGGCTCGACGAGCTTCGAGTCGATGACCTCGGTCAGCACCTGCACGTTCCCGTTGCGGAGGACGAGCTTGGCGCGGCACGGGAGCACGGGGTGCGTCACGCCGAGCGAGCGCGACGTGAGGATCTGGCCGCACGTCGTCCGCTGTGCGTCACCCACCGCGCCGCGCGAGCCCGCGAAAGCGTGGTTCCAGCCGCCCGGCGCCGCCGCGCTGCCGAAGCCGGCGGGCTTCGCACTGTCGCCTCGCTGCTCGACGGCAGCGATCGCAGCGACCGCCGCGAGGAAGGCCACGGCTGCCAGGAGGACGACCCGCTCGGGGAACGTGGCGCGCACGAGCCGAAGTGTGGCGGAAAGGGACGGACGCGGACGCCAGACAGAACAACCACCCCCAGGGGATCCCCCGGATCCCTGTGGACACCGTAGCGAGGAAACCGCTACCGCTGGGACACGGCTTCGCCACGACTTCGAGTCGACGTCAGGTCGGCTGCTCGACCACGCGAATGCCGAGCTCGGCGAGCTGCTCGGCGCCCACCTCCGAGGGCGCGCCGCTCATCGGATCGATCCCGGCCTGGTTCTTCGGGAAGGCGACGGTGTCGCGGATGTAGGGCTCGTCCAGAAGGGCCATGCTCAGCCTGTCGATACCGGAGGCGATCCCGCCGTGCGGAGGCGCGCCCATTGCCAGCGCGTCGAGCAGGAATCCGAACTTCGCCCGCTGCTCCTCGGCCGAGATCCCGAGGAAGTCGAACATGCGCGCCTGCAGCTCCGGCTCGTGGATGCGGACGGATCCGCCCGCCAGCTCGATGCCGTTGCCGACGAGGTCGTAGGCGACGGCGCTCGCCGCGCCCGGATCAGAGTCGAGGAGAGGCAGGCTGTCCTCGGTCGGACGCGTGAACGGGTGGTGCTGGGCGGTCCAGCGCCCTTCTTCCTCGCTCCACTCGAGGAGCGGCATGGGCGTGACCCAGAGAAAGCGCCACGCCTCGCGGTCGACGAGATCGAGCTCACGGCCGAGATGGAGGCGAAGCAGGCCGAGCACCTTCGCAGCCAGCCTGGGCGTATCGGCCACGAACAGTGCGGTCGTGCCGGGCTCGCGGATCGCGTCGAGCTCCTCCTCGGACAGGAACTTCGCGATCGGCGAGGAGACCCCGCCGTCCTCGCGGAACACGACGTACGCAAGCCCCCTCGCCCCCCACGGCTTCGCCATCTCTTCCAGCTTCTGGACTTCCGTGCGCGAAAGCTCGCTCGGGACGCTCAGGTAGCGAACCGCCTCGGCGTTCGCGAAGACGGCGAACTCGGATCGTCGGGTGACGTCGGTTGCGTCCTGGATCTCGAGCTCGAAGCGGAGATCCGGCTTGTCCGAGCCGAAACGGAGCTCGGCTTCTTGCCACGACATGCGCGGGAACGGCGGGACCAGCTCGACGCCGATCGTCTCCCGCCAGATACGCGCGACGATCCGCTCCATCAGCGCCAAGATCCGCTCGAGGTCGGGGAAGGCGAGCTCGACGTCGAGCTGTGTCAGCTCTTGGAGCCGGTCGGCGCGGAGGTCCTCGTCTCTGAAGCAACGAGCGATCTGGTAGTAGCGCTCGAAGCCCGAGATCACGAGGAGCTGCTTGTAGATCTGCGGCGACTGCGGAAGCGCGAAGAACCGTCCCCGTTGCAGCCGTGTCGGGACGAGAAAGTCGCGAGCGCCCTCGGGCGTGGGCTTCGCCATGATCGGCGTCTCGATGTCGACGAACCCCTCTGCCTCCATCTCCTGCCTGATGATCGAGACGAGGTGCGCTCTCGTCCGTACGTTCCGCTGCAGCCGCTCCCGGCGAAGGTCGAGCCAGCGGTAGCGGAGGCGGAGAGTCTCGTCGACGCCCTCCTCGTCGAGCTGGAACGGGAGCGGCGTCGAGCGCGAGAGGATCCTCAGCTCGTCGACCTGCAGCTCGACCTCGCCCGTGCCCATGCCCGGGTTCACCGTGTCGCGGGAGCGCGTCACGATCTCGCCCGACGCCTGCAGGACGAACTCGTTGCGCACTTCCTTCGCCGCCTCGGCCGCCGCCTGCGCGCGCTCGGGATTCACGACGAGCTGCAGGAGCCCCGTCTGGTCGCGGAGATCGACGAAGACGAGACCGCCGTGGTCGCGACGGCGCGCCGCCCAGCCGGCGACCGTGACCCTGCGCCCCGCGTCCTCGCTCCGCGGCTCTCCGCAGCCGAGGTCCCGCCAGCTCATGGCGCAACCTCGGCTGCGCCATGAGCGTGGAGGGGTGTGGGGAACCGGGAGGTTCCCCACGTCTTCAGAAGAAGGGGGTCGCGCGGGGGGAACAGTGTTTGCCCCCCGGAAGCGCGGCGAAGGCGAGGGGTTGGGAGGGCGCCACCGCGGCGGGGTCGGGGGGGCCGGGCACGTCGACGTCGGGC
>JBKPTS010000010.1:0-6394 GCA_046735575.1 Actinomycetota bacterium
CGTTCGCGGTCGGCCCTGCCGGAACGGGCAAGACCTACCTCGCGATGGCGCTCGCGGTCGCTGCGCTCTCCGAAGGCGGCGTCGGGCGCGTGATCCTCACACGCCCCGCGGTCGAGGCCGGCGAGCGGCTCGGTTTCCTGCCAGGAGACATGCTGGCGAAGGTCGACCCGTATCTGCGTCCGCTCTACGACGCCCTCTACGACATGCTCGATCCAGAGCGGCTCGCCGGCTACATGGAGCGCGGGACGATCGAGGTCGCACCGCTCGCGTTCATGCGCGGTCGCACGCTCAACGACTCGTTCGTCGTCCTCGACGAGGCGCAGAACACGACCCCCGAGCAGATGCAGATGTTCCTGACCCGCCTCGGGTTCGGCTCGAAGATGGTCGTCACTGGCGACGTGACGCAGATCGACCTCCCCCGCGAGCAGGCGTCCGGGCTGATCCAGGTCCGCGAGATCCTGGCGGAGATCGAGGGCATCAGCTTCGTCGAGTTCGGAAACGAGGACGTCGTGCGGCACAAGCTCGTGCAGCGGATCGTCGAGGCGTACAGGCGGCACGCCGAGGAGACGGGGACCGCCCGGCGTCGTTGAGGGGCGTCGTGGTCACGGTCGAGGTCGAGAACCGGAGCGGCGTCGAGGTCGACGAGCCCGGAGCGGAGGCGCTCGCGCGCCGCGTCCTCGCCGCCGAGGGGATCGAACAGGCGGAGCTCGGCCTCGCGTTCGTGGGGCCGGAGGAGATGCGGAGGCTGAAGCGCGAGCACCTCGGGACCGACGAGACGACGGACGTCCTCTCGTTCCCGCTCGACGGGCGCGACCCGCTCCCGCCGGGGGTGCCGCGCGCCCTCGGAGACGTCGTGCTCTGCCCGGACGTCGTGGGCGCGGGCTGGCGGCGCCCGCTCGCGCACGGGCTCCTGCACCTTCTCGGGTACGACCACGGCGACGACATGGAGGAACGCGAGCTCGCGTACTCGGTGACATGACGCCCCGCCAGCGCAGCCCCTCCCTCTTCGACAGCTTCAACTACGCGACCGAGGGCCTGGTCCACGCGCTCCGCACGCAGCGGAACCTCTGGATCCACTTCACGATCGCCGCGCTCGTCCTCGTGGCCGCCGTCGGCTTCGGCGTCTCGAAGCTCGAGCTGATCTCCCTGCTGATCTCCATCACCTTCGTGCTCGTGGCCGAGCTCGTGAACACGGCGATCGAGGCGGCTGTGGACGTGGCCTCGACCTCCTTCGACCCGATGGCGAAGCTCGCGAAGGACATCGCGGCCGGTGCCGTGCTCATCGCCGCGCTGAACGCGCTCGCCGTCGGCTACCTCGTCTTCTCGGGAGCGGTCGCGGACCGCAGCTCCCGCTTCCTCGACCGCCTTCAGGACGTGCCCTCCGAGCTCACGCTCGTCTCGCTCGCGCTGACCGTCATCGTGGTGGTCGCGGTGAAGGCGTTCACAGGGCGCGGCACGCCGTTGCGCGGCGGCCTCCCCTCCGGACACGCTGCCGTGGCCTTCTCTGGATGGGTCGCGGTGACGATCGTCCTGCAGGGCTCCCCGCACCGCTTCCTCATCTCGACCCTGACGTTCATCATGGCGTTCCTCGTAGCGCAGACCCGGGTCGAGACCGGCGTCCACTCGGCGTTCGAGGTGACGAGCGGCGGCCTCATCGGCGCGCTGATGACGCTCGTCCTCTTCCAGGTCTTCGGGTGAGCGCAGCCGGGTTGACGGACGCGGAGCTGCTCGCGCGGGCCGAGTCAGCCGCCGTTCGGGCCTATGCGCCCTACTCCGAGTTCCACGTGGGCTGCGCGGTGCTGACGCGCACCGGCGAGGTGGTGGAGGGCGTCAACGTCGAGAACGCCTCGTACTCGCTCGGGATCTGCGCTGAGCGGGCTGCCTTCTCGCGCGCGATCGCGGAAGGCCATCGCCCCGGTGACTTCGCGGCGGCGGCGATCACGGCGTCGCCGTGCGGGGGCTGCCGGCAATGGCTGCTCGAGATGGGCGTCGAGCGGGTCGTGTTCCGCAACGAGGGGCGGGTCGTGACGATGTCCGCGCGGGAGCTGCTCCCTGAGTCGTTCGAGGCGGGTGACCTGCCCTGAGTCTGGGGACGACTCGACGCGCTCTCGGCACACAGCCCTGTCACCTGTGCGTGGTTTTCGGCGATACGATCGGAGTGGGTGGTGGGATGGGGTGCCCCACGGGCGGGGTGCCGTGAGAAGCGGCTTCGTCGCGGTCGCCGGCCGGCCGAACGTCGGGAAGTCGACCCTCGTCAACGCCCTCGTCGGCGAGAAGGTCGCGATCACGTCGAAGGTGCCGGCGACGACCCGGCGGCGCATCTACGGCGTCGCCAACGGTCCCGACCACCAGCTGGCGCTCGTCGACCTGCCCGGCTTCCAGCGTCCGCTCGACGCGCTGACGGAGCGCATGCAGAAGACCGTCGACGAGTCGTTCGACGACGTGGACGCCGTTCTCCTCGTCGTCGATGCGCGCGACCACATCGGTTCCGGCGACCGCTTCGTCGCGCGGCGCGTGTTCGGGCTCGGGAAGCCGGTCGTGATCGCACTGAACAAGATCGACCGCCTGAAGCACGGCCACGTTGCCTCGCAGATGAAGGCTGCCGCCGAGCTCGGCGACTTCCATGCGCTGCATCCCGTGAGCGCCAAGACGAAGGAGGGCGTGGCAGAGCTGCGCGACGACCTCGCCTCGCTGCTCCCCGAGGGGCCCGCGTATTTCCCGGAAGGCGACACGACGGGTCTCACGCTCGAAGAGCGCGTCGCCGAGGTCGTTCGCGAGAAGGCGCTCCACCTGACCCGGGAGGAGGTTCCGCACGCGGTGACGGTGGTGGTCGAGGAGATCGGGGAGAAGGTCGTGCGGGCCCTGGTCTACGTCGAGACCCAGTCGCAGAAAGGAATTCTCGTCGGCAGGCGTGGCGCCATGGTGCGCGAGATCGGCACGCGCGCGCGACCCGAGGTCGAGGCCCTCGTCGGGCATCCGGTCTACCTCGAGCTCGTCGTCAAGGTGCGGCCGAAGTGGAGGCGCGACCCGCGCCTGCTCGAGCGGCTCGGGCTCTAGGCGGCCGCTCTCTACACTCAGTCCGTGGCCCAGGCGCCCGCAGTGATGGGCGGGTTCGAGCTCCCGCTCGAGCCGCGCCTCCCTCGCATCGGCTCCGTCGACGCCGTCGCGCTCGAGGAGCGCGCCGCAACGCTGGCGAAGCGCTCGATCAAGCGGGAGTCGAAGGTGCAGGCGCTCGAGCTGGCGATCCGCATGATTGACCTGACGACGCTCGAGGGGCAGGACACGCCCGGAAAGGTGGCCGCGCTCTGCTCGAAGGCGCTGCGACCCGACCCCGTCGACCCGGGCGTCCCCCCGGTCGCCGCCGTCTGCGTGTACCCGAACCTGGTGACCACCGCGAAGGAGCGGCTCCGCGGCAGCGGCGTCAAGGTGGCGTCGGTCGCGACCGCCTTCCCGTCCGGGCAGTCGCCCACCGAGCTCAAGGTCGCCGAGGCGCGCGCGGTGGTGGAGCTCGGCGCCGACGAGGTGGACATGGTCATCGACCGGGGCGCCTTCCTCTCGGGCCGCTACGCGAAGGTCTACGACGAGATCGTCCGCGTCAAGGAGGCGTGCGGCGCCGCGCACTTGAAGGTCATCCTGGAGACGGGCGAGCTCGGGACGTACGACAACGTCCGCCGCGCGTCGCTGCTGGCGATGGCCGCCGGCGCCGACTTCGTGAAGACCTCGACGGGGAAGGTCAGCCCGGCGGCGACGCTCCCGGTCACGCTCTGCATGATGGAGGCGGTCCGCGACGTCCACACGGAGACCGGGCGCATCGTCGGGATCAAGCCCGCCGGTGGGATCCGCACCTCGAAGCAGGCGGTGCAGTACCTCGTCGTCCTGCACGAGACGCTCGGGCGCGAGTGGCTGACTCCCGATCTCTTCCGCTTCGGCGCCTCCTCGCTCCTGAACGACGTGCTCATGCAGCTCCGCAAGGAGACGACCGGGCGCTATCAGTCCGGGGACTACTTCACCATCGACTGATGGCTCAGGTCGAGAAACGGCCGTCTGCGTCGCCCGCGCCGCTCGAGTGGGAGTACGCGCCCGCCCCCGAGGCGCGCGACATCGTCCAGATCCGCGATCGCTACGGCCTCTTCATCGGCGGCGACGAGGTCGAGCCGCGCTCGGGCGAATGGTTCGCCTCGATCTCGCCCTCGAGCGAGGAGTCGCTCTTCGAGGTCGCGCAGGCGGGGAAGGAGGACGTCGAGCTCGCCGTCCAGGCGGCGCGTAGCGCGTTCGACGACGGCTGGTCCGGCACCCCGCCGGCGGAGCGCGCCAAGTACCTCTTCCGCATCGCGCGGATCCTCCAGGAGCGCTCGCGTGAGCTCGCGGTCGCGGAGTCGCTCGACGGCGGCAAGCCGATCCGCGAGTCGCGGGACGTCGACCTGCCGCTCGCGGCCGCGCACTTCTTCTACTACGCCGGCTGGGCCGACAAGCTCGAGTACGCCTTCCCGCAGCGGACGCCGAAGCCGCTCGGCGTCGCCGCGCAGATCATCCCCTGGAACTTCCCGCTCCTCATGCTCGCCTGGAAGATCGCTCCGGCGCTCGCGTGCGGAAACACGGTCGTCCTGAAGCCCGCCGAGACGACGCCGCTCACGGCCATGCTCTTCGCCGACGTGTGCAGGCAGGCGGAGCTCCCGCCCGGTGTCGTCAACATCGTCACCGGCGACGGCTCGACCGGCGGCTATCTCGTCAAGAGCGGCGGCATCGACAAGCTCGCGTTCACCGGGTCCACCGAGGTGGGGAAGCTGATCCAGCGAGAGCTCGCGGGCCGCGACGTGAAGCTCACGCTCGAGCTCGGCGGGAAGGCCGCGAACATCGTCTTCGACGACGCCGCGCTCGACCAGGCCGTCGAGGGCATCGTCAACGGCATCTACTTCAACCAGGGCCACGTCTGCTGCGCCGGCTCGCGGCTCCTCGTGCAGGAGTCGATCTACGAGCCCTTGCTCGACAAGCTGAAGCGGCGCCTCTCGACCCTGCGCGTCGGCGATCCACTGGACAAGAACACCGACGTGGGCGCGATCAACTCGAAGGCGCAGCTCGAACGCATCACGGAGCTCGTCGCGAGCGGGGAGGAGGAGGGCGCCGAGATCTATCAGCCGGACTGCCGCTTGCCGGAGCGTGGCTACTGGTTTCGTCCGACGCTCTTCACGAACGTGGCCCAGAGCTACCGGATCGCGCAGGAGGAGATCTTCGGGCCCGTGCTCTCCGTGCTCACCTTCCGCACGCCGGAGGAGGCCGTGGAGAAGGCGAACAACACCGCGTACGGGCTCTCGGCGGGGATCTGGACGGAGAAGGGCTCCCGCATCCTGTGGATGGTCGAGCGCATGCGCGCCGGGGTCGTCTGGGCGAACACGTTCAACCGCTTCGACCCCTCCTCACCGTTCGGGGGGTACAAGGAGTCGGGATTCGGCCGAGAAGGAGGGAGGCACGGCCTCGAGCCGTATCTCACCTTCGAATGAGCACCCAGCACCACGTCAGCGGCCCGCCTCCTGTCGGCTTCCTCCGGCGGCTGCTGCTGTTGCTCGGGCTCGTCGCGGGCCTGGCCGCGATCCTGGTCGCGGTCCTCGGCGGCTCGTACGCCGTCGAGACCTACCTGTTGAAGCTGTAGAACTCGCGCGTGGCGCGGCTCCCTGTTCGGAAGACGTACAAGCTCTACATCGGCGGCGCCTTCCCGCGGTCCGAATCGGGACGGACCTACGAGGCGGAGGGCCAGAACGTCGCGCGGGCATCCCGGAAGGACGCGCGCGACGGCGTTCGCGCGGCGCGTGCCGGGTTCGGCTCGTGGTCCGCCCTGACGGCCTACAACCGCGGCCAGGTGCTCTACCGGCTCGCGGAGATGCTGGAGGCGCGCGCCTCGGACCTGGCCGCCGTCTGCTCGGGGGGGAAGGAGGTCGAGGCTGCCGTCGACCGCGTGGTCTGGTACGCCGGCTGGGCGGACAAGCTCCCGCAGGTGCTGGGCGGCTCGAACCCGGTCGCCGGCCCGTACTTCAACTTCTCGGTGCCCGAGCCGACCGGCGTGGTCGCCGTCCTCGCTCCGCCCGAGCCCGCGCTCGGCGGCCTCGTGTCGCGGATCATGCCGCCGCTCACCGGCGGCAACAGCGTGGTCGTGGTCGCGTCCGAGCTCCATCCGCTCGCTGCGGTCGAGCTCGCCGAGGCCTTCGCGACCTCGGACCTTCCACCGGGCGCGGTCAACATCCTGACCGGCTTCCGCGAGGAGCTCGCGCCCTGGCTCGCCGGACACATGGACGTGAATGCGATCGACCTCACGGGAGCGGACGGCTCGGTCGCCGAGCTCGAGAAGCTCGCCGCCGAGAACGTCAAGCGCGTGATCCGCTCGACCGCGGACGCGCAGAGC
>JBKPTS010000011.1:0-45228 GCA_046735575.1 Actinomycetota bacterium
AGGAGGTCTTCGAGGAGGGCGACGCCTTCTACACGCCGCCCGGCCACATCCCGGTCAAGCACGAGCCCGGCAGCGAGATCGTCTTCTTCAGCCCCACCGAGGAGCTGCGCGTGACCGAGGCGGCCATGCAGAGGACCATGCAGGAGATGCAGGCGGTCTGAGCCGAGCTCAGGCCGGCACCGGCACGGGGAACTCCTCCTCCGGGAGGAGCCCGTGCCGCATGGCGAACAGGCCGGCGGCGGCGCGCGTCGAGGCGTCGATCTTCCGGTAGATGTGCTCGACGTGGTTGCCGACGGTTTTCGGTGAGATCACGAGCCGCTCGGCGATCTCCTTGTTCGAGAGCCCGCGGGCGAGGAGGCGGAGCACCTCGACCTCGCGCTGGGTGAGCCCCGCGGGGCCGCCGTGACGCCGCGCGACGCGGTGGCCGGCCGCGCCGAGAACCGCCTCAACGGCCTCGGCGTCCAGGTGGCCCGCCCTGACGCCGGCTCGCAGCTCGGCGGCGGCGTCGTCGGCCGAGCGCGCGGGACGGTATGAGCGCGGCTCGCGCATTGCCTGGTAGGTGTCGGCAGCGCCGAGGATGCGCGCGGGGCGGGAGATGCCGGAGCCCGAGAGCCCGCGCGGGTAGCCGGAGCCGTCGAGGCGCTCGCGGTGCTGGACCGCGATCGCCGCCAGCGGCGCGAGCGCCTCGGACTGCCGCAGCATCCGCTCCGTCAGGTACGGGTGGAACCGAACCCGCTCCCATTCGCCCGCGGCGAG
Source organism: Actinomycetota bacterium (assembly GCA_046735575.1). Taxonomy (GTDB): domain Bacteria; phylum Actinomycetota; class Thermoleophilia; order Gaiellales; family Gaiellaceae; genus GMQP-bins7. The sequence continues at coordinate 757 of JBKPTS010000011.1, forward strand.
CGGACCGCGCTTGTCCCAGATTGCGTTCGAGATGCCGAGCCGGCCGAGATCGTGGACGAGCCCGGCGCGGCGCAGCGTTCTCACCTCGGCCTCGCCGTCGAGCCTTCCCGCGTCGACGTCGGCACGTAGCTCGGCGGCCGCCTCGTCGGCCGCGAGGGGCTCCCGGTAGGGACGCGGCTCGCGCATCGCCTGGTAGGCGTCGGCCCCGGCGAGGATCCGTGCGGGCCGGGAGATCGCGGCGCCCGCGAGGCGGCGCGGATACCCGGAGCCGTCGAGCCGCTCGCGGTGCTGCACGGCGATCGCCCCGAGCGACGCGAGCGCCGGCGACTGCTGGAGCATGCGCTCGGTCAGGTACGGGTGCATCCGCACACGTTCCCACTCTCCGGCCCCGAGCGGCCCGGGGTTGTCCCAGATCGCGTTCGAGACGCCGATGCGGCCGAAGTCGTGGACGAGCCCAGCCCGCCGCAGCGTCCGGGCCGCTCCCTCGTCGAGCCCGAGCTGCCTCCCCGCCTCGGCGGCGAGCTCGGCGACGGCCGGCGCGTGCCCGAGGAAGAACGGCGACTTGAGGTCGATGAAGTTCGCGACCGCGAGGAGGGCGGCGTCGACGGCGTCGCCGGCGAGCACGATCTCGAGCGCCGGCTCGGCGGCGATGACCGCATCCCACGTCCCCGCCGTCTCGAGCCCCGCGAGCACGAGCTCCGCGTAGTGGTCGAGCACGTCCACGAGCGCGGGATCGAACTGCTTGCCGCGCCACTTGCGTGCGAGCCGTCTCACCCCCTCCACCCCGCCGACCCGGTGCGCAACCTCGGCGAACTCCGCGATCGACGCGAGGCGCGACGCGATCGGGACGTCCTCCCTGGAGAGTCGACCGGGCCAGCCGCGCCCGTCCCAGCGCTCGTACGATGCGCTCACGGCGTCGAGGACGTCCTCGGAGAGGCCGAGCTGCTCGGCGAGCACGCGCGCGAGCTCCGCATGGTGCTCGATCATCCCGTCCACCTCGCGGTGGCCGGAGAGGACGAACTCGAGGCCGAGCCGGAAGCGATGGAGCGGCGGGTAGCCGGAGCCGAGGAAACGCAGCCCGCTCACCGCCATCCGGAGGCTGCGCAGGTCGTGGCCGTCGTACTTGAGCGCCTTCGACGCGATGTCGTCCCCGAACCACTTCGCCTGCTCGTGCGCATCCGAGTGGCAGCCGACGTTCACGAGCAGGGCGGTGTAGTAGACGGCAGCCCGCTCGTCCTCGCCGAGGCCGATGCGCTCCGCGAGGCGGAGCGCGATCAGGCACTGGCGCAGGACGTGCTCCATCGGCTGCCCGAAGCCGAGGTCGACCCCGAGGGAGAGGGCGGCCACGAGCTCCGCGAGCCGCACGCGGGTGCCGTTCGCGTCTGCCTGCACGCGCCGGAGCGTAGTCCGGTGAGCGGCGTGCGCAAAGGCCGCTGCTAGAGCTCGGCGAGGAGCCTCGTCCCGTGCTCGAGCTCCCGCACCGAGCGGAGCTCGGCGAAGACAGCGTGTGCGGACTCGGCCAGGGCGCGGGCGTCGTTCGCTGCGCCGGCGGTCTCGAGCGCTTCCGCCAGCCCGAAGCTCGTGAAGGCCTCCTCCCAGCGCGCGCCCAGGGCGGAGAAGCCGTCTCGCGCCCGCGCGAGCGCGCCGCGCGCGAGACCCACGTCGCCCCGCGCCAGCGCCGCGCGTCCCTCCAGCCGGTCCGCGTGCAGCGACAGGACGCCGATCGCAGCCCGCTCTGCGAAGGAGCGGGCGCTCTCGGCCGCGGCCTCGGAGCGGTCCCAGAGCGCGTAGTCGGCCACGATGTCGCAGTGCGCCGCCAGCAGCTGCGGTCGTGCGAGCCCGGGAGCGATCGTCGGCTCTTCGAGCCAGGCGAGCGCTTCGTCGAGCGAGCCGCGGTGCGCTGCGAGGCGAGCGAGCCACGGGAGCTTGCGGGTGGTCGACGTTCCAGGCGTCTCACCCCGGACGTGCGCCGCGAGCTCGTCGCTCGCGGCGCGCTCTCCCCGTAGCTCGTGCAGGTACGCGCCGACGCTGCGTGCAACGGTGTGGAAGTAGGCTGCCGAGCCGAACCGGGTGCTCGCAGGCGATTCCTCGAGCAGCTTGAGATCCGCCAGCATGCCGTCCCAGTCCCCGAGCTGGAACCGCGCCACCGCCCGCCACGCGAGGCAGGCCCGCCAGACGTCGGGGCCGCTCCGGGAGCGCGCGAAGCCCTCGTCGGCCCAGCGCAGCGCATCGTCGTAGCGCCCGACGAAGAGCGCGGCGTCCGCAGCCGTCTGGAGCGCGTCTCCGACCTCCCAGGGATCGATCAGACGCTCGACGAGCTCCAGCCTCCGCTCGAGGTCCGGCAGATAACGCCCGTGATAGCCGCGAATGAACTCGGTGCCGCCGATGCCGTCGAGGGCCGCGCTCGCGAGGTCCGGGCGGTCGAGCGCGAGGGCGAGCTCGACCGCCTTCTCCGCGACCTGCCGCGCCTCTTCCGCCTCTTCGTCCGCAAACCCGTCGCGCCTGAATGCGAACGGCCAGAGCGAGCGGGCGATCAGCAGGCGTACGTGCGCTTCGCCGCCGGTGTTCGCGTTCGCGAAGCCGATGTCCACGTACCGGGCGACGTCGGCCTCCGTCGGCACGTCGAGCATCGACGCGGGCCAGCGCGTCGGAGCCTCGACGGCTCTTGCGCACAGCATCGCGAGGCCGTCGCCCGTCTCGATTCCTGCGGCGACCCGCTCGTCCACGGCGAGCGTCAGGTTTCGCCAGGCATCGTCCCCGCGGTAGTCCCAGAGCGCGGCGAGACCGAGCGCCTCGAGCGCGAGCGAGCGCTCGTGCGCGTCGTGCGCCACCGCGAGCGCGGCAGCGGCGAGGGAATCCGCCTTCTCGAGCAGCATCTTGCTGCGTGCTTCCTCGGACGCCGCGAGCAGGGAGCGCAGCGTCTTGGCCCGGAGCGCCTCGAGCACCCCGTCCGAGGCGCTGGGATCCGCGAGCGCGCCCTCGTAGGCCTCGCGGTAGTGGTGGGCGAGCAGGTCCGCGAACTCGCGCTCGCGCTCACCGGCCGCCGACTCGATCCATTCGGCGACCGCCGCGTGCGCGCTCGTCCGGTCGCGGCGGGAGAGCGTTCCGTAGGCGACGTCACGGGTGAGGACGTGCTTGAACGAGAACTCGCGCTCGCCGCCCACCGTCGAGCCGACCTGCGAGACGACGAGCTCCCGGTCCTCGAGCCGCGAGAGGAGCTCGTCGAGCCGCTCGCCGTCGCCGTTCAGCAGGCGCGCGACCGGCCCCGTCCAGAACACCCGCCCGACCACCGCCGCCGAGCGGAGCGCGCGCCGCTCCTCGTCCGGCAGCAGGTCGATGCGGGCGGCGAGCACGCCCTGCACCGTGTCGGGGATGACGATCTCGTCGATGTCGTCCGTCGCGCGCCACCGATCGGCGACGCGGACGATGCGACCCTCGTCGATCAGGTGGCGGACGATCTCCTCGAGGAAGAACGGGTTGCCCTCCGCCCGCAAGAGCATCGACTCGCGCACCGTGGCCGGGAGATCCTCGACCGCGAGCAGGAACTCGACGAGCCGCGCCGCCTCGTCGTGCGAGAGCGGCTCGAGGAAGATCGACGAGAAGTTGCGCTTTCCCCCGCCCCACGCGGGCCGGCGCTGCGCGAGGTCCGGGCGCGATGGGCAGAGGAAGAGCAGCGGCCCCGGGATGCGGTCCGCGAGCTCCTCGAGCAGGTCGAGCAGAGCATCGTCGGCCCAGTGGATGTCCTCGATCACCGCTACCACCGGCGCCTTCGCCGCGATCCCGGTGAAGAACGCGCGCCACGCCTCCTGCGCCTCGAGCCGCACCTGCCGAGGCGGAAGGTCGCCGAAGCCGAAGCGGGGGTCCTCGAGGCCGAAGGTGAAGGCGAGCGCGGCGGCGGTGCGCGCGGGATCGGGCGCCGCGGCGAGGACGTCGTCTCCGAGGGCCGCGATCTTCGCGAGCGCCGTCTCGGGCGGGTCGGAGTCGAGCACGCCCGTCTGCGCCTTCACGATCTCGGCGAGCGGCCAGTAGGTGACGGCCTCGCCGTACGGCAGGCAGCGCCCCTCGAGCACGAGCGGCGACGATGCCTGCGCCCGCGCCCACTCCAGGAACTCGCGGATGAGCCGGCTCTTGCCGATGCCGGGGTCGCCGTAGACGGTCACGAGCTGCGCCCGCCCCGAGGCGGCGAGACGGCCGTAGAGCGAGCGCAGGAGGTCGAGCTCGTGGTCGCGCCCGACCATCGGTGCGCGAAGCCCGGGGATCCCGCGCTCGTGCTGCCCCGGGCGGGACGACGGCTCCTCCCCGACGAGCGCGAGCGTCGGAACCGCCTCGCTCTTCCCCTTGACCTCGAGTGGGCCGATCTCCTCGAAGCGGAAGCCGCGCGTCGAGCGCGCGGTGCGCTCGGAGACTAGGATCTGCCCCGGCTGCGCGCTCTGCTCCAGGCGCGCGGCGGCGTTCACCGCGTCCCCCGTGACCATCCCCACCTCCGGCCGCGCGTCCCTCGCGGCGACCACCTCGCCGGTGTTCACGCCGATGCGCATCTCGAGCCCGAGCCCGTGCCGGGCCTCGAGCTCCGCGTTCAGCCGCTCGAGCCGGCGCCGCATGCGGAGCGCGGCCCGGAGCGCGCGGGTCGCGTCGTCCTCGTGTGCCGTCGGGACCCCGAAGACCGCCATGACGGCGTCGCCGATGAACTTCTCGACCGTCCCGCCCTCTGCCTCGATCTCGTCTCGCATCGCCTGCGCGTAGGCGCCGAGCACGTCCTTCAGGTCCTCGGGATCGAGGCGCTCGCCGAGCGGCGTCGAGCCGGTCACGTCCGCGAAGAGCGCAGTCACGAGCCTCCGCTCCGACTCGTCCGACCGCTCGACCGGGGCGCCGCAGCGGGCGCAGAAACGCGCGTCCGCGGGTAGCTCGGCGCCGCACGCGGCGCAGGTCGCGGCGCCCGCGAGCGCGTGCCCGCAGCTCGAGCAGAAGCGCGCGTCGCCGGCGTTCTCCGTTCCGCACGCCAGGCACCTCGTCATGGCTCGCGAGTGTAGGCCAGGGGGTCAGACCCCGGACCGGTCCGCAGGAGACGGCTGCCGAGAGCTTCTTGCCTGCATCCGGGGACGTTCACGGCCCGCCGAGACGCGATTGGGGTCTGACCCTCTCGAACGCCGATGTAGCCTCCGCGGCGCGTGAAGAGCCAGGCGACCGTCAGCCTCCTCCGCTGGCTCAGGCGCCAGCTCCGCGAGCCCACGCCCTTCCGGGAGCACCTCGAGGCGGCGGTCGCGAACGACGACCCCACGGAGGCCCGGCGGCTGCTCGCGCAGATGTCGTTCACGGAGTCGCAGCGCCGCCACGTCGAGGGCCTGATCAGGCGCTGGGAGGAGACGCGTGGCGGCGGCTGAGAACGAGGCGCTCGTGCGGCGGATCTTCGACGCCTTCGCGCGCAAGGAGGGGTTCGCGCTGCGAGGCCTGTTCGCCGACGACGCCGTCTGGACCGTTCCCGGCCGGAGCGTGATGGCCGGAACATACCGCGGCCGCGACGAGATCTTCCGCTTCCTGGCGCGGCTGCCCAAGGAGACGGACGGAACGTATGGCTCGGAGCTGCTCGACGTTCTCGCCAGCGACGAGCGTGCGGCGGCTCTGTACCAGGCCCGTGGGAGCAGGCGCGGCAGAAAGCTCGAGCTCGACCAGGTCCTCCTCTTCCGGATCCCCGACGGCGTCGTACGGGAGGTGCTCGCGCTGCCGAGCGACCCGGACGAGTTCGAGGCATTCTGGGCGCCGTGAGCCTTCCGCGCGGCTTCCGCTACGAGCTCTGGCGCACACTCGGCGCCGACAAGCTCGTGGTCGAGCCCGAGCAGCTGCGGGTGTACGAGTGCGACGGCCTGACGGGCCACCGCGCGGTTCCCGAGCTGGTCGTCCTCGCCGAGTCGACCGAGGACGTGCAAACCGTCGTGCGCGCCTGCCATCGCGAAGGCGTCCCCTTCGTCGCGCGGGGCGCCGGCACCGGCCTCTCGGGAGGGGCCACCCCCGTCGCCGGAGGGGTCGTGATCTCGCTCGCACGGATGAACAGCATCCTCGAGGTCGACCTCGAGAGCCACCGCGTCGTCGTCGAGCCGGGAGTCGCGAACCTCGACGTCAGCCGCGCGGTCGCGGAGCACGGCTTCTACTACGCGCCCGATCCCTCGAGCCAGCAGGTGTGCTCGATCGGGGGGAACGTCGCGGAGAACTCGGGCGGCGCCCACTGCCTCAAGCACGGCTTCACGGTCCACCACGTCACCGGCCTGACGCTCGTCCTTCCCGACGGCGAGATCGCGGAGCTCGGCAGCAAGTCGCTCGAGCAGGAGGGGCCGGACCTGCTCGGCCTCGTCGTCGGCTCCGAGGGCACGCTCGGGATCGTCACGCGCGTAACGCTGCGGATCCTGCGCAGGCCGGAGACCGTGCGCACGCTGCTCGCGGCCTTCGACTCGACGGATGCCGCGGGCGAAGCCGTCTCCGGCATCGTGGCCGCAGGGATCCAGCCTGCCGCGGTCGAGATGATGGACCGGCTCACGATCGAGGCTGCGGAGGCCGCCGTCGCCCCCGGGTACCCGGCCGGCGCCGGGGCCGTCCTCCTCGTCGAGCTCGAGGGCGTGGCGGCGCAGGTCGACGAGGACGCGGTCGCCGTCGACCGGATCTGCCGCGAGTGGGGCGCCTTCGAGCTGCGCATCGCGACGGACGAGCACTCGAGGGCGCTGCTCTGGAAGGGGCGGAAGTCCGCGTTCGCGGCGATGGGACGCGTGGCGACCGACTACTACGTCCAGGACGGCGTCGTCCCGCGCACGCGGCTGCCCGAGGTCCTGCGCCGCATCGAGGAGCTCTCAGAGGTGCACGGCCTCCGCGTCGGGAACGTCTTCCATGCAGGCGACGGCAATCTGCATCCGCTGGTCCTGTACGACGCGGAGGCGGGCGAGACCGAGCGGGCGCGGGAGCTCGCGGAGGCGATCCTGGAGGCGTGCCTCGAGGCAGGCGGCTCGCTCACGGGTGAGCACGGCGTGGGCCTCGACAAGGCGTGCTCGATGCCGCAGATGTTCTCCGAGCGGGATCTCGAGACCTTCGCCCGCGTCCGGCGCGCGTTCGACCCGGACGGTCTCTGCAACCCTGGGAAGGTGATCCCGACGCCCCGGCTCTGCGGCGAGGTTCCCGGCCCGTACCGGCTCCATCCCCTCGAGCGAGCGGGCGTTGCCGAGCGTCTCTAGCCTCGAGCAGGCATCGGGCCTCCTCGCCGCCGCCCATGGAGAAGGACGCCGCCTCCGCATCGGCGAGGATCTCTCGACCGAGGGCCTCGACCGCCTGCTCGAGCACGAGGCGGGCGATCTCACGTGCACCGTCGAGGCGGGATTGCGGCTGTCGGAGCTGAACCGCATGCTCAGCCGGCACGGGCAGCGGCTCTCGCTCGACCCGCCCGGCGATCCGACGATCGGCGCGCTCCTCGCGCTGAACCTCTCGGGACCGCTCCGGCACCGGTTCGGCGCTCCGCGCGACCTCGTGCTCGGCGTCACGCTCGTGCTGGCCGACGGGACGGTCGCGAGCGCCGGCGGGAAGGTGGTGAAGAACGTCGCGGGCTACGACCTGGCTCGGCTCGTGTGCGGCTCCCGCGGGAGGCTCGCGCTGATCGCACGGGCCTCCTTCCGTCTCCACCCCCTTCCCGACGCGTCGGCCACCGTCGTCGTCGAGGCGGAGCGCTCCGAGCAGCTCGTTCCGCTGGTCGGGGAGCTCCTACGCTCCCAGCTCGAGCCAAGCGCGCTCGACCTGCTCCATCCGGGCCGCCTCGCGCTCCTGTTCGAGGGTTCGCCGCGCGCGGTCGAGGCCCAGGTTGGCGAGGCGCAGAACCTCGCGGCCGGCTTCGCGGGCCTCGCGACCGGTCGGGACGAGGGAGAGATCTGGGAGGAGGCGAGACGACGTCAGGGCGAGGCTCACGGCCGACTCGGATTCGCCCCGGCGAACCTCGCAGCCGCGCTACTCTCGCTGGGCGAGGCGGTGATCCGTCCGGCTGCGGGAGTCGCGTACCTGCCCGTCACAGCACCGGACGACACCGCACCGGCGGCTCGCCGCCTCGAAGAGGCGATCCGCGCGCAGCTCGACCCTCGCGGGGTCCTCTCCGGATGATCCGCGAGCTCACCGCCGACTGCGTGCACTGCGGGTTCTGCCTGCCGACCTGCCCGACCTTCGTGCTCTGGCACGAGGAGATGGACTCCCCGCGGGGCCGGATCCACCTGATGGACGCGCGGCTGGACGGGGCGGTGACCCTGAACGACACCGTGACGACCCACTTCGACCGCTGCCTCGGGTGCATGGCCTGCGTGAGCTCGTGCCCGTCCGGGGTCCGCTACGACCGGCTGATCGAGGCGACGCGCGCCGCGGTCGAGGAGGAGTATGCGCGCCCGCTCGGGGAGAGCTTCCTCCGCGGGCTGCTCTTCCGCGTGCTCCCCCACCGCCGGCGTGCCCGCTACGCGCTGCGCCTCGCGGCGCAGATGCGCGCGCTCCCGCTGCCGCCGCGCCTTCGCCCGCTGGTCGACGTCGCGCCGCCCTGGCGCGAGGAGGGCTGGACGCCGGAGCGGACGGCGCCCGTCGGCGAGCCCCGCGAAACCGTCGGCCTCCTCACCGGCTGCGTCCAGTCCGCCGCCTTCCCCGACGTGAACCGGGCGACCGCGCGCGTGCTCGCGGCCGAAGGTTTCGAGGTGGTCGCGCCGCCGCAGGGCTGCTGCGGAGCCCTCTCCGTGCACGCGGGGCGGCTCGAGGAGGGGAAGACGTTCGCCCGCAGGCTCATGGCCTCGTTCGAGGACGTCGACACCGTGGTCGTGGACGCCGCCGGCTGCGGCTCCCACCTGAAGGAGCTCGGCTGGCTGCTCGAGGACGGAGAGGCCGCCGACTTCGCGCGGAAGGTGCGCGACGTGGGCGAGCTCCTCGCCGAGCTGACGCCGCGCGCCCGTCGGCACCCGCTCCCGCTGTCCGTCGCGCTCCAGGATCCCTGCCACCTCCGGCACGCGCAGGCGCTCCCGGCGGCCTTCGCGCCGGCGCTCGCGCACATCCCCGAGCTCGAGCTCGTGGAGCCCGCGGAGCAGGATCTCTGCTGCGGCTCTGCCGGGATCTACAACGTCGTCCAGCCCGAGGCTGCGCGCCGCCTCGGCGAGCGGAAGGCGGCGAACGTGCTCGCGACCGGCGCCCAGGCGTACGCGAGCGCGAACCCCGGCTGCCTCGTCCAGGTCTCGGCGGCACTCAGGCGGGCGAAGCGCCCGCTCCCGGCCCTCCACCCCGTCGAGCTGGTCGACGCCTCGATCCGAGGGGTGTCCGCGGGGAAGCTGCGGACGACGGCGCGCCGCTAGCTCGGCGTTACGGTCTCGGCGGAGCGAGCCGCGCGTGGATCTCGCGCGTGAGCTGCGCGACCTGCTCGGTGAGCTCCTTGTCCTGCCGCGTCAGGTCGGTGTTCGACTCGAGCAGCTCCCTGAGCTCGCCGGCCGTTCGCTCGACCGCTTCCTGTTGCTTCTCGGCCCGCGTCGCAACCTCGTCACGGTGCGCCTCGAGCATGTCCGCCGCGTGCTTGTCCCGGTCGGCCTGACGCGTCTGGGCGAGGAGGATCAGGGGAGCGGCGTACGCGGCCTGGAGCGAGAAGGCGAGGTTGAGGAGGATGAACGGATACGGATCCCAACGCTGAACGAGCGCGACCGAGTTCAGCACGATCCATAGCGCGACAGCGATCGTCTGGCCGACGATGTACTGCGGCGTCCCGAAGAAGCGGGCCGCCCCCTCCGCGTAGCGGCCGAAGGCGTCGTGACCGAACGCGCTCGAGTGCCGCTCTTCCGGCTGCTGCGTCGCCATCGGCCGCCGCAGCGTAGGAGTCCGGCAGGACGTCAGGTCTCGGCGGCGACCGGCCGCAGCTCGTCGAGCCGGTCGACGCGCGCGAGCGCGGGGAAGAGCCGCCACCAGATCCCGGCGACCGCGATCGTCGCCACCCCGCCGAGCACGACCGCCGGAACGGCGCCGATCAGCGCCGCCGCAACCCCCGACTCGAACGCGCCGAGCTCGTTCGAGGCGCTGATGAACACCATCTCGACCGCGTTCACGCGGCCGCGCAGCGAATCGGGGGTGACGAGCGGGAGGATCGTCGAGCGGAGCACGACGCTGACGAGGTCGAAGGCTCCGCCGAGCGCGAGCGCGAGGAGCGAGAGCCACATCGTCTTCGAGAGCCCGAAGACGACCATCGAGCCGCCGAAGAGCGCCACGACCGCGAACAGCGTCCTCCCCGCCCGCTGCCGCACCGGCCGCCGCGCGATGACCAGGGAGGCGAGGAAGGAGCCGACCGCAGGCGCGCTGCGCAGAAGCCCCAGGCCCGCGGGCCCGACGTGGAGGACGCTCTTCGCGAAGACGGGCAGCAGCGCGACGGCCCCTCCGAAGAGGACGGCGAAGAGGTCGAGTGAGATCGCGCCCAGGAGCACGTTCGTGCGTCGGATGAGCCGCACGCCCGCCAGAACTTCGGAGATCCCCTCGAGCTCCGCCGCCGGCTCCCGCCCGCCGCGCAGCGCGAGCACGCAGCAGAACGCGACGAGCGAGAGCGCCATCGCGACGACGTAGACGAGCTCGGCGCGGATTGCGAAGAGCACGCCGCCGATCGCCGGCCCGGCCACCATCGAGAGCTGGAACGCGACCGACCGCTGGGCGAGCGCGTTCACGAGGATCTCCTGCGGGACGAGGGTCGGCGTGAGCGCGCGCCCCGCCGGCGCTCCGATCGAGCTGCCCACGCCCATGAGGAACGCGAGCGCGAAGTACGGCCAGACCGCATCGACGCCGGACCGGGTCACGACGAGGAGGCCCGCCGAGACCAGGACGTCCGTCCCGATCATGAACCCGTAGAGCAGCCGGCGCGGGACCCGATCGGCGAGGTTCCCGGCAGGGAGTGCGAGGAGCGGGAGCGGGAGGAACTCGGCGAGCCCGACGAGCCCGAGGTCGAGCGGATTCTGGCGGACCGCGTACACCTGCCAGCCGACGGCGACGGTCACCATCGACATCGCGAAGCTGCCGGCGAGCATCGTCACCCAGAAGAGGGCGAAATCGCGATGCCGGAGCGGCGAGTCGGACGCGAGCCTCACCGTTCGACGCTAGCGCACGGGCAGATCCGTTCACGCAGATTCTGGCCGCGCGAAAAGCCCGGCTCCGCCGAGCCTACGCCGGGAAGCGCGGCCGCAAGCGGACGCGGTCGCAGCGACTGGTGATCGATCGAGGTGTCGCGCTATGCAGCTTCGGGGGCGCCCGCGGGCTCTTCCTCGACGCCGAACTCGACCTCGAGCCGGTCGATGCGGTTCCCGTCGATCTCGAGCACCGTGAGCCGGAGCCCGTTCACGACGACCGAGTCGCCGACCTCGGGAGCACGCCCCAGTGCCCCGAAGACGAGCCCTGCCATGGTGTGGAAGTCCTCCTGCTCGAGCTCGGTGGCGAACTCCTCATTGAAGTCGTCGATCGTGTACGTGCCGCCGATCCGGACGTGCCGTTCGTCGACGCGCTCGACCGAGGTGTCGGGGAGATCGAACTCGTCCTCGATCTCGCCCACGATCTCCTCGAGGAGGTCCTCGAGCGTGACGATCCCCTCCATCGCTCCGTACTCGTCGACGACGATGGCCATGTGCTGCTTCTCGCGCCGGAAGTCGGCGAGGAGCGCTGCCAGGTCCTTCGTCTCGGGCACGGCGTACGTCGGACGCACGATCGACTCCAGCCGGACGGACGCGATCCCGAGGTCGTGCATCGCGGCGAAGAGGTCGCGCACGTGGAGGACGCCGACGATCTCGTCGAGCGAGTCGCGGTAGACGGGGTAGCGGGTGAACGGCGAGTCGACGACGGTCGCGAGCGCCTCCTCGGGAGGCATGTCGACCGAGATCGCGACGACCTCGGGCCGCGGGACCATCACCGCGGACACCTCCTTCGCCGCGAAGTCGAAGACCTTGTAGAGCATCTCCTCCTCCGTGCGGTGGATCTCGCCCACGTCCTCCGCCGCGGCGACGCTGTGCCGGATGTCCTCGCGCGTGTACGCGACCATCCCGGCCGGGGCCGGCGTGACGCGCAGGATGCGGAGGACCAGGTTCGCGGAGACCTGGAGCAGCCAGACGAGCGGCGCCGCGATCCTGGTCAGCAGATCGAGCGGGACGGAGAGGATCACCGCGATCGACTCCGCCTTCCGGAGCGCGACAGCCTTCGGCACGAGCTCGCCGAGGATCACCGAGAGGTAGGTGAGGATCGCGAAGGCGATGACGAAGCTCACGCCCGTCGAGAACGGGGGCTCGATGAGATCCGCCAGGAGCGGCTCGCCCACGGCACCGATCAGGATCGCGAAGATGGTGATCCCGAGCTGGATGGCGCCGATGAAGCGCACCGGCTCGTCCATGAGCTTGAGCGCGGTTCGGGCGCCACGCCCACCACGCTCCGCGCGCTGCTCGAGCCGGGACCGCCTCCCCGTGATGAGCGCGTACTCGGCGGCGACGAAGAGCGCGCTCCCGAGCACGAGCAGCAGGACGACGGCGATGCGCAGGATGGCGCTCATGAGAAAAAGAAAAGGGGCATCTCGTTGAGAACCGGCTACGCCCCAACCGGGGCGCAGGTACTAGGCGGGAGGTCGTCGCCCACGAGAATCAGGTCGCAGTATAGGTAACGGTCCCGGCCGTCTCCTGGCGCGAGGCCGCGCCGAGGTGCACGAGCCGCTCCGCGTGCGAGAGCGTCTCCGCCACCGCGAAGCGCCTCGCAGCGGGCTTCAGCTCCTCGCCGAAGAGCGCGAACGAGAGCTCGTAGCCCGAGCGTGGTTCGTCCCGTGCGAGTGCCTCCACGGTCTCCTCGAGACGGACGCGGTGGTGCTCCTGCAGCTCGCGCGCCCTGCGGACGGGATCCTCGAGCACGACCTCGTGACCCGGGAGCGCGACGCGCGGCGCGAGCTCGATCGTGTGCTCGAGCGCGGCCAGGTAGTCCCCCAGCGGGTCCGGCCGGCTCGCCGGCCAGAGCCCGACCGTGGGGGTGATCCGCTCGAGCAGGTGGTCTCCTGCGACGAGCACGCCGTCCCGCAGCAGGCAGAGCTGGCCGTCGGCGTGCCCTGCCGCCGGGACGAGCCGCCAGCCGTCGAGCGTCTCGCCCGCCTCGACGAGGACGGGATCGGCCTGGTAGCGGATGAAGGGGCGGTAGACCGCCGCCTGACCGACGAGCTCCTCCGTGACGTCGTCCGGCACGCCGTGCAGGCGGAACCAGTCGACGAGGCGCTCGGACCAGGCGGGATTCCCCCAGACGAGCTCGCACTGCGCATAGTCGAGCGCGCCCTGGAACACGGGGGCGCCGGTCAGCTCGTGCAGGTCGGCCGCGGCGCCGACGTGGTCGGGATGGAAGTGGGTGACGAAGATCCTGGTCACCTCGACGCCCGCCGCTTCGAGCTCGGCCCGCCAGAGGTCCTTCGCGTCCGGCAGCCCCACGCCCGTGTCGACGAGCGTCCACCCGTCCTCGCCCTCGAGAAGGTAGGCATGGACGTGCCCCGGCCGCATCGGCAGGGAGAGCGTCACCTGTCGAATCCCCCCGGGTAGGCGACTCACGCGACACCGGGAGCGTCCAGGGCGTACGAGACAACGAGAGCGCCAACGCCTCTGACCGAGAACATCGCCGGCGCGTTCATGAGGGAAGTATCGGCAAGTCCGTGTCTCCGCAGACGAACGTGTGTTCTATGCTGACGCGGTGCGCCCCGAATACCGGCTCGAGCCGTGCAAGTCGGCCCTGAACCGCGTGCGCGGAATGCCGTTCGCGTGGTCGCTCAACCCGTACATGGGCTGCGCGCACCGCTGCACGTTCTGCTACGTGCGGCACTTCGAGCTGCGAGCCGACCGGCCCGCCGACGATCGCTACGGACGCTCCATCCGCGTGAAGACGAACATCGCGGAGGTGCTCGCGAGCGAGCTCGCCCGGCGCTCCTGGCGCCGCGAGGAGGTGGTCGTCGGAGCCGCCACCGACCCGTACCAGCCCGCCGAGGGCCGCTTCCGCCTCACGCGGAGCTGTCTGCAGGAGCTCTCGTCCGCGCGGACGCCGTTCTCGATCGTCACGCGCGGACCGCTCGTCGTCCGCGACCTCGACGTCCTGCACGAGGCCTCGGCGCGCGTCTCCGTCAACGTCTCGGTGTCCCTGCCCACGCTCGACGAGGACGTCTGGCGGACGACCGAGCCGGGCACGGCGCCCCCTCGGAGCCGGCTGCAGGCGATCCACAGGCTCGCGGAGGCGGGGATCGACGTCACGGTCGGGATGGCGCCGATCCTCCCGGGCCTCTCGGACCGTCCCGAGCAGCTCGCGGAGGTCGTCCGGGCCGCGAAGTCCGCCGGCGCGAGAGCGGTGTGGGCGAACGTCCTCTACCTCAAGCCGGGCATCCGGGAGCACTTCCTCGAGCACCTGGCGGAGGACTGGCCGGAGCAGGTCGCACGCTACGAGCAGCTGTACGCGCGGCGCGCGTATCTGCCGACGACCGTCACGGGGCCGATCCGCGAGCAGGTGCGGGAGGCGGCGCGGGCGACGCCGAACGTCGACCGCGTGCGTCCGCGCGGGCCGCGCCCCGCCCGCGCCGAGCCGCTGCAGCTGACGCTCTCCCTGTGACGCCCGAACGCCCTCCTCGTGCGAGAAGCAGGAGCCTGCCGAGGCGCCTCGTAGTATCGCGTTGACGTGCCGGACGAGATCACGACTCTGATCGCCGACGACCACGAGGTCGTGCGCGAGGGGCTGCGCCTCGCCCTGTCGCGCTCGCCGCACATCCGCGTCGTGGGCGAGGCCGCAGACGGGCGCTCCGCGGTCGCGTTGACCGAGCGGCGCCGGCCGGACGTCGTGATCATGGATCTCCGGATGCCCGACATGGACGGGCTCGAGGCGACGGAGATGATCCTGGAGCGCGCCCCCGAGACCGCCGTCCTCATCTTCACGGCCTACGGCGAGCGCTCGCTCCTGCAGCGTGGGCTCGAGTCGGGCGCGCGGGGCTACATCCTCAAGGAGACGCCGCACGAGACGCTCATCCGCGCGATCGAGAAGGTCGTCGCGGGCGACACCTTCGTCGATCCCGGGCTCATGGCGGAGTTCGTCTCCGGCCGCGCCCAGGCGGAGATCCTCACACCCCGCGAGCGCGAGATCCTGCAGCTACTCGCCGACGGCATGTCGAACGTGGACGTGGCCGCGAAGCTCTTCATCAGCCAGGAGACCGTGAAGAGCCACGTCCGCCACATCCTCGCGAAGCTCGAGGCCGACACGCGCACGCAGGCGGTCGCCATCGCGCTCCGCGAGGCGATGATCGATTGACCGCGGCGAACGCCGGACGCGCCGAGGACGCCGAGCGTGCGCTCCTCGCCGAGCGGCTCCTCGCGGAGCAGGAGGAGCGACGGCGTCTCGCCGAGCTCCTGCACGACGGCCCCGTCCAGCAGCTCTCCGCCCTCTCGCAGATGGTCGACGCCGCCCTCGAGACGTTGGGCGGCGGGGAGACGGACCGCACGCGCGAGGTCCTCGAGCGCGCGCTCGCCCTCTCCCGCTCGGCGGCGCAGGACCTGCGCTCGCTCTGCGACGACCTCGAGCCGCGAGCCCTGCGAGCGCTCGGGCTCGAGGCGGCGCTCTCTGCGTTCGTCCGCCGGATCTCGTCCCGGCGCGAGGTCGAGATCGAGCTGGACGTCGGCGCGGGCGACGAGCTCGGGGAGCACGCGCAGGCAGGGCTCTACCAGATCGTGCGCGAGGCGCTCGACCAGGCGGTGCGACGCGGGGCGCCGACGATCGAGGTGCGCCTCGTCGCGACGGACGCCGGCGGAGCAGAGCTCACGATCGCCGACGACGGCACGCCGGAGCGGCGGAGCGTCGTGCTCGAGGCGCTCGCGGAGCGCGCCTCGACGCTGAACGCCCGCTTCACGTCCGAGGCCAGATGGCCGCGCGGCTCGCTGCTCCGGATCGAGCTGCCCCCTTCGGCTGCGCGTAGATAGCATCGTCCGGCGTGGACTCGTACGACTCGGGCGGGTATCTCGTCTTCGTCTGGTCCCCGCAGGGCTACGTCCTCCAGACCCGTCCGGGAGACCCTCCTCCCGTGGGGGCCGAGATCGAGAGCGACGAGCGGCGCTACCGGGTCACGAAGGTCTCGCCCTCGCCGCTCCCCGGCGACGGCCGCGTGTGCGCGTACCTGCAGCCGGCCTGAGCGCTATTCGAGCGGGGGGTTCCGGACGTCGTGCTCGGTGGCGTACGCATCCACCATCCCGTCGATCTTCGACGCGTCCGGGAAGGCGTAGTTGATCGGGACGAAGTCGTTCCACTTGTCCGGGAGCGCGTCCTCGGGGAAGATCGCCTCCACCGGGCACTCCGGTTCGCACGCGCCGCAGTTGGAAGTCAGAACCCCGCCGGCCAGCGTGAACGTGTGCTTGCCCGGGACGACGGCACAGAAGGTCTCGGCGGAATCCGCCTCCTGCGGCTCGACGCTCGTCACGCGCCAGTACGCGTCTCTCGTCGCGAGATCGAGCCAGCGGATCGGTCGGCTGCGAACGCCGAAGTTCGTCGCACGGCTCCCCTCCTCCCCCGACCCGACCGTGACGAAGCCGCCGAGCGGCGCAGCCCGCTCGAGCCACGAGAGCGCCTCGTGGTCGGTCGAGCGGATTCGCCACGAGCCCGCCTTCACCGGATCGCCGTCGGCGGCGACCCAGCCGTCGACGAACCCGGCGATGTACTCCGCGTCCGCGGTCTCCGGCAGGGTGCGCTTGAGGTTCACCGATGCACGGACGACACCCGTTCCGACGTAGCCGGGGTGGACGTCGAGGCACGGAGAGAAGTTGACCTGGTCGAAGAAGTCCTTGAACGCGGCGACGCGCGCTCCGTACAGCTGGACGTAGTGCAGGTGCTCGCCGGACCGGATCTCCTGCTTGTTCCAGGTGCCGTCGCCGAACACGAGCCCGTGCAGCACGCCGCACCGATACGTCTCCCCGCCCCGCTTCGGCGTCGCCCGCACCGCCTGCACGAACTGCCCGACGCTGAGGGACCCCGTCTTCTGCCCGTCGGCGAGCACCCAGCCGTGCGTCGGAGTCGCCCACACGGTCCTACGGAAGCGCGAGATGTTCCGCGTCGTGAGCCGCGTGCCGCCGTAGCGGTCGCGCTCCTCGAACGCGGGCGCGAGCTCGATTCTCACGAGCGGCCGCCGCCGGAAGCGCCTGACGAAGGCAGGCTCGAAGCCGCCGTCCGTGAGCACCTTGCACGAGCGGTTCTCGAGCTCGGCGAACGTGCGGAGCCCGTGACTCGTGATGATCTGCTCGGTCGGCGCGAAGCAGTCGATGCACTCCTCTGGATCGATGATCAGGATCCGCGCGAACTCGTGGATGCAGTCGACCGGGCAGACGTCGACGCACGAGCGGTCTTTGATGTCGATGCACGGCTCGGCGATGATGTACGTCACGCGGGCGAGTCTAGCCTGAGCGCCCGTGCGCTCCCGTCGCCCTCGGACGCGCCCTCTATGTGATTCCGGTGAGCTGCGCGACGAGCTCCGGCGCCCGCTCGACGAGGGCGGACTTGACGATCACCTGGTCGAATCCGGCCGTGTGCGCACGCTGCAGCCCAGTCTTGTCCGTGTGGTTTGCGAACCCCACGATCGGCACGTCGGGCCACTCCTCGACGACCTCCACGGGGTCGACCCGGGCGATGTCCGCGATCACGAGGTCGGGCGAGTCGACGCTGTCGCTCGTGACGAGCCGGTGCCCGGGCAGCAGGCCGTCGAGCTTGCTCCGGAAGAAGAGATCGACCCCAACGAGCAGGATCGTCGCCACGCGGCGACACTAGCACCGCCCGCGGATAACCGGGCTCCACTCCGCTCGGTCTAGCCTACGCCGGCGTGAGCCTCGAACGCGGCCTGGAGCTCATCCGCGGCGGCGAGTACTTCGAGGCGCACGAGGAGCTCGAGGACGAGTGGCGGGCGGCCCCCACGGGCGAGCGGGACTTCCTGCAGGGGCTCGTTCACGTCGCGGTCGCCTGGCTGCACGCCTCTCGCGGAAACAGGCCCGGCTGCGAGCGCCAGCTCGAGAAGGCGGGCCGCAGGCTCGCGCCGCACCGGCCGCGCCATCGAGGCGTCGACGTCGAGCTCGTGCTCGAGGACGTGGAGTTGGCGCGACGCCTCGTCCGCGGCGGCGAGCTCACGCTGCCTCCACCGAGGGTCTAGATGCCGAGCCCGACGTGGTGCAGCGCGCGGTTGAAGTAGACGCGGAGCACGTAGAAGCGCTCGAAGAAGAGCAGGAGCCCGAGAGCGACCATGACCGCGCCGCCGGTGATCCGGATCGGACGGTAATGATCGCGGAGCCAGCGGAAGGCGCCCATCGAGCGAGAGAAGACCGCGCCCACGAGGACGAACGGGATCGCGAGCCCGAGCGAGTAGACGACGAGCAGGAGCGCCCCCTGCGCGACGGTGTCCGAGGAGCCGGCGAGCACGAGCGTCGCCGCCAGCACCGGGCCGATGCAGGGCGCCGCGCAGACGGCGAACGCGCCGCCGAGGAGCACCCGCGAGCCGCGGCTCCGCGCGCCCTCGAGCAGCCCGGCCCCGAGCAGGCGCTCCGGCCAGGGCAGGAGGCCCGTGAACGCGAGGCCGAAGACGACGAGCACGAAGCCGGCGACCTTCTCGAGCAGGAACTGGTCGGTGAAGAGGCTTCCCCCGACGAGCGAGGCGCCGATGCCGAGCAGGACGAAGACGGCCGTGAAGCCGAGCACGAACGGGAGACTGGAGACCACGACGCGCCGTCCCGTTCCAGGCTGGCCGAGCTTGTCGGCGTCGACCGCCGAGACGGCGGAGAGGTATCCGGGGACGAGCGGCAGCACGCACGGTGCGAGGAAGGAAACGAACCCGGCCAGCAGCGCGACGGGGACGGCGCCGGCGCTCATCGGCGGGCCGGTGCTGGCCGACGAGCGGGGAGGTGCGTGGGGAACGGGGACGTTCTCACGTCAGCCCTCGAAGCGTGCGAGCTCCTCGTCCACCCTCCGCTCGAGGGCCGGGTCGAGAGGCCCGGGCGGTGGAGGCGGAGGACGCCGGCGGCTCCAGGTCAGAACGAGCGCCCCGACGACGAGCGCCCCCGCGCCGACCACGACGAGCGGCAGGAGCCACGCCAGCAGCCCGAAGTCCCCCTTCGGCGGCTTGGCGAGCACCCCCGGCCCGAACTGAGCGACGAGCGAGCTCTTGATCCGCTCCCCGCTCCACCCCGCCGCGATACGGCTCCGGATGTAGGCCTTCATACGGTTCGCGACGGGCGAGTCCGACTGGTCGAGCGTCGTCTTGCAGACCGGGCACACGAGCTGCGACTCGAGATCGGCGGCCCGCGGCGGCGCGGCGGAGGCCGAGCCCGCGAGGACGACCGCGAGCGCGGCGGCGGCACATCCGACGACGACCAGCGCGACGACCCGCGAGGCCGAGTTGGGAGTTGCAACTCGGTGAACGAGGCGACTCATCCGAGCGCCTCCCGGATCGCGTCCCTGAGCCGAACGCGGTCGTCCGCCGACGCGATCGCCCCCACGAACGCGTCCACGACCCGGCCCTCGCGGTCGACGACGTACGTCTCCGGGAAGCCCTTGATCCCCCAGGGGCCGAGCGTCTTGCCCGGCCCGTCGTAGACGACGGGATACGTGATCCCGTACTTCGACATGAAGCCGCGCGCGTCCCCGCGGAAGTCGTTCGCGTCGACGCCGAGCACGACGAGCCCCTTCTTCCGGTCCCGCGCCCACGCCTGCTCGAGGTAGGGGGACTCCTGCTTGCACGGCGCGCACCAGGAAGCCCAGAAGTTGACTGCGACCGCCTTGCCGCGCAGGTCCGACAGCTTCAGCGTGCCCGGCCTGTCGAGGCGCTCGAGCGTGAAGTTCGGCGCCCTCGGCAGCTTGCCGTCGTTAGCCGCGCGCGCGAGGTCGCCTCCCTGGTTCGAGACGAGCTTCCAGACGAGGAGCCCGAGGAGCAGCGCGACGAGCCCGACGGCCGCGCCCTGGGCCACGAGCAGCGCGCGGCGAGCCATTCGCTGCTACTGAGCGACGATGAACACCGGCGTCCCGACCCGGACGTGCTGGAAGAGCCACTCGGCGTCGGGGATCCGCATGCGGATGCAGCCGTGCGAGGCGGAGTAGCCGATCGAGGCGGCGTCGGGCGTGCCGTGGATGCCGACGTTCGGGGCCGAGATGCCCATCCAGCGCGTGCCGAGCGGGTTGCCCGGCCCGGGCGGGACCGGCTGCTCGCCCTTGGCCCACGCGGAGTCGGGTGGATACCACCACGGGTTCCGCTCCATCACGACGATCTCGAACGACCCGAGCGGCGTCGGGTACTGGGCCTGCCCCGTTGCGACCTGGAACGTCCGGTCGAGCTTCTGGTCGAGGTAGTAGCGGAGCTCGTTCGAGCCGCGCATGATCACGATCGCGGTCCGCCGCACCTTCACGCGCGCGATCTGCGGCTTCAGGACGATGAAGGGCACGGAGATCGGGTCGCGCGTGTGCGTCTTCAGCGCGATGCGAACGAGGTACGCCGTTCGCAGGAGCTTCAGGTGGCGCCCCGTCTGCGCCTTGACCACGACCGGCTGGAGCCCGTGCAGCTCGACGCCGGCGTCCACGGGCTCGCGGTCGAGGTGCAGCCCCTGCAGGTAGGCACGGATGTGCGTACGCGAGACGTCGACGTCCAGCGGGATGGTGACGCCCGGCCGCGCCGCGCGGGCCCGCCTGATGGCCTTGTCGATCAGCGCCCGCGCGCCGAAGGCGCTCGGCCGCGCCTTGATCGTGCGCGTCGGGCCGATCACGAGCGGGAGCGGCCGATCGAACCTCTTGCGGACGAGGTCCGTCGCCTCCCGCGGCGTGAGCCAGCCGACGAGGACGTGGCCGATGCTCACCCCGGGGGCGATCAGCGGTCGCTTGCTCGGCTTCGTCGGCGCCGTCGGCTCGGGCGTGGTCGTCGACGTGAACGTGGTCGTTGTCGAGTCCGTCGTCGTGGTGGTCGTGCCGGTGTCGGCCCCCGCCGCGCCGGCGGAGAGGACGAACGCGGACCCCACCCCGAGGGCAGCGCAGGCGACCAGCGAAGCCGCTCCGGCGGCGAAGAGCGTCTTGCTCACGTTTGCAGTGTAAAGAGAGGGGATTCCGGAGGACAGAAGGGCTCGTTCAATCTGAACGGAGCCCGAACAAACGCGGGTCGTCGACGACGACCGCGTCCACGCCGGCCGCATCGACCCGGGCGAGGTCGCTGCGCCGGACGAGCGTCCAGGCGACGACCTTCGCCCCCAGCCGGTGGGCGCGCTGAACCACCGCAGGCGTGGCCAGGCTGTGGTGGAGCGAGACGGTCGACCCGTGGGAGCGCGCGAGGAGGCGTCCGACGAGCTGCGGCGTGAGCGGGCGGATCGAGCGGAGCCCGACCCGCACGAGCGTCCCGGAGCCCTTGCGGCCGGAGATGTTCATCCGGTCCTGGGGGAACGAGATCGCCGCCCGGACCTGCGGCTCGAGCTCGACGAGGTGACGCACGACCTTCGGATGGAACGAGCTCGCAAGCGTGCGCCCGGCGAGGCCGAAGCGAGCGAGGCTCTCGGCGATGCGCCCCTCCGAGCCCGCCGACTTGATGTCGATGTGGACGCCGACGTCCGTCGCCTCGTCCACGAAGAACTCGAGCGCCTGCTCCAGGGTCGGCAGTGCGGGCGCAACCTCGCGCAGCTCCGCGAGGGTCTTCGTCCGCACCCGCCCCTGGGCGATGCCGTGGCTCACCTCGCGCAGGTCGTCCGAGTGCGCGAGGACGAGCTCGCCGCTCGTGAGCGCGAGCACGTCGAACTCGATCAGGTCGACCCCGGCCCGATGCCCGGCCCGCAGCGACGCGATCGTATTCTCGGGCGCGAGGGCGGCCGCCCCGCGGTGGCCGATGACGAGCGGCCGTCCGTTGCGGCGATCGAGCGAGAGCACGGGAGGGTTCTACCCGCGGGGCACGTCGGGGAGCGGCGGGCCCTCGAGCTCTCCGCCGTGCAGCGCGAAGGAGATGATCATCCGGTCGGTCAGCCACTCGACGGGCGCGCGGTCGTCCGTCCAGGGGCTCGACGAGGGAAGGACCGGGACGGCCTCGCGGCCGAGCAGCCGGCGGAGCGGCGCGAGCCGAGGCGGACCGGAGCGTAGACGCCGGACGAGCTCGGTCTTCGAGAGCGGGCGCGTGAGGCCGAGCACGATCGTGTTGAAGCGGAGGGCGGGCCACGCGAGCACCTGCGGCAACTCCGTCGCCAGGGTGCCGCCGACCTTGTCCGCGAGCCGCTTGTCGTCCGGGGTCGCGGCGACGTCGAGGGCCACGATGCCACCCGGGGCGAGCCGCGCGCGCACGAGCGCGAAGAACTCCTGCGTCGCGAGGTAGAAGGGGACGTACGGCTGCTGGTAGGCGTCGACGACGATGAGGTCGTAGCGCCGGCGCGTCCCACGCAGGAACGGCCGCGCGTCGGCCGTGTGCACGGTGAGGCGCGGGTTGTCGCCGAGGCCGAAGTAGCGGCGGCCGACGCGCGTGACGGCGGGATCGAGCTCGACGCCGTCGACCCTCGCCTGCGGATAGAAGACGCCGAGCGCCCGGGCGGTCGTGCCCCCCGCGTTCCCGAGGATCGCGATCCGTTCGGGCCGGCGCCCGAGGAGCGGGAGCAGGGCCAGGTACGTGTCCCACTCCCCGCCCGTGAGGACCGTGTGCGGGCGCCAGACCGAGTGCACCGCCACGCCCTCGTTCAGGTACAGGGGCCGGCGGCCGTCCGGCCGCCGCACGACCGGGATGTACTGGTAGAGCGACGTCTCCTCGTGCATCACCCCCGCCTGCGCCTTGACGGCGCCCGGCGGAACGACCAGGAGAAAGCCGAGCGCCAGCGCCACGACGAGGTAGCGGCGCCCGAGGAGCGTGCACGACGAGAGGGCGACGAGCGCCGCCGTGAACAGGAACGTCCGCTGCGTCCCGATCGCGGGGATGAGGACGAGCGCCGGCAGGAACGTGCCGACCAGCGAGCCGGCAGTCGAGAGCGCGTACAGGCGCCCGGCGACCGACCCGGCGGTCTCGACGTCGGACACGGCGAGCCGGATCGCGAACGGCGCCACCATCCCGAGGAGCACGACCGGCGGCGCGAACAGGAGCAGCGTGGAGAAGAAGCTGCCGACGACGGCGCCGAGGGAGACGCGGTCGAGGCCCTCCACCGTCAGATCGAGGAACGGCCGGGCGACGAAGGGAACGGCCGCGACGCAGAGGGCGCCTGCGAGCACGATGAAGCCGAGGAGCGACGGCGACGGGTGCCGATCGGCGACATGCCCGCCGAGCCAGTAACCGAGCGCGAGCGCGGCGAGGACGAGCCCGATCAGGTTCGCCCAGACGACGGTCGAGGAGCCGAAGTAGGGCTCGAGGAGCCGCGACGCCGTGATCTCGGTCGCGAGCGCGCCGATGCCGGCGCCGAAGACGAGGGCCCCGAGGGCGAGCCGCGGCCTCTCCCCCACCTCAGGAGCGCCGGCGCACTAGAGGCCGAACAGGTGCTCGATCTCGCCGAGCGTGCGTGCGGCGAGGAACGCCGCCACCACGAGCACGATCGCGAGCACGAACCAGAAGCGGAGCCCTGCCGTCTGCTTCTCCCGCAGGTGCCGCTCCCGCGCCGCGCGGCGCGCCCGGTGCTGGCGGTACGCGCGCTCCACCGCGTACGGATCGAGCGGCGGCTCGAGCTGCTGGGCCTCCTCCGCGGCCGCCTGCGTCTCCACCCTGGCCACGGCTCGAAGTGTAGGACGCCCCGACGCCGAGCGGCGAAGGTACGAGGAGGGATCGTCGTGCGTCGGTTCCGCCGAAAGCCCATACTCTCCCCTCGATGAGCCGCCCCGCAGGCCTCCGACGCTCCCGCTTCCAGTTCGGAGGCGGGAGTTTCCATGGCTGGAGCGACCGCCTGCTCTTCCTCTTCGGGCTCTCGCTCACGCTCTCGGCGCTCACCGGCTGGTACACGGGTTCCGGCGAAGGGACGACCGTCTCCGTCATCGGCTGGCACACGGGCACGATCGGAAAGATCGTGTTCTTCCTCGGCCTCCTCGCCGTCCTCTTCGTCGTGCTGCGGGAGGTCGGCGTCGAGATGCCCGCTGCGCTGCCGGAGAGTCTCGTGGCGATCGCGATCGGCTCCGTCGCGACGATTCTCGTCCTCGTGCGGCTGATCTCGATCCCGGACACCTTCTTCTTCGCGAGCCGCGGGATCGGCATCTGGATCAGCCTGGTCTGCGCGATCGGGATCATCGCGTCGGGGCTCCTCGCCGCGAGCGAAGAGTTGACCTGAGCCTCGGTTCGCGGCGCGGGCTCGCCGGAGGCGCATTCGCCGGCTCCGGAGCGGGCTCAGGGCTGCTGCGTCACGGTCACCGTGACCGTCCGGGTCGGCGGCTGCTGCGGGAGCGGCGACAGGGTCCGCACGGAGGTGATGTTGCCGCTCGGCTTCGGCGCGTCGTCGAGCGCCTCCCCGACTGCGATGCCGAGGAAGAAGACCGCGACGAACGCGAGCGCGAGCAGCACTGGCCGGCTCAGGAAGCGGCGCCTGGGGGAACGCCGGCGCGACGGCCTCTCGAGCATCGTCACGGCCGGTAGTCGACCGCCCCTCGCGCGAAGACGTGGAAGGCGGCGCCTTCCACGATCGAGAGCGTGCGCGGCCACCCTGGCGCCGGCGCCTGCTCGGAGATCGCCTCCCGCGCCCACGCCTCCGAGGCGCCGTAGGCGTCCGCGAGCTCGGCGAGCGTGAACGTCGAGCCGATCCGCTTCCGGAGCTCGTCGCGCACGAGCATGAGCTGCGGCCGGAGCCGCTCCGCCTGGGCGGGGTCGCGCACCTCCGTCTCGTAGCGCCGGAAGGCCTCTTCCCAGTCGCGGCGCGAGCTGGCGACGTCTCGAGACACGAGAGCCGATGGTAGACGGTCGCCGGAGCGGCCCCGGGACGCGTGTCAGGCGGGATCGGAGCAGCAGCGGTCGGGCGGCCAGAGCACGTCGAGCTCTTCCAGGACCGCCTCGCCCAGCTCGTAGCCGGGGCGGGCGAGCGCGAACGCGGCGTGCGCGTGCAGGCACTTCAGGTTCGCCGGGTCGTGCGCGCCGGCGATGCCGAGGTCGAGCGACGAGCCCCCGTCCCGCCCGGTCCGGCCGCCGGCGAGCTCCCGCCGCAGCCGCCGCTGCTCCTCGGTCGCACGCTGGAGCGAGGCTGCGAGCGCGGCGACGCGCTGCGCCCGGCGGCTCCAGCGCTCGACGCCGCCCTCCGCTTCGAGCCGCGAGACCGCGGCGACGAGGTGCGGGCAGGTCAGGTAGTAGGTCGTCGGGAAGGGGTCGCCGTCTGCGTCGTACGGCGCCTGCTCCGTCACCGCCGGCAGGCCGTACGGGCAGCGGGTGGCGACGCGCCTGAACGCCCTCGGCTCCCGCCCGAGCTGGGTCTCGACGAGCGCGCGGTCATCCATGCCTCCTGAGACTACGCCGCGCCTGCCGCCACTCCGGGATGCCCTTGACGATGAAGAGCCGCTCGCCCGGCCGCACGTAGCCGAGCCTCCGGGCCGCGCGCCGCGTCGCCTCCTCGCTCGTCGACACGGCGAGCCTCTGCTCGAGCCGGGACTTCCTCGCGCGCAGGCTCACGACTTCACCGCGCTCGGCGGCGAGCCGGTCGCGTGTATCGAGGTACGAGGACAGCGGGCGGTAGTACAGGTACACGGCCACGACCACCACCGCGCCGATCCAGGCGAGGCGCAGTCGCCGGCGCCGCTCCGGGCGGCGACGAGCCGGGGGTCGCCTCGTCCGCGCGCTCGTGCCCTCGCTGCTCGTCACGCCGCCGCTTTCCACCTTCGGCGGCGTTCCCCTCCCGCGCTCGCTAGGCGGAGTCGACCTTGATCACGTTCGTGGAGCCGGGCAGGTTGACGGCGGTCCCGGCCGTCAGCACGACGCGGTCGCCGGGCTCCACGAGCCCCGACGCGCGGGCGGCCTCGATCGCGCGCGCCCAGAGGTCCTCGACGTCGGAAGACTCCGGGATCTCGAGCGGGGTCACGCCCCACTCGATCGCCATGTGGCGAAGCGAGACGTCGATGTGGGTCAGCGCCAGGATCGGACGCTGCGGGCGCAGGCGCGCCACGGCGGAGGCGGTGCGGCCCGTGAAGGTCGGGACGAGGATGGCCTTCGCCCCGAGCGCCTCGGCGAGGTCGCACGCGGCGTTCGACATCGCGCGTCCCACCGTCGGCTCCTCCGCCGCGCTCGGGAGCTGATGGCGGTAGCCGAGGCTGGGCTCGACGGCGCAGGCGATGCGGTCCATCGTCTCCACCGACTCGATCGGGTAGTCCCCGACGGCGGTCTCCGCCGACAGCATGACCGCGGACGTCCCGTCGAGGATCGCGTTCGCGACATCCGACGCCTCGGCTCGCGTCGGCTCGGCGTGGTGGATCATCGACTCCAGCATCTGCGTCGCCGTGATCGCCGGCTTGCCGCGGTCGAGCGCGCTCCGGATGATCCGCTTCTGCAGCAGGGGCACCTCGGCGGCGCCGATCTCGACCCCGAGATCGCCGCGGGCGATCATCACCGCATCCGCCTCGTCGATGATCCCCTCGACCGCCTCCGCCGCCTCCTTCAGCTCGATCTTCGCGATGACCCAGGCCTCGGAGCCGGCCTCCTCGAGCCGCGCACGCAGCTCCGCCACGTCCGCCCGAGAGCGCACGAACGACTGCGCGACGTAGTCGACGCCGAGCTCGACCGCGAGCTCGAGATCGGCGAGGTCCTTCGAGGTGAGCGAGGGAACGGGAAGCGCGACCCCGGGGACGTTCACGCCCTTGTGCGATTCGACGGAGCCCCCGGTGACGACGCGGCAAAGGGCGCGCCCGGCGTCCACGCGCTCGACCCGGAGCTTGACGAGGCCGTCGTCGATCAGCACGTCGTGGCCCGGTTCCAGCACCGAGCCGAGCACGGCCGGCAGCACGGGGAGCACGCCGTTCCCGGCCCCGTCCTCGCCGGACACGACGATCTCCTCGTCCTTGACGAGCGTGATGCGCTCCGGAAGGTCGCCCACGCGGAGCTTCGGGCCCTGGAGGTCGGCGATCAGCGCGATCGGACGGCCCGCCGCCGCCTGCGCAGCACGCAACCGCCGCGCGTTCTCCGCGTGATCCTCGTGCCGGCCGTGCGAGAAGTTGAGGCGGGCCCCGTCCATCCCGGCGTCGATGATCCGCGCGAGGTTCTCCGGAGACGAGCACGCGGGGCCGATGGTGGCGACGATCTTCGTCCGGCGCGGCCTGATGGACATCGAGCCTGAGGCTAGCGCCGGGCACGGGGGAACGCGTCCCAACCCGGGTACACCGCGTCCGCGCCCAGCTCCTCCTCGATGCGCAGCAGCTGGTTGTACTTGGCGACCCGGTCCGAGCGGGACGGCGCCCCCGTCTTGATCTGCCCGGCGTTCACGGCCACGGCCAGATCCGCGATCGTCGTGTCCTCCGTCTCCCCGGAGCGGTGCGAGATCACCGTTGCGTATCCCGCCGAGCGCGCGAGCGCGATCGTGTCGAGCGTCTCCGTCAGCGTTCCGATCTGGTTGACCTTCACGAGAATGGCGTTCGCGACCCCCTTGTCGACGCCGCGCCGGAGAAACGTCGGGTTCGTGACGAAGAGGTCGTCGCCGACGAGCTGGAGCCGGTCGCCGAGGCGCTCGGTGAGCAGCTTCCAGTCGGCCCAGGCATTCTCGTCGAGCCCGTCCTCGACGGAGACGAGCTCGTAGCTCTCGAGCAGGGACTCGTAGAGGTCCGTCATTCCGGCGGCGTCGAGGGCCCTCCCCTCGCCCGGGAGCTCGTAGACCCCGTCGCCGAAGAGCTCGCTCGCCGCGGGGTCGAGCGCGAGCGCCATCCGCTCGGAGTGGCCGGCGCGCTCGATCGCCTCGAAGATCACCTCGACCGCCTGCTGCGTCGACTCGAGGTCGGGCGCGAACCCGCCTTCGTCGCCGACTCCGGTCGCAAGCCCTCGCTCGTGGAGCACGGAGCGGAGCGTGTGGAAGACCTCGGTCGCGATGCGCATCGCCTCGGCGAAGGTCTGCGCGCCCGCCGGCACGACCATGAACTCCTGCAGGTCGAGCCGGTTCTGGGCGTGCGCCCCGCCGTTGACGACGTTCAGCATCGGCACCGGCAGCGTTCGCGCGCCGCTCCCGCCGATGCTGCGGTAGAGCGGGAGCCCACGCTCGTTCGCCGTCGCCTTCGCGGCCGCGAGCGAGCAGCCGAGGATCGCGTTCGCCCCCAGCCGCCCCTTGTTCTCGGTGCCGTCCGCCTCGACGAGCACGCGGTCGAGCTCGCGCTGATCGGCCGCGTCCAGCCCGGTGAGGGCGGCGGCGAGCTCGCCGTTGACGTTCGCGACCGCGCGCGAGACCCCCTTGCCCAGGTAGGCGCCCGCGTCCCCGTCCCGCAGCTCCACGGCCTCGTGCTCACCCGTCGAAGCGCCGGAGGGAACGGCCGCCCGTCCGCCGGCGCCGGAATCGAGTGCGACGTCGACCTCGACCGTCGGGTTCCCGCGCGAGTCGAAGACCTGCCGTGCGTGCACGCCGGCGATGCGGCTCACGCGGTCTCCGACTTCGCCCGCTCGTAGAAATCGTCCTGCGCATCGAGGTCGAGTGCGCGCCAGTCGCTTCCCTCCTCGCCCGCGAGCTCCACCGCCCGCTCGACGCGGCGCACGAACTTCCGGCAGGTGCCTCGCAACGCGAGCTCGGGGTCGACGTTCAGGCGCATGGCGACGTTCACGAGCAGGAAGAGCACGTCGCCGATCTCGTCCACCACGCGCGGATCGGGCGGCGTCTCCGGGGCGATCTCCCCGATCCGCTCGACCTCCTCGCGGAGCTCCCGAAGCTCGGAGCCCAGGTGCTCGAACCGGCTCTCGAGATCGGGGTACTCGAAGCCGACGCTGCCCGCACGCCGTTGCACCTTCCGCGCGAGCAGCAGCGCGGGAAGCGACTCCGCGACGTCGTGGAAGACGCCCTCTCTGCCCTCATCGTCCGCCTTGATCTGCTCCCAGCGCTCCCGCACGCGGCCCGCGGTACGGGCGCTCGCGTCCCCGAAGACGTGCGGATGCCGGCGGACGAGCTTCTCGTGCACCCCGCGCGCCACCTGCTCGAGGTCGCCCTCCCCCTGCTCCTCGAGCAGGAGCGAGAGGAAGTAGACCTGGAAGAGGAGGTCGCCGAGCTCGTCGAGCTGCTCCGCTGCGTCCCCGGCAGCCGCCGCGTCCGCCACCTCGTACGCCTCCTCGACCGTGTGCGGAACGATCGTCAGCGCGGTCTGCTCGCGGTCCCAGGGGCAGTCGCGGCGAAGACGCCGCGTGAGCTCCTGGAGGTCGACGAGGGCCTCCGCGAGCGACATGTGAGGAACTTACTGGCTCGACGTGTCCGTCGAGGACGGTATCGCGGGCGGCTCGAAGCCGGTCGCGTAGCTGACCTTGCCCTTGTACTTCTTCTGCAGGTTCTGCGCCCAATCGGTCATGACCTGCTGCTTCTTCTGCTGGAGCAGCGTCGCCTCGATCGCCGCCCTCACCTTCTTGAACGGTGTGGTGTGGCCGGGTCGCACCTTCGAGAGCGGCTGGATGATGTGGTAGCCGAAGGTCGTCTTGATCGGGGTCGAGATCTGACGGGTGTCGAGCCCGAACGCGATCCTGTCGAACTCCGGAACGGTCTCCCCCTGCTGGATCGTGAGCTTCCCGCCCTGGTCCTTCGAGCCGGGATCGGCCGAGTATTGCTTCGCCAGCGCCGCGAAGCTCGCGCCGGCCTTCAGCCGGTTGTAGATCTGGAACGCGAGCTTCTCGCTCTTCGGGTAGTCGATCTGGCCGTTCGCCTTCTTCTTCGAGATGAGGATGTGCCGCACGTCTCGCGACGCTTTCTGCTGGTACGTCGCGACGTTCTGGTTGTAGTAGGCGAGCGCCTCGTCCTGCGAGACCTTCGTGTCCTTCGTGACGGCGTCGAAGATCTTCTGCGAGAGGACGGAGAGCGCGATCGTCTGCCGGAACGTCGCCTCCGGGAAGTCCTGCGCAGCGAGCGCCTTCTCGAACTGCTTCCGGCTGCCGCCGAACTTCCCCTTGATGTAGTCGGCGACGCCCTTGTCCACGTCCTTCTTCGTGAGCTTGATGCCGAGGTCGGCGGCGGCCTGCTCGAACTCGGCCTTCTGCACGAGGTAGGCGACGTACTGGGTCTGGATGCTCTGGTACTCCGGCGTCCCGACCTTCGGGAACTGCTGCTTCCGCGCCTCGTAGCTCT
The DNA here is from genome assembly GCA_046735575.1 of Actinomycetota bacterium. GTDB lineage: Bacteria > Actinomycetota > Thermoleophilia > Gaiellales > Gaiellaceae > GMQP-bins7. Next base: position 30,960 of record JBKPTS010000011.1, read on the forward strand.
TCTTCGCCTGCGCGAGCCAGCCGTCGAGCTCCGAGCGCGAGATCTGCGTCCCGTCGACGACGGCGACGGCGCTCGCAGGGACGTCCTGGCCGCCGCCTCCGCAGGCGGCTGCGAGCAGCGCGAGCGACGCGGCGAGGGGAACGAGGGCGAGGCGAACGGGCTTCAGCACGGGCTTGTCCTTATAGCGAACCAGCTGTTAGCCGCACGTTCAGGTGCTCTGAGGTCACGGCAACGTTGGTTCGGGTCTCTCGGGGCGCGTCCTGCAAAGAAAAAGGCCGCGGCTCAGGCGGCCAGACGAGCGTCGACTATAGCATCGGGGAGCCGGAGAGCCCCCTCCAGGCTCTCGACGCGCAGCGAGACCTCGCGCTTCTGCGTGCTGTAGATCAGGGTCGGGGCCGCATCGCGAAGGGCGCGGACCTCGACCGAGCCGAGCGAGAGCGGCCCGACGGTCGCGCGCCCGCCGCGGTAGACGAGGTAGTCGGCGCCGAGGCGCGCAAGCTTCAGCTTCGCCGACTGGATGGCGAAGAGGTTCTCGACCGGCTCGGGGATCGGGCCGTACCGGTCCTCGGTGAACGCGCGCAGCTCGCGCAGCTCGTCCTCGTCCTCGGCGAGCGCGATCCGCCGGTGGAGGTCGATCTTGAGCGCCTCCGCGGAGACGTAAGACGCGGGGACGAATGCGTCCACCCGGGCGTCCACCCGGACGGGGCGAACGGCGACGCGCCGCTGCCCCGAGAGCTCGGCGACGGCCTCGTTCAGCATCTCGACGTACAGCTCGAAGCCGAGGGCGGCGACGTGGCCGGACTGCTCGGGGCCGAGCAGATCGCCGGCGCCGCGGATCTCGAGATCGCGCATCGCGATCTGGAACCCCGCTCCGAGCTCCGTGTGGTCGGCGAGGGTCGCCAGCCGCGCCCTCGCCTCCGGCGTCAGCTCGGACGCCGTGGGGTAGAAGAGGTAGGCGTAGGCCAGGACGTCGGAGCGTCCGACCCGTCCCCGGATCTGGTACAGCTGGGCGAGCCCGAGCGCGTCGGCGCGCTCGACGATCAGCGTGTTCGCCTGGGGGATGTCGATCCCGGACTCGATGATCGTGGTCGAGACCAGCACGTCGGCGTCGCCCGCGAGGAACGAGTGCATGCGCTCCTCGAGCTCCCGCTCGGCCATCTGCCCGTGGGCGACGAGGAAGCGAAGCCCCGGACAGAGCTGCCGCAGGCGCTCCGCCGCCTCCTCGATCGTCTCCACGCGGTTGTGCAGGTAGAACGCCTGGCCGCCGCGAGCGTGCTCGCGCTCGAGCGCCGCCTTCACGAGCTCGTCGTCGTACTCCCCCACGTTCGTCCGGATCGGAAGGCGGCCCCGGGGCGGCGTCTCGATGATCGAGATGTCGCGGAGCCCGGAGAGCGACATGTGCAGCGTGCGGGGGATCGGCGTCGCCGAGAGCGCGAGCACGTCCACCTCGAGCCGGAGCGAGCGCAGGAGCTCCTTCTGGGCGACGCCGAACCGCTGCTCCTCGTCGAGGACGACGAGCCCGAGGTCCTTGGGGATCACGTCGCGCGAGAGGATGCGGTGGGTGCCGACGAGCACCTCCACCTTCCCGTCCCGGAACTCCCCGAGGATCCGCGTCTGGTCCGCCCGCGAGCGGAAGCGCGAGACCATCTCGACGCGTACCGGGAAGTCTCGGAAGCGCTCGCGGAAGGTGTTCCAGTGCTGCTCTGCGAGGATCGTCGTCGGGCACAGGACGAGCGTCTGCTTGCCGTTCAGCGCCGCCGCGAACGCAGCGCGCACCGCGACCTCGGTCTTGCCGAAGCCGACGTCTCCGCAGACGAGGCGGTCCATCGGCCTCGCGGCCTCGAGATCCTCCTTGACCGCCTCGATCGCCTGCAGCTGGTCGTCGGTCTCCCGGTACGGGAACGACGCCTCGAGGCGCTCCAGCCAGTCGCCGTCGACGTCGAAGGCGAAGCCGGGCGCCTGCTGACGGCGCGCGTACAGCGACAGCAGCTCGCCCGCGAGCTCCCGAACGGACGCGCGCGCACGGCTCTTGAGGTTCTGCCACGCCCTGCCGCCGAGCTTCGAGAGCGCCGGCGCCTTCGCGTCCGCGCCGATGTAGCGGCTGACCTTCGGGAGCTGCTCGTGGGGGACGTAGAGGCGGTCATCGCCGCGGAAGGCGAGGTAGAGGTAGTCGCGCGTGACGCCGGCGACCTCTTTCGTCTCGAAGCCGAGCAGCCGGCCGACTCCGTGATCCTCGTGCACGACGTAGTCGCCGGTGCGAAGGTCCGCGAACGACTGGAGCGCGCGACCGAGCCGCGCGTCGGCCCGTGGCGGCCGCTTGCGGAAGACCTGCACGTCCGGAACGAGTGCGAGGCCCAGGTCGCGCCAGACGAACCCGCGCCGCGCAGGGCTGACGACGAAGCGAACGGAGGGCTCCTTCGGGAGGGCGCGATCGTCCTCGACCACCTCGACGTCGACCCTGCGGAGCAGGCGCTGCGTTCGGAGTGCCTCGCCTGCCCGCGGAAACGCCACCGCGACGCGCCGGCCCTGCCGGACCATGCTCGCGAGCTCGTTCTCCGCCTCGGCCAGGCCTCGGGCCGCGATCGCAGGTCGCTGCGCCTCGAACGAGTGCAGCTGGCCCCGGGGCAGCGGGTCGAGGTCGACGGCCCCGTCGAGCGCCACGGGCTCGAGCCCCTCCTCCGCCCAGACGCGACGCACGTCGTCGGGCTGCCATACGAGGTCCGGCGGCCTCTCGAGAGGCGGCACGAGATCGGGTGGCGGTTCGTCGCCGTCCGCGAGCCCGAGCCCGACGAGATCTCGGCGCCTTTCTGCCGCGGGTTGGATCACCGCCTCCGCGACCTCGTGCAGCGTCCGCTGCGTGAACGGCGAGAAGGCGCGGAGCTGCTCGATCTCGTCGCCGAAGAACTCGACGCGCAGCGGTTCCCGCCCCGTGCTCGGGAAGACGTCGACGATCCCTCCCCGAACGGAGACGTGGCCGCGCTCGTCGACCCGCTCGACGCGCTCGTAGCCGGCGAGCGCGAGATCCTCGACGAGCTCCTCTAGCGAGAGCCGGTCTCCGGCGGAGAGCCGAAGCGACTCGGGTCGAACGTCCCGCGGCGGCACTCCTTCGGCGAGCGCGATCGCGGACGCGCACAGCAGCCCGCCGCTCGCCAGGAGCGCGAGCCCTCGAGCGCGTTCTCCAACGAGGTGCGGCGGCGGCTCGAGCCCCGAGCCCGGGTGGACGCCGCGGCTCGGGAAGAGGCCCACTGCGCTCGGGTCGAGGTACCAGGCGATCGCGTCGGCGGCGTCTCGGGCCTGCTCGTCCTCCGGGAAGAGGCAGACGAGCGGCCGCCCGAGGGTCGCGTGCAACGTGGCGAGGACGAGCGGGAGCGCCGGCTCGGAGACCCGCGCTGCGGCGGGGAAGGAGTCGGCGAACGCGCGAAAGCGCTCGCTCGCTGCGAGCTCGTCGACGAAGGCGTGGAGCGGCGTTCGGTCCATGCGGCTGGCGGGGAACGAGCCCCGCAGCGCCATCGTAGCCCCTGTCTCCGGGCACGAATTCGTCGCTGCGCCTCGACCGGCCGTCGAACCGCGACCACCCCCGGCGCCGACCACCCTGGGCCCCACGAGCCCAGCCAGCCAACCACCCCCAGGGGTACCCCCGTACCCCTACGACGACGCTAGCTCACGACCGTGCACCGGTGGTGAACGACATGGTCTCGAGAGTGCGTCAGTTGAAGCGCTGCTGCGCCGCCGTCAGCCCGTCCCGCAGCAGGGTCTCGACGCAGTCCGCCGACCGACCGACGAGTCCCTCGACGTCCTCTTCAGGGGCGAACGGCGAGAGCACGTAATCGGCGACGTCCCGGCGGTCCCCGCGCCCCGGACGGCCGACGCCGACCCGCAGGCGGAGGAACTCGGGGCTCGCGAGCGCCTGCGCGATCGACCGCAGCCCGTTGTGGCCTGCGAGGCCGCCCCCGAATCGTGCCTGCAGCCGTCCGGGCTCGAGGTCCACGTCGTCGTGCACCACGAGAACGCGGTCGAGGGGCACCTTGAAGAAGCGCGCCGCTGCGGCGATGGAGCGGCCGGACTCGTTCATGTACGTCTCGGGCTCGAGGAGCGCCACCCGTTGTCCGTCGACCCGCGTCTCGGCCAGCTTCCCGCTGAACTTGGCGCGAAAGCGTGGCCCTCCGTGCCGGCGCGCGAGCTCCTCGACGACCATCCAGCCGACGTTGTGCCGATCGCCTGCGTGCTCACGCCCGGGGTTGCCGAGACCGGCGATCAACAGATCGAGCGTCGAAGCGGGCTCGCTCCGACGGCCAAGGCGCAAGAGGCCTAGTCCTCTTCTGTCGCCTCGGCCGCGGGAGCCTCGGCACCCTCGCCAGGCTCGCCCTCCGCCGCCTCGGCACGCTCCTCGCCTTCGGCGGCCTCTTCCTCGGCCGCCGCCTCCTCCTCCTCGAGCTCGACGAGCCCGCGCGGCGTCGAGACCGTTGCGATCACCGTCTCGTGGGGATCGTCCAGGAACGTCACGTCCGGGATCGCCGGGATGTCCTCGAGGCGAAGGACGTCGCCGACCTCCATGCCGCTCAGGTCGGCCTCGATGTGCTCCGGAACGTTCCCCGGTAGCGCTTCCACGTGCACCTCACGGGTCACGAGCGAGAGCACGCCCCCGGTCTTCACGCCGGGCGACTCGCCGACGAGCTGGACGACCACGGCGGCCGTGATCGGCCGGTCGAGGCGTACCTCGCGGAGATCGACGTGGGAGATGGTGCCGCGAACGGGATCCTGCTGGTAGTCCGCCAGAACCGACGGGTGCACCGTCTTCTGCCCCGCGAGGACGACGTCGAGGATCGCGTGCATCCCCGACGGCCCGCTCACCGCTGCACGGAGATCGCGCTCGACGACGGCGATCGCCTGTGAGCCCCCGTTGCCGTAGAGCACGCCGGGAACGACCCCCTGCGCACGCAGGCGGCGTGATGAACGCGAGCCCAGCTCCGTCCGCTCGCGAACCTCCAGCTTCAGCCGGTCGCCGGACACGGCGGCCGATTGTAGCCGAGCGCTTCCGGCCTCCCAGCGCTCGCCCGTAGATTCCGGAGTAGTGGCGGCCCATGGCCCCGAGCTCCGACGGGCACAGGCATCGGACGTGGATGCGATCCGCCGCCTCGTCCGGGCCGCGTACGCGCGCTACGTGCCGCGGATCGGACGCGAGCCCGCGCCCATGACCGCCGACTACGAGGAGCTCGTGGCCGCGGGCGAGGTGACCGTGGCGCTCGAGGACGACGTGATCGTCGGCGTGCTCGTCCTGCGGCCGACAGGCGTCGCTCTGCTCGTCGAGAACGTGGCCGTCGCACCCGCCGCGCAGGGTCGCGGCATCGGGCGGGCGCTCCTCGCCCACGCCGAGGCCCAGGCCCGCGAGCTCGGGCTCGGGAAGGTCGCGCTGTACACGAACGCGAAGATGGCGGAGAACCTCTCCTTCTACCCGGCGCTCGGCTACGTCGAAGTCGACCGCCGTAGCGAGCACGGCTTCGAGCGTGTCTTCTTCGAGAAGACGCTTCCGTCCGGAGGTCGCGCCCGGCGCTAGGTGTGGGCGGCGCGCTCGGCCGGCTCGACGCCGTCGGGCCGTTGCCGGTCGAGCCGGAGCAGGACGGCGGCGCGATGGACGAGCTGGCGCGCGAGCACGTAGAGCAGGTACGCGGCGATGCCGAGCAGGGCAACCCCGACTGCGGCCATGCACACGAGCGCGAAGACGGCGACCCAGACCATTCCACCGGCGATGGTACGGCCGGGGCTGTTGCGCAGCCGCTAAGCGCGAGGAAGCAATTTCGGACGGGCCGGAGCGGCCCAGCGGATCCCTAGAACAACTGGATTTCGGAGTGCTAGTCGGCCGGGTGCTGCGAGCGCATGGCTACGCGGCTGAGGTCTTGCTCAGTGTCCTGAGATTCGCTCAGATGGGTAGAACTTTCTACCCCATCACCGGAGCCTAGAAGCCGGTTTTCCAGACGCTCGGCCTCGTCCGGGAAGACAACGCCCGCGAGGTGGAGGTAGGTCTTCGTCGTCTGCATGTCCGAGTGCCCCGCCTTCGTCATCAGCGCGGTCGGATTCGCGCCAGCGGCGGCGTCATTCGTGATCGACGTGTGTCTGAGGTCGTGAAAGGCTCTTACCCGGCCCTCGATGCCTGTGGCCCTCAGAGCGGCTCCCAGCGCGGCCTCGAACGTGTCAGCGCGGTAGCGCGTGCCGCGCTCAGGATGGCAGAAGACGAACTCGTCCTCGCCCCTGAAGTTCGAGCGCCGGCGGTGCTGCCAGAGTTCCTCGGCCAGCGTCCTCGAGAGCGCGATCGAGCGGATGCCGTCCTCGGACTTCGAGTCGCGGACCCGGAGCACGTTCTCGATCAGATCGACGTCGTGCCAGCGGAGCGCCTGCAACTCCGATCGGCGGATCCCGGTCAGGACGAGGGTCAGGAACACCGTCCTCGCCTGCTCGTCCTCGAACGCCTTGGAGACTCGGGCGACCTCGACCGGCTCCAGGATGCGCCACGTCCTGCGCGGGAGCTTCGGGCGCTCAGCGCCGACGGCCGGGTTCGCTTCCACGAGCTCCTCCTTGATCGCAGACTTGAAGATCGCGTGCAGGAGGGCGACGTCCCTGCTGACCGCGGACGCGCCCATCGTCTTCGACGTCTCCGCGACGTACTCCGCGACGTGCCGGGGGCGGATTCCCGCGAGCGGGATCGGCCCGAAGTGGTCGACCAGTCTTCGCTCGAGGCTCCGGTACTGCTTGACCGTGCTCGACTTCCAGCCGCGACGTGTCACGCCCTCGGCAAACCACGTCTTTGCGTACTCCCCGAAGGTGAGCGGGGCGGGCCTCCGGTAGCTCTTGCGCTCGACGCGGACGAGACGCTCCCGCAGTTCGGCCTCGGCCTTGCGCTGCGTCCAACCCTCGCGGTCTGGGCCCAGCGTTTCCATGACCTGCTTGCCGTCGGCGTCCGTGTATTTGATCCGCCAGACCGTGCCGCGCTTGCCGTCGTAACGGATGACTGCAGATCCTCTAGGCATCGCTCCTCCTTTGAAGCTGGGTGACACCCCTAGAGTACGCCTTCGAGCGGGTCGTGTTCGGAGCTGGGTGACACTTGCTCCTCCCTTGCGGCCCGCTCACTTCCGCAGGGTGATCGGCCGCCCCGGTTGCTTGCACTCCTCCTGCAGCCAGTGCTCAACGTCGTCCAGGTCGAAGCGGACGTAGCGGCCGAGACGCACGTGCGGGATCGCCCCCGACCTTGCCGACTCTCTGACCCAGGTCTCGGGCACGCCGAGCCGCTCGGCGACCGCCTTCGCGTCGAGGAGGCGATCGTTCAGAGTTCCGCCCTCAACCACGCGACCTTCGTGTAGAACTCGACGCTGACCGAGCGTCCCGATCCCTGGGTGCCTGGGTGCGAGCGACCATCCAGCGCTCGATCTCCCCGTACTCGTCCTTTACGGGGAAGGCCTTGATGACTCCCTCGTTCTTCAGGTCTCCGCGCAACTGGCGCACGGTTCCGGCCTTCAGCCCCGTCTCCCGAGCGACGCGAGCATCGAGACCGTCCGATTCTTGCTCCCCTTCGCGTTCGAGGATGTCGAGGATCAACTCGCGGGCCCCTTCGCTGCGCGAGGGGCGCTGGGGCTGCGCGGAGAGCATCACCTCTACGTCCTTCGTGGAGTCACCGAGCCAGGCGGCGCGAGTGACCTCGTTCTCAAGGCCGGGCAGAAGGACGCCCTCCATGCGGAAGGCTCGCCCTGGCGTTCCCGCTGGGAGCCTGTTGCCGGCGACGCATTGGATGTGTGAGACGTCCGGGGCCTCGTCGTCGCGGACGATGGCGAGCACCGCTCGCGGAACCTGTACCCAGGCGCTCGACCCGAGGATGGCCGCGAGCACGCCACGTGAGCACTCCTTCTCGGTCAGGTGGCGGACGCCGAAGACCATCGCCTGCTGCTCGTCAGCGATCCGGTTCAGACCGGAGATCGCGTCCCGGATGTCGGTCTCCGAGTTCGAGCTCTTGCCCGTGATGTGGTTCCCGACCGGGTCGATGACCAACATTCCGACCTCCCCCAGTTCGGAGAAGCCGCGCTCGATCTCGGGCACGTCCCGCGGAAGCTGAATCCACCCGCTCTCCACGACGAGGACGCGCTCGGGGTCACCGCCCGCGGCGAGGAGCCTCGGCTTGATGTCGATCGCGGCCGAGTCCTCGGAGGCGATCCAGACGACACCGCTCTTCTCCCCCAGCTCGCCGCTTGTCACCCGGGCCGCGAAGCTCGCGAGCACGGTTCCTTTGCCGACGCCCTTTCGCCCGACGAGCTGGTGGTAGGCGTCCGCCTGCAGGAGCGGCTTGTCCCGGAAGCGGACCAAGCGCATCTCAACCGCGGAGAGCCGACCCCAGGTGATGCGCTGCGCTTCGGTGTTCGCGGTGTCCTGCGCTGGCCTGGCTGCCCGCTCGCCGGCCACAAACTTGACCGCGCCGCGGACCTGCTTGGGAACGTCGACCTCGGAGAGATCCCCCTCGCAGTGCTTCTCGACCCAGTCATGGACGAGCGCGACGACCGCGCCCGGATCGGCGTCCGGGGGAAGCGTGCGCAGGATCTCGACCGCGCGCCACCACGCGGCCTTGTTTCTGCCGTCCGCGATCTTCTCGCCTGCCGTCATCTGCGCAAGCAGGTGACCGAACTCGCTCCGAGCGCTCTGGCGAGGGAACTCGGGCGCGGGCTTCGGCTTGCGGGTGACGACGCTAACCCCGTTGACCCACTCGTACCGCCCGCCGAGTGCCTGCGAGGGGTCGAGGAGCACGTAGTTCCGACTGGCGTATCGGCAGTCGACACCGGGGCCGATCTTCCCGTCCGCGAGCGTGCCGGCCTTGAAGAAAAATTGCAGGCCGCCGCGAGTGGTCTTCGACTGCGGTGTGCCTTCCGGAATGAGCGGCGCGATCTGCTTCCAGGTCGGCTCGCACTCCGGTTTATAGAGATCGACGTCGACGACATCGAAGGCCGGTGTCGCGATCCCGGCCTGGGGATGAGCCGTCCACCACTCCTCGACCTGAGCGCGGTCCGTGCTCGCAAGATGGAAGCCGCCCTTGCCGGTCAGCGGCTCCTTCTGGTCGTTGACCGGAAAGACCGGGATGCCTGCGCCCGCATAGAAGAGGGCGGCCGAGAGCATGTGCGGGCCAGCGGTCGCGGGAACGGTCACTTCGCGGCCTCCCGCGTGGCAGCCTCGGCCTCGCTGATGGCCAGCCGCTCTGCCTCGCGGCAGTAGATCTCGAGTGCCGTTCGGACGTACGCCCGGTACGCGTCGGGCTCAAGGTGCTCACGCGCCCAGGAAGCGCACTCGCGGCAGCAGGAGACGCCCAGCTGCCAGGGCGTGGGACGCAGCCTCACGGCCGGCTCCCGCGAACTAGATCACGATGATGTGGCTCGTCGCTACGTCGCGGTCGGCCCGGGCTGCGCGCCCGCGCTCTTGAGCGGACACGACGAGCGCGTGGAGCACGGCAAGCGGTTGGTCGGTCCCACTGTGCGAAGAGGACGATCGGAACGCGGACGAGCCAATGGCGAAGCCGACGGTCACCCCGAACCTGGGCGAGCGTGAACGAGCGCGGGAACGTCTGGAAGCGCTTTCTTTCCAGCGCGTTGCGCCAGGTGCAGTGTTGACGCTCGCTCCGGGCGTGTCTCTCGAAGCCCTCGGGATCGGCCTGCTTCCAGGCGTCGACCTCCGCCTTGCGCTGCACAAGGAAGCGAGCAAGCCGCTCCTGGCGCACGAGGTGTGCGAGCGGTCGGTCTAGCGCTGGCATGAAGTCGTCGTATGCACCTGAATCTGACCACGTTGTACCTCGGAGCCCGGACGGAGCGACCAGGACGCGCAGAGGCGGCCCTCTCGGACCGCCCCTTTGCAGATTCGGTGCGGCTCGCCTGAGCGAGCTAACGACGACTACCGGACGCACGGTACCGCACGGATCGGTCGAGATACCCCAAGGCCGGTGCCACCGGACATCTTCCGTGACACCCGCGGGTAGGGCCAAGCACGCGAGCCCCGAGCGACGTTTCCCAGTGAAGGTGTGTGACGCCCGGACCTTCACTGGGCTTCACTGGAGCCCGCGCGCGCGCGCGAATACAACTTAGACCTTCACTGGACTATTTAAGCCAAATCTAGGAACTTCACTGGGAAGAGGCCTTCACTGGGTTTTCGAGCCAGTGAAGGTGTAGGCGGATGCCTACGCGCGCGTGTACTCGCGTGTGGATCGCTCCCGCCACCCGTTCTCTGGCGAGGGCGACGTGCTGGCCGCTCTCACGCGCCTTCGACTCGTCGACGTTCAGTGCGAACGAAGTCCGGAGCCGTTGTTTCGGTGGCGCTCGCCGATCCGCGCGCACTCCAAGAGCGTCATCGCGGCCCACTCGTTGACTTCGCCATTGAGGATGACGCACGACGCGAGGCCCTCGAGGATTCCGTACTGGGCCGGGATATTCCTCTCGCGCGCGGCGCGGCGGAAGCGAGCGACCGTCTCAGGAATAGGCCGAGCGTTCATCGGGCCGCTTCCCAGCCCAAGACGCGGGCAACGCCGGGTGGATGCCAGCGGCCATTGCGAGGCGTGGGGACACCTTCACGGTTGAGGATGCGAGCGATTTCCGCCGGCCTATGCCCGGAGCGACGTAGCTCGTGAATCCGTGCGACGGCCGCGGTCGACATCTCACGCGGACGGCCCAGGACGACCCCCTGAGAGCGCTTCACCGCGAGCGCGTCCTTAGTCCTCTGGCCGATCAATCGGCGCTCGAACTGCGCAAAGGTCGCGAGGACCGAGGCCATCATCTCGCCGCTCGGCGTCGACGTGTCCACGCCGAGATCGAGCGCAACGAGACTCCATCCGCGTTTCCGAGCGCGCTCCATCAGCGACGCGAAGTCGAGCAGTGAACGACTCAGCCGGTCGAGCTTGGAGACCACGAGCGCCGACGCGCGTCCAGCGTCGACAGCCTCCAGCGCTGCCTGCAGGCCCGGACGACCGCTCAGCGATTTCCCGCTGGCGGCTGCATCCTCGAACGTCTCGATGAGAGTCCAGCCACGCCGAGCAGCCTCTTCCGCGAGCGCGCGTCGCTGAGCCGCGAGTCCAGCTCCCGAATCCGCCTGCTCGCTCGTCGAGACTCTGATGTATCCGACGACCTGCATTGCGTTGCGACATGACGAGCAAGCAAGAGATGGAGAGACGCCACACGGCTCACCCTTTGGTCAAGTCCCACTCTTCGGGTGTCGGTCCGTCGATGTCCAGCTCAGCGTGATGCTGGTCCGCTATTTGCGGCGAGCGTAAGGAATCCCAGATCCTGTTCTTCGTTTTCTGACGCGTCGTCGTGTAAATGAAGGTACGCGTGTCCGATTTGACCTTCGTACGTGTCATCTCCGTCGTCTTCGGACTTGAAGTAGACGACTGCCACATGCCGCGGCTACCCGCTGGCAGGAGATCCTGAACCGTGGGAACATACGTTCGTGGCCTCGGAGGGCCATCCCTACGCCGTGCTCCAGCGCTCACTCAAGAACGCAACCTCTGGGTCGCTGAGGCAGTGGCTCGCGACATGCCGCGCGTCCTGAGGACGCGCTCAAGCCCGTCTACCTGTTACGCGGAGAAGAAAGTCGCCGAGGTTTGAGAGGGGAGGCGATGCGCCTTGCTGCGGCGAACTTCGAGAAGCGTTCCCCGGGTCACGGTAGCGGGTGAAGATAGTTGGCGCGGATCGCCCGACGATCGCTCTGCGTCGCTAGCTCAGAGAGGGCGCTGAGACTGGAGACTCCGCCTCCGCTACAGGTAGCCCACGAGCGCGAGGATCAGCGCGACGACGAGGATCACGAAGAGCCAACTGCTGACCGTGGCCCCGCCCACAAGGGCAAAGATGATCAGGAGAAGGACAAGTACCCACAGCAACGCCATCCGTCAGACCTCCCTCCTCGGTCTGTTACCACGATCAGTCGTGGCCGCGACCAACCTCAAGGTCTTCACGAGGGTCGTACGCGCGGCTGCGGCTGGCAGCCTTCGCGATTCCGCGGCTGAGCATGTAGGCCGACGTCGCGATCGTCGTCAGGATCCAAAAGAGGCGTGGATCGACATCATCTGCCGTGGCCGTCCCGATGGCCAGCCCCATGACGAACAGCACGTAGACCAGAAATTCGCTGGTCAGAAAGAACGGCTTTGTCTCGCTCGTGTATGCCGTGCGAGGTGGCGCTGCCCACCGCGTCCGCCAGTCTGTTCGACGAGAGATCCCGCCGTGCGGTGCCCTCGGATCCCCGCCTACTGTCGCCATCTCAGCCTCCTCGTTTGATGCGCGTACCGTTCCCTCGTTCGCCGACGCGTAAACGGTTGTGACCTCTGCGGATCGAAAGTCGACGCTCGCTTGGCCTTGTAGCCCACCTTGCGGGCTGCGGTCGCACTCATGAGAAGCGCAACTCCCCACATGGCTCCTACCGGGCACGCCAGGACTCGAGCCTGAGATCGACGGATTATGAGTCGCGGTTCGAGCTTGGTCAGTTCCGGCCAGCGCCGAAGGAGCGGCGTCAACCGTTTCTCGCGTTCTTTCTTCCTTTGCTTCGACTAGCCCCTCTGGCCCGAGGGCCGAGAGGTCTCGTGGGAGCTCTTTTGCCATCTCAACTGTTTCTTCGAGGTTGAGCAGCGCAGCGGGGAGATGCGCATCACGCTCGGCGAGAAGGGCCGCGAGCTACTCAGAGAAGTCGACGAGAAGGCGAATGCCACGACCGCGTCCTGAGCGACCATCACAGGCGTGGCCGTTGCGACCGTTCGTGTCTACGAGTTCACCGCGAGGATCGTCTTCCCGTCGTGCGGCGCTAAGCGCGAGACCTCGGCCAGGCAAGGCCGCCGGGCCTTCAGCGGGCGCACCGATCCTCGCTGCGAAGGCTGCCGCTTCGGCGCGCAGTCGCGAGGAGCCGTCGACGACTCCGATCGGCGCTTCTGGCTCGAACGCTTCTCGGATGACGAGGTCGTGGGCTTGGCCTGGGCGTTCACCGGCGCGCATGGCTCAGCCGAGGCAGTGGCGGTGTGGAGGCGGAGGCTCGGGTTCCCGCCGGCGGGAACGGGTTAGCGGCGTGACCCTCGCATCTCACACGGCATCGCCCTAGAAACGCGAGGGGCGGCCGTCGCCGCCCTCGCGCTGGTTCAGGTAGTCGGTTGATCCGGTCAGGTGGCGGCTCCGGATACCAGAAGCAATCCGAGCATTCCGTCCACCTGCAGGTCTCCGGCGTAATACCGGCTCTCGAACTCCCTTACCGCTTCGAACGCCTCGCGCCTCAGCAGATTTGCCTCCACGAGAGGTTCGAATGTCGATACAGCCTGCAAGGTCTGCGCCACGGATTCGGGACCATCGATCACCGAGTGGAGGGCGATCACATCGAGCGCGAGCTCGGTGAAGCCTGCCTCGACGAGCAGTCTGGGTAAACGGCGGCCGATGCTCGGATCCCCGCCGCGTTCCCTTCGGGCAGCGCCAGTCGCCGCGCTGACCTCGTCGAAATGGGATGGTTCCGGGTCGAGCAGGAGCCCCCACCTGCTGTCGATGTCGGTGATGAACAAGCGGCCGTCTGGCCGCAGCACTCGCCGGATCTCCGCGAGAGCCTCGAGAGGATCCGAAAGGTGCTGGAAGACGAGCCGCGCGGTCGCCGCATCGAAGCTCGCTTCCGGGAACCCAGTCTCGGTCACCGATCCCAACCGGACCTCAGCTCGCTCGAGGCCCGCGAGACGCCGACCGGCCAGCTCGACCATGTACGCGTCGTTGTCAATGCCGACCACGGACCCTTCCGGGACGAGGACAAGCAACCGCTCGGTCGCGAATCCCGGGCCGCAACCGATCTCAAGCACGCGCGCATCTTCGCGAAGGCCCCTCCGCCGTAGAACCTCGCTCTCCTTGTCCCAGAGGCTCGCTGCCTGCGCCTCGAGTCGCGCAAGCTCAGCCGGTATGTCGGCGAAGTGCTCCTGCAGCCGGTACGACCCGTGCTGCTCCACGTGCCTGAGCTTACGCCGATGGCAGCGGCGACTAGTCCACGCCGACGATACGAGCGCCTCAGCGGAGACGGCGACACAGCAGATAAAACAGGCTTGCAGTTAAAACCGCTCATGCACATGCGCGTTGGAAACCGCCTGCAAGAGGGAACTCGCCTCTTTCGCCCTAGGAACGCGAAGGGCGGCCGTCGCCGCCCTCGCGCAAATCCTGTGGAAGCCGGATCGTCTAGACGCGAACCCCTGCCAACTCGATCACTGGAACCTCGTAGAGGTCCGCCGACTCAACAGTAAGACCGACTCCGC
>JBKPTS010000012.1:0-71584 GCA_046735575.1 Actinomycetota bacterium
GATCTCGACGATCTCGATGATCCGGCTCGGGAAGACGTTCGGGAACCTGATGGTCGACGTCAACGCGACGAACGAGAAGCTCCGCGCCCGCGTGCACCGCATCGTCGAGACGGCCACAGGGGCTTCGCGCGAGCAGGCCGAACTGGCGCTCGCCGCCGCTGACGGAAACGCCAAGGTCGCGATCGTCTCGCTCCTTGCGGAGGTGGACGCCGACCAGGCGCGCGCGTTTCTCGCCACGTCCTCCGGCAACGTGCGCCGCGCACTCGAGCGGAGACGCGCCGAGTGAAGCTCGGCGTCGAAGCTGCGCTCGTCGACGGCCGGCTCGTCCCGGGCGACGTGCAGGTGTCCGGAGGCCGCGTCGTCGGCGTCGGACGCACGTCTGCCGGCGGACGCGGGATCGCGGTGCCGGGGTTCGTCGACCTGCAGGTGAACGGCTTCGCAGGCGTCGACCTGCTCGGCGCGGACGCGGACGGCTACCGGCGGGTCGGGGAGGCGCTCCTCGAGACCGGCGTCACGGCCTATCTCGCCACCTTCATCACGGCTCCGGAGGAGCGGACGGTGGCTGCGTTGCGGAGCCTGCCGTCCTCCGGCAACGGGTCCCGGCTGCTCGGCGCCCACCTGGAGGGCCCCTTCCTCTCGCCGCGCCGGCTCGGGATCCATCCGGCAGACGCGCGCCGCGATCCGGACGTCGAGCTGCTCGAGCGGCTGCTCGCCGCGGGGCCCGTCCGGCTCGTGACCCTCGCTCCCGAGCTCGCAGGCGCCGGCGAGCTCGTCGAGCACCTTCTGCGGTCGGAGATCGCGGTCTCGTGCGGGCACTCGGACGCGACCGCCGAGGAGGCCGAGCGTGTGTTCGACCGCGGCGTGCGCACGGTCACGCACCTCTTCAACGCCATGCGCCCGTTCAGGCACCGGGACCCCGGGATCGCGGGCGCGGCCCTCGCGCGGGACGACGTGATCGTCCAGATCATCCTCGACGGCGTCCATCTCGCCCCCGAGACGGCGACCGTGGTCTGGCGCGCCGCCGCCGGCCGCGTCGCGCTCGTCACCGACGCGATGGCCGGAGCCGGTCTCGGCGACGGGACCCATCGCCTCGGCGGGCTCGAGATCGAGATCGTGGACGGAGTCGCACGCGGCCCGGACGGGCAGCTCGCGGGCAGCACGCTCACGATGCTCGAGGCGGTGCGGAACCTGCACGCGCTCGGCGCCTCCTTCGAGGACGCGGTCGGCGCCGCGACCGAAGTCCCCGCCCGCGTCCTGCGCAACCCGACCGTCGGGCGCCTCGCCGTGGGCCTTCCTGCCGACATCCTCGTCCTCACGGACGAGCTCGAGCTCGAACGCGTCCTCGTGGAAGGGACCGACCGTGTCGCTCTCTGAGGCTGCAGCGCCCGGCCCGCGGGAGACGGGCACGCGTTTCCTCGCGGAGATCCACGAGCAACCGGACGCGCTGCTCCGGCTCGTCGAGCGGGAGGACGACTTCGCGCGCATCGCGGCTGCGATCCGGGAGCGCGGGGCGACGACGATTCGCCTGGCCGGGCACGGCTCGTCGGACAACGCCACCTCGTACGGCGTGTACGCCTTCGGGCTCCTGCCGGGCTGGACCGCGCTCCGCGACTCGATCTCGCTCGTCGTCTACTACCGCGCGCAGCTCGACATGTCCGGCTGCACGGTGCTCGCGCTGTCGCAGTCCGGGCAGACGCGGGACGTCGTCGAGTACGTCCGGCGCGTCCGCGAGCGCGGCGCGTTCACGATCGCCGTCACCAACGACGCGGAGTCGGAGCTGGCGCACGAGGCCGACGAGGTGCTGCCGCTCCTCGCCGGGCCGGAGCTCGCGGTCGCCGCGACGAAGACGTACGCGTCGACGCTCGCCGCGCTCGGGCTGCTCGCGGCGCACGCCGCCGGCGAGGGCGAGGCGTTCGCCGCCGAGCTGCGCGCGACGGCCGAGCTCATGCGCGCGCTCGTCCCGGCGCTCGAGAAAAGGATCGCGGCTGTCGCGGTCCCGTTCGCCTTCGCCGGGCGCATGTTCGTCGTCGGCCGGGGAGCCGAGTACGCGACGGTGCGCGAGATCGCGCTCAAGCTCCTCGAGACCTGCCGCGTGGCGGCCGAGCCGCTGACGGCGACTGCGTTCGCGCACGGCCCGGTGGCAGCGCTCGACTCCCTCTTCCCCGTGTGGGCGATCGCTTCCGAGGACGAGACACTCCCTGCCGTTCTCGAGGCGATCGCCCGCGCCAAGCAGGCCGGGGCGACGGTGATCGCGAGCGGGTCGGCCGCGCAGACGGTCGCGGACGCCGATTACGCGCTCCCGGTGCCGGCCCCTCCCTCGCCGCTGCTGTCGCCGCTCCTCTCGGTGATCCCGGGCCAGCTCTTCGCATGGGCGCTCGCGCGGACGAAGGGCCTCGACCCGGACGAGCCCCGCGGCCTCTCCAAGGTCACGCTCGCCCGGTAGCGCACCGCCCTCGCAGGCGGCGAACCTGGCTTGACGAGCGGGGTCGCGGGGTGGCATAAAGGCGGCTGACCGTTGGGACGGCGATGGGTCCACAGAACCCCGCGGTCGGCACTGGCCCAGACCGAAGGGAGATCGTGGGATGGATCGCGAGACGAGGAGGGGGGTCGGCGAGTACCGGCGCACCGAGGCCGGCCCGATCGAGAACAATCTCATCGACGAGCTGGTCGCGTCGGAGCTCGATCGTCAGGAGTTCGTTCGCCGTGCGGTGATGCTCGGCATCGGCGCCGGGACGATCGGCGCCGTCCTCAGATTCCTGGGCGAGCCCGACCTCGCCTTCGGAGCGCCGGCCCTGCCGGCGAAGAAGGGCGGGACGCTGCGCGTCGGAAACCTCAAGCCGGCCAAGGCCATCGACCCGATCACGAGCAACACGCAGGCGGTCCTCGCGTCGACGAGCATCACCGGGGAGTACCTGCTCTACACGGATCCCCGCAACAACCGCCTCACCCCCCAGCTGGCGACGAGCTGGAAGCCGAACAAGACCGGGAAGAGATGGACGTTCCAGATCCGCAAGGGGGTCAAGTTCCACACGGGCGCCCACATGACGGCAGACGACGTCGTGGCGACCTTCAAGCGGCTCGCGGACCCGAAGAACGCCTCGCAAGCCCTCTCCGCGTACAAGGGCGTGCTCTCGCCGAGCGGAATACGGAAGACCGGTCCCTACACGGTCGTGTTCGACCTCGAGGCGCCGACGCCCTCCTTCCCCTACCTGGTCAGCTCGACTACGTACCAGGCCGTGATCCTGCCCAAGGGGTTCCAGATCGGATCGTACGAGGCGACCAAGTTCCCGGGGACGGGGCCGTACAAGCTCCAGAGCTATACCCCGGGCGTGCGGGCGACCTTCGTCCGCAATACCGCGTACTGGGGAGGCACGCCGGCGTTCGACCAGGTCGTCATGACGTACTACGTCGACTCGCAGTCACAGATCCTCGCGCTTCAGGGCGGCCAGCTCGATCTCATCCCGCAGTTCGGGTACCAGGAAGGGCGGCCGCTGTTCAAGAACAAGAACGTTCAGATCTTCAAGCAGAAGTCCGCGGTCCACCGCCAGATCCCGATGGCGGTCGACTCGGCCGCCTGGAAGGACACGCGCGTCCGGGTCGCAATGGCTCTCCTGCTCAATCGCCCGTCGATCATCAAGACGCTGTTCGGCGGCCTGGGCACCGTCGGAAACGACTCGCCGTTCGCGCCGAACATGCTCGCGACCGACAAGTCGGTGCCGCAGCGAACGCAGAACATCCCGAAGGCCAGGGCGCTGCTCAAGGCCGCAGGCGTGACGAACCTCAAGACCTCGCTGACGACGTATCGCGCCTACGAGCTCCCGGACCTGGCGGTGCTCGTCCAGAACGCGGCCAAAGTCGGCGGAATCGATCTCACCCTCGACATCCAGACCCAAGATCAGTACTACGGGGGGCCGCAGACCGTAGGCCCCGGCGGCACGCCGTGGCTCAACGCCCCGATGACGATCACGGACTGGGCGCCACGTGCCGTCCCCGACGTCTACCTCGTCTCCTCGTTCAAGAGCGGCGGAAGCTGGTACGCGTCACACATCGCGAACAAGAAGCTCGACGGACTGATCAACCAGTTCACCGCGGCGATCGAGCTCAAGACACAGCGGAAGCTCGCGGGGCAGATCGAGCGTCTCCTGCTCACCGAGACGCCCGTCATCTTCCCGTACTTCTACCTCTACCTCGCTGCGGGCAAGAAGAACATCAAGGGTTACGTCGCCGACTCGGTGGGGCTCGTCAACCTCCGCGGCGTCTCGTTCGCCTAGTGAGCTCGTGGGCGGCGCCGGTGGGGCAACCATGCCTCTCCGGCGCTGCCCAGTGACTCGCGGTGACGCGCTTCCTCCTCAAGCGTCTCGGGCTGGCGGTCGTCACGCTCTTCCTGCTGAGCCTGCTCGTGTTCGTGCTCGCGCAGCTCCTGCCGGGTGACATCGGCCGCGCGATCCTGGGCCCGCTCGCCGACCAGCAGTCCGTCGATCTCCTCGACCACGAGCTCGGGGTCGACCGGCCGTGGTTCGAGCAGTACTGGAGCTGGATCAGCTCGGCGGTCCAGGGTGACCTCGGCACGTCCTACGCGTTCCAGCAGCCCGTGACGACCCTGGTCGGGCATGCGCTCTGGAACTCCCTCAAGCTCGCCCTCGTGGCATTCGTCATCGTCGTGCCTCTCGGCATCCTCGGAGGAGTGGCCTCGGCGCTTCGCTACGGCCGGCTGAGCGATCGCGTCATCTCCGTCGGAGGCATCTCGGCGACCGTGGTGCCGGAGTTCGTCTCCGGCATCGTGCTGATCCTCCTGCTCACGATCTGGCTGCACGTCCTGCCGCTCTCGGCCGACGCAGGGCCCGGAGCGGGCGCGCTCAGCCAGGTCCATCACCTCATCCTTCCGGCGCTCCCTCTCGTGTTCGTGCTCTTCGGGTACATCGCCCGCATGGCCCGCGCCGGCATGATCGAGGCGCTCGACTCCGACTACACGCGGACGGCCACCCTGAAAGGGCTGCCCCGCGGGGTCGTCATCCGCCGGCACGTTCTTCGGAACGCGCTCCTGCCGACGATCAGCGTGATCGCCACCCAGGTCGGCTACCTGATCGGCGGTCTCGTCGTGATCGAGACCCTGTTCAACTACCAGGGAATCGGCCTGCTCATCCTCAACGCCGCCCGCGCGAAGGACTTTCCGTTGCTCGCCGGAGGCATCCTCGTCATCGGCTGCGTGTACCTGACCGTGACGCTCGCGGCGGACATCCTGTACGCCGTCCTGAACCCCCGCATCCGGTACGCGGCCGAATGAGCACCGTCGACGAGCCGCTCATCCAGCCCGCCGCGCCGCTGCAGATCGGCCCCACGAGCGGCGGACGGACCGAGACCCGTTACCTGCTGCTTCACTCGAGGACCTTCCTCGTCGGAGCCGCGATCCTCCTGTTCTGGATCGCGTGCGCGATCATCGGCGAGCGGCTGACACCGCACGACCCGTACTCGACGAGCGAGAACGTGCTCACCCACCCGGACGCGTCCAACTGGTTCGGCACGGACAAGATCGGGCGCGACGTCTTCGCGCGGGTGGTCGCCGGAGCCCGCGACATCCTCATCGTCGCGCCGCTCGCGACCATTCTCGGCACCGTGCTCGGCACGCTGATCGGGCTCGTGGTCGGCTACTACCGCGGGGTCGTGGACGACGTGATCAGCCGCGTCATCGACGCAGTGCTCGCCCTGCCCCTGATCATCTTCGCCGTGACCGTCGCCGTCGCGCTCGGCACGTCGCACCTCACGATCATCGTGCTCATCGGCGTGGTCTTCACGCCGTTGATCGCGCGGACCGTGCGGGCGACGGTGCTCTCCGAGCGCGAGCTCGACTACGTGCAGGCGGCGAGGCTCCGGGGCGAGCGAGCCCCGTACATCATGTTCGCGGAGATCCTCCCCAACGTGATGGCGCCGATCCTCGTCGAGTTCACGGTTCGGCTCGGGTACGCGATCTTCGCCGTCGCCTCGCTCAGCTTCATCGGCTACGGGCTCCAACCCCCCTCGCCGGACTGGGCCGTGCAGGTCTACGAGCACTACTCGGTCGTCAGCTTCGCCTGGTGGACCGTGTTGTTCCCGTCCCTCGCGATCGCCTCCCTCGTCGTCGCGGTGAACCTGATCGCGGACGGAATCACGCAGGTGCTCGAGTCGTGAGCGCTTCGGCAGCCCCGGCGAATCCCTCGACCGCATCCGCTCACGCCGCGCTCGAGCTGCTCGACCTCGATGTCGCCTACCGCGTGCGGGGGGAGGACCGCCAGGTGCTTCGAGCATTGAGCCTGCGCGTCGAGCGCGGGGAGTCGTACGGGCTCGTCGGCGAGTCCGGCTGCGGCAAATCCACGGCCGCGCTCGCAGTCGTCCGCTACCTCCCGCGCAACGGGCGAGTGCGCTCCGGCTCGATCCTCGTCGACGGCCGGGACGTCTGGAAGCTCGGCAACCGCGAGCTGCGAAGGTTCCGCGCCGACGCGGTCTCGATGGTGTACCAGAACCCCGGCACGGCGCTGAACCCGTCCATCCGCGTCGGACGTCAGCTGGCGGAGGTGTTCACGGCCCGCGGGGCGAGCCGGGACGAGGTGCGGACCCGGTCGCTCGAGATGCTCAGGAAGGTCCAGATCGCGGACGCGGAGAGCGTGCTCGCGCGCTACCCGCACCAGCTCTCGGGGGGCATGCAGCAGCGCGTGGTGATCGCGATGGCCCTGGCGAAGGACCCCGCCCTCCTGATCCTCGACGAGCCCACCACCGGCCTGGATGCGACGGTCGAGGCCGAGGTCCTCGACCTCGTCGCCTGGCTCCAGTCCGAGTTCCTGACCTCCGTGCTCTTCATCAGCCACAACCTCGGCGTCATCGCCAAGATGTGCTCGCGGGTCGGGGTGCTCTACGCCGGGCGCCTCGTCGAGGAGGGGCCGGTCGAGACGATCCTCCAGGATCCCCGCCATCCGTACACCGTCGGCCTCCTCCGTTGCATCCCACGCGGGGGCGTTCGGAAGGATCACGGTCGGCTCGACACGATCCCGGGCTTCCTGCCGAGCCTCGGCGCCCCGCTGCCGGGGTGCGTGTTCGCGGACCGGTGCGCCCTCGCCGACGACCGCTGCCACAGGGAGGAGCCGCCGCTCATCTCCCTGGGCGACCGTCACGACAGCCGGTGCTGGTACCACGATCGCGCGCCGCTCCTCCCCAGAGAGGAGGCCAGGAACATCGAGCTGCCGGCGGTGGATCGCGGGGCCGACCCCCTCGTTCGGTTCGAGGACCTCGGGAAGGTCTTCAAGCAGCGCGGGCACGACGTGTACGCGCTCGTCGGCGCCTCGAGCTCGGTGTGGCAGGGAGAGACACTCGGCCTCGTCGGCGAGTCCGGGAGCGGGAAGACCACGCTCGCCCGCGCGCTCCTCGGCATCGTCGAGCCCACCACCGGGGTCGTGGAGCTCGACGGCCGTGTGCTGGCGCCGCGCTTCACGAAACGCAGCCGTCTCGACCTGCGCGCGTTGCAGATCGTCTTCCAGAACCCGGACTCGGCGCTCAACCGCCGCCACTCCGTGCGGCGGATCCTGCTGCGCTCGCTGCGGAAGCTCGCCGGCCTCTCGGGAGCCGCGGCGGACCGGCGCCTCTCCGAGCTCGTCGAGCGGGTGCGGCTCAGCGAGCGCATGCTGACCCAGAAGCCGGTGCAGCTCTCCGGCGGCCTCAAGCAGCGGGTGGCGATCGCCCGGGCGTTCGCCGGCGATCCCCGGCTCGTGATCTGCGACGAGCCCACGTCCGCGCTCGACGTCTCGGTGCAGGCGGCGATCCTCAACCTGCTCGTCGAGCTCCAGGCCGAGAAACGAGTCGCGTACATCTTCATCTCCCACGATCTGGGTGTCGTCCGCTACATCTCCGACCGGATCGCGGTGCTCTACCTCGGACGTCTGCAGGAGCTCGGCCCTGCGGAGGTGGTGTTCGCGGGCCCGCACCATCCGTACACCGAGGCGCTGCTCTCCGCCGTGCCGACGATCGACGGCGGTGGCCGTGAGCGCATCAGGCTCACCGGGGACATACCGAGCGCTGCGTCGCCTCCCTCCGGCTGCGTGTTCCACACGCGCTGCCCCCGGAAGCTCGGCGCGATCTGCGAGCAGGAAGAGCCCCCGCTCCTCGAGGTCGAGGAGGGTCACTCGATGCGCTGCCACATCCCGATCGAGGAGCTGCGCCGGTTGCAGGCCAAAGAGCCGCAAGAGACGCCCGCGTGAGGATCCGCGCCGCCGTGCTCGAGCGGACCGGCGGACCGCTCACGGTCGGCGACCTCGAGCTCGCGCCTCCCGGCCCGGAGGAGGTGCTCGTCCGGCTCCATGCCAGCGGGGTCTGCCACTCGGACTACAACGCAGTGGACGGGACCGCCGAGACGCCCTGCCCCGCGGTTCTGGGCCACGAAGGCGCGGGGGTCGTGGAGGCGGTCGGCGCCCGTGCCCGCCGGGTGCGACCCGGCGATCACGTCGCGCTCTCCTGGGCGCCCTCGTGTGGGACCTGCCCGGAGTGCATCCGGGACCTGCCTTGGCTCTGCTCGACCGCGCGGCCCGCCATGGCGGCGGGCGGGCTCATGGACCGGACGACGCGGCTCTCGCGGGACGGAGAGCCCGTCTACCACTACTCGTTCCTGTCCACGTTCGCCGAAGCGTGCGTCGTGCCCGAGCGCTCCTGTGTCCCGATCCCGCGGGACGTGCCGTTCGACGTCGCCGGTCTCGTCGGCTGCGCCGTGACCACAGGGCTGGGCGCCGTCTGGCGCACTGCGAACGCGAGGCCGGGGGACCGGGTGGCGGTGATCGGCTGCGGCGGCGTCGGCCTCTCCGCCTTGATGGCCGCGGTCGCCGTCGGGGCGGAGCCGGTGATCGCAGTCGATGCGAGCCCGCAGAAGCTCGAGGCCGCTCGCACGTTCGGGGCGAGCGACGCCGTTCTCTGGCAGGGCTCGTCGGAGGCCACCGCCGAGGCGGTCCGGGAAGCGTCCGGCGGGGGAGTGGACATCGCCGTCGAGGCGACCGGTCGACCCGAAGCGATGCTGGCCGCATACCTCGCCGGGCGCCCGCGCGGAGCCGCCGTCCTGATCGGCATCCCGCACGAGGACGCGCTGCTCACGCTTCCCGCGCTCACCATTCCTCGCGGCGAGAGGCGCATACTCGGCTCGATCTACGGCTCGTCCAAGCCCGAGCGCGACTTCCCGCAGGCGCTCGCGTTGTATCGCAGCGGTCGTCTTCCGCTCGACCGCCTCGTCTCGCACCGGCTGGGCCTCGACGACGTCCAGCAGGCGTTCGAGCTGATGACCGGCGGAGACGCGCTGCGCGTCGTTCTCGACCTGGAAGGAGCTGCATGACGACCGACGATCTCGACGGACGCGTGGGCGAGGGCTGGAGCGGCGTCGCTCCGAACGGCTCGCACGTCAACGTCGTGCTCGCGCGGCGTGGCAGTCCGACGGCCGCAGCCGCCCTGAGCATGCTCGCTCACCCGTCTCCGGGACACACCCCGGTGCTCGTGTGCGTGGGACCGACACAGCAGGAGTACGAGCCCGTGTGGCCGCCCACGCTCATGATGAACAAGGCGACCGCGGCCGACGATCGGCATCAGACCATCACGTGGGGCGCGGCGCAGCTCGGCATCGGGCAGGGCGTGCTCGACGCAGTGGCCGACGGACTGCTCGAGGCCTCCGGCGACGTGATCGTCCTCGTGGCGGTCTGGGTCGACCCGGACGCCGAGGACGAGACGGCGGTCAGAGTCGCGAGCCGGACGGCGACCCGGAAAGCGCTCGGCGTCTGCGTCGAGGGTCGCGACCCCGAGGCCGCCGCGGCCCTCGTCGAGCGGCGCGACTCGCTCCGGAATCCGTTCTACGGCGGCACCTGATGGCGATCGCGGCCGTCGAGGCCCGCCGCTACCGCTACCCACTCGATCCGCCCTTCGCTCCGGCCTGGGATCCCGTCCCGCGACGCCATCACGACGCAACGATCGTCGTCGTCCGCTCCGACGACGGATTCGAGGGCTACGCGAGCGGGGATGCGCTGCCCGACCGGGAGACGCTCGAGCGGTTCCTCGTCGGCGTCGATCCCTTCCGGACCGAGGTCGTGCGCGAGATCTGCGAGACGGTCGACTTCCACGGAGGTCGCCCCTGGACGGCCGAGGTGGCCGTCTGGGATCTCGTGGGCAGGCTGCTCGGGCAGCCGCTCTGGCGAGTGCTCGGCGGCAAGAGCGAACGCCTCGTCGCCTACGCGTCGAGCGGAGAGCTCGTTCCCACGGACGAGCGGGTACGGCGCTGCGTCGAGCTTCGCGACGCCGGTGTCAAGGGTGTGAAGCTCCGGCTGCACTCCGCCGACTGGCGGCGAGACCTCCCCCTGATCGAAGCCGTACGCGATGCCGTCGGCCCCGCATTCGAGATCCTCGTCGACGCGAACCAGGGCTGGCGGATGCCCGGGGACCTCGCGCCTCGCTGGGACGTGGCGACGGCGGCGACGTTCGCCCGCGCGCTCGAGCCGGTCGGCGTCTACTGGCTCGAGGAGCCCCTCCGGACGGACGACCTCGACGGCTACGCGGCGCTGCGGAGCCGCACCGATCTCCGGCTCGCCGCGGGTGAGATGGTGCGTTCCCCGGCCGAGGCGCGCGAGCTCGTGCTGCGGGGAGGGATCGACGTGGTGCAAACCGACGTCGTGCTCGCCGGTGGGATCGGCGGCTGCCGGCGGGTCGCGGGGCTCGCCGATCTCGCGGGGCGGGCGTGGAGCCCTCACACCTGGTCGAACGGCTACGGGTTGCTCGCGAATCTCCATGCGGCGCTGGCGTTCTCCACGTGCCCGCTGGTCGAGGTTCCGTACGACCCGCCGGCGTGGGGGCCCGAGCGCCGCGACTGGTTGCTGCCGGAGACGCTCGAGATCGCTCCGGACGGCACGATCGCTCCTCCGCCCGGCCCCGGCCTCGGCGTCGTGCCCGACTTCGACGCCCTCGAGCGCTACCGGGTGGGGTGAGGACGTCGTCGATGCTGCACGCCCGCCGGGCCGCGACTACGATCGCGGCGTGACCGAGACCCTGATCGGTCCTCCCGGCTACGGCGCGCTCACGAGCGACGTTCCGTGGGACCCGGGTCGCCACCTCGCGCTCGAGCCTCCCGCGCGGACGACGCTCCTCGAGGAGTGGGGACCGGAGGCAGCGGGCCCGACGGCGCTCTCCCCGGTCGCGATCACGTCGCCGTTCAGGCTCCTGAGCGACGCAGGGGTCGCGACGCTGCAGGCGATCTGCGCCGAGCTCGAGCAGGATGCAGTGGGCGACGAGCGGATCGCGAAGAAGGTACGCGGCTCCGTCTACCGCTCCGAGTTCCTGCGTGGCATGTACGGCGACCCCACAGTCCTCGCCTTCCTCCGCGAGCTCGCCCGGGCGAGGCTCGAGCTCCATCCGATCAGCCACCACGCGATCCACGTCAACTACGCGCCCGACGAGCTCTCGCGGAACGTCGACCAGTGGCACCGGGACGCGATCTCCTTCGACTACGTGCTCATGGTCTCCGACCCGCGGCCGATGCGGGGCGGGCGCTTCGAGTACTTCCTCGGCCCGGTCGAGGAGGGACGGGAGCTCCTCGAGTCCGGCGCGGGTCTCCCGCCCGAGCGGGTCGTGAGCCCGGACTTCCCCGGCCCCGGCTGGGCGGTTCTGCAGCAGGGGCACCGCGTCCTCCACCGGGCCGCCCGCCTCGAGGAGCGCTACCCGCGGGTCACGATCGTCGCCTCCTACTGGACGGCGGACGCCGAACGCGACGACCCCGCCGACCTGCAGACCATCCTGAGAGTCGACGGGCGGGACGTCGCCCTCGTCGAGTGGAGCCGCTTCCAGGCCCGCGTGGCCGCGCACCGGCTCGAGCACTTCGCCGCCACGAAGACCGACTTCGCCCATTCGCCGGACGAGCTCCAGCGGGAGCTGCGCGCCATCGCCGCCCGCCTGGAGGAGGCTGCTGACGCCTTCGACGGGCAGGACGAGGGGCGGCTCATCTCCTTCGGCAGCGGCAGCTGAGCCGCTAGGCGAGCAGCCTCCCGGAGCGGACGAGGTCCCGCAGGCGCTCGACCTCCGGGCCGAGCGGACGGTCCGATTCGAGCGGCTCGGCCGCCGCCGCGAGCTCCTCGCAGGCGCGCTCGAGCGGCCCCGGGAGCGCCTCCCCGCCGCGCAGGTGGCGCGCCTGCCGCGCCGCGAGCAGCTCGTACGCGAGCGCCAGCTCGACGTTGTCGAGCAGCCGCCGCAGCTTGTCGGCGGCCAGGAAGGCGAACGCCTGCACGTCCTCCTGGCCGGAGGAGGTGTCGGCTGCGTTGACGGAGGCGGGCGCCGCGAGCATGCGGTTCTCTGCGCAGAGGGCGACCACCCCCTTGTGCAGGACGGAGGCGCCCGTCTGCACGCCGGGCTCGAGCGCGAGCTGCTCGGAGAGGTGCGAGAAGCGCGCGTCGAGCAGGCGGTGCAGGCGCTTCTCCGCGAGGTTCGCGAGCTGCGCGAACGCGATCGCGAGCAGGTCGAGATCGAATGCGAGGCCCTGCGCGTGGAAGTTGCCGCTCGGGTAGAAGCCCTCGGGCTCGCCGTCGCCCGTGAGCAGGTAGAGCGGGCTGTCCGAGACCGCGCGCACCTCCTGCTCGAGCCGCTGCTCGACCGCGTCGACCACCGCGAGCACGGCGCCGTGCACCTGCGGCACGACGCGCAGCGAGACAGGCGCCTGCGGGCGGTCGCCGAAGTCCCCGCCGTCGAGGAGCGCGCGCAGCCGCTCCTGCACCGCAGCCTGGTGCGGATCGCGTTTGAGGCGGCCGAGGCGGGGTGAGAACGGGCGCGCCGACGCGCCGGTCAGGGCGGCGGTGAGCGCGGCCGCGAGCGTCGCGTGCTCGAGGAGCGGCCGCGCGCGGTCGACGACGTGGATCGTCAGGGCGGGCGCGAGAGGAGCGCCGTTCACGAGCGCGAGGCCTTCCTTGAGCCCGGGCTCGTACGGCTCGAGGCCGCGGCGCGCGAGCGCCTCCCCGGCAGGCACCCGTTCCCCGTCCTCGAGCACGAAGCCCTCGCCGACGAGCGTCTGGAAGAGGTGCGAGAGCGGGATGACCTCTCCGGCGGCCCCGTGCGGGCCGGCGGGCACGTACGGAGACCAGCCGTCGTTCAGCCGCTCGGCGAGCAGGCGGCAGAGACTGCCGCTGACGCCGGCGTCGCCGCTCAGGAAGCCGGTGAGCCGCAGGAGCAGCGCGCCGCGCACGACCTCGCGCGGGAGCGGCTCCCCCACCCCGACCGAGCGCCCGAGCAGGATCGAGCGCTGGAGCGCGCCCTGCTCGGACTCCGGGATCTCGTGCTTCGCCATGTAGCCGAGACCGGTCGTGACCCCGTACGCGGAGGCGCCCGCCTCGAGCGCGCGCAGCAGCGCCGCCCGCCGCTCGTCGACCTTCACGAGCAGCGCGGGGGCGATCTCGACCTGCTCGCCGCCGTGGACGATCCGGCGGTAGAGCGCGAGGTCGAGCGCGTCGTGGGAGTCGAGCCGGATCACCTGTAGCGGAGCACGGTGCCGAGGCCGCGTTCGGCGGCGCGCGCGACCAGGAGCGCGCCCAGGGCGACGTCGCACGTGGCGAGGCCGCGGTGCCAGAAGAGGATCCGCTCGTCGTCCCGCTGCCGCCCGGGCACGCGGCCGACGACGACGTCCCCGAGCTCGCCGTGCAGCGACTCCTGCGTGAGGAGGCCGCGGTCGACGTGCTCGCGCAGGGCGCCGAACCGGTTGCCCGGCCCGCACTGACGCCAGTCGTCGACGACCACCTTGCTCACGACCGAGAGGACGTCGAGCTCGAGGGCGCTCATCGTCCCGTACGGGATCAGGAGCGCGCCTTCCCCGATCCACGCCGTGCGCAGGATCGGCTCCGGTTCGACGAGCCGCGTCGCCTCGACGACGACGTCCGCTCCCGACACGGTCTCCTCCACCGTCCCGCAGACGCGTACCTCCTTCCCGAGCTCGTACCGCAGGCGCTCGCCGAACGCCTCGCGCGATTCCGCGCGGCGGCTCGTCACCCTGATCTCGTCGAAGCCGAAGAGCGAGTCGAGCAGGACGACGTTCCAGAAGGCGGTGCCACGCGAGCCCACGTGCCCGAGCACGCGCGAGCCCGGCCGCGCGAGGTACTTCGCGCCCACCGCCGTGAGCGCGCCGGTGCGCCGGTCCGTGAGGTCGGAGGCGTCGAGGACGCCGGTCGGAGCCCCCGTCTCGGGGTCGTAGAGCGTCAGCAGGCCGAGCTCCGAGGGCAGGCCGCGTTCGTAGTTGTCGACGAAGTCCCCGATCACCTTCACCCCGGCGATTGCGAGCGGAGCGACGTAGGCGCGGAGGACGTTCCAGTGGCCGCGGAAGGCAGCGCCCGGCTCGAGGTGGACGCGCGGCTCGAGCACGACCTGGCCGTTTCCCTGCGCGCGCACCACGTCCTCCACCGCCGCGATCAGCTCTGCGGGCGTCAGCTCGAGCTGCGAGAGGTCGGCGGCTCCGAGAAACCGCAGGGACAGCTCCTCCGGCGCGCCTAGCGACACGTCGTCACGAGGCGCTCCTCGCGCCCGTCGTGGCTGCGCGCGCACACCGACGTACCGTGACACAGGGACCGAGGCACCCGCCCTAGAAGCGCGGGAGCGGCGGGCCTCCGTAGTGGTCGTACGGGCCCTCGCGCGCGTAGCGCTCGACGCACCGCGCCAGGGCCGCCTCGTCGAGCTCGACGCCGAGACCCGGGCCGTCGGGCACGGCGACCACGCCGCTCTCGGGCGAGAACGGACCGCCGGCGACCACGTCGTCCGTCGTCCAGCGCAGAAGCGACTGGCTCGGCCTGTCGAGGAAGGGCGTCGCGGCCGCGATGTGGAGGTAGGCCGCGGTCGCGATCCCGAGGTCGCCGCTGTAGAACCAGAAGCCGAGCCCCGCCTCCTCGCACTCGGCGACGAGCCGGCGCGTGCCGGCGATCCCACCGCAGGCGCCGAGGCCGACGACCAGCGTGTCGGGCGCGCCGAGCTCGGCGGCGAGCGCGACGTCCGGCGTGTGCGCCGAGAACGGAGTGGGGCTCGATCGCCGGAGCTCGGCCAGCTCCTGGAAGGAGCCCACCGGCTCCTCCACGTTCGCGATCCGGTACGGCTCCAGGCGTGCGAGCGCCTGGCGGGCCGTCTCGAGGCGCCAGCCCATGTTCGCGTCCAGCCGGAGCTCGGGTTCCCGGCCGATCGCGGCCCGGATCTCCCGCACGAGCCGCAGGTCTTCCTGCACCGGCCGGACGGCGACCTTGCCCTCGAACACGTTCGAGCCGTGCTCCTCCGCCATGCGCGCGCAGAAAGCCGCGACGTCCGCCGGCGACTCCTCGCGCCCGGGCCGGTAGGCGAAGTACTCGCTGAACGCGATCTCGCGGCGGTGCAGCCCACCGAGGAGGTCGTACAGCGGCAGGGAGCGCTCGCGGGCCGCGACGTCCCAGAGGGCGACCTCGACGCCCGTCAACGGGTTGTCGACGACGACCCGCCCGTCGCGCCGGTGCCGTGGAGGAAGACGGTCTCGCGCGCCGAGCTCGGCCCGCAGCTCGTCCGCGTCCCGCCCGGCGAGCGCCTGCCCGAGCTCTCCCCGCAGCGCCCCCGCGTCCTCGGGAGCCGGGGTCTCCCCCAGGCCGGCGACGCCGTCCTCCGTCGTGACGCGCACGACGGCGCGATGGATGCCGCGCACGACCCCGGGCGCCATCTCGTACGGCGCCTCGAGCGGGACGTTCACTGGCCACGCCTCGATGCGGGCGATCCGGCTCACCCCGTGCAGCGAGCCCGCGTCGGGTCCAGAATGCGGCGATGAGCGATCGCGCCCGGCTGGAGGAGCTCGCGGAGCGCGAACGGCCGCTCGCGCCCGACGAGTGCGCGGCCCTCGCACGTGCCGCCGCGGAGCACGTCGACCTGGACGCGCTCGACCGCCGGGGCGAGGGCACGTACGAGCTCCTCTGGCGGAACGACTCGTCGGAGGGCTGGCTGAACACCTGGTGGGAGCCGCGCGACACGGGGTTCCACGACCACGGAGGCTCGGCCGTCGGCGTGTACCTCCTCGAGGGGAGCGCGGGCCACGAGACGCTCACGGTCGGCGGCCCGCGACGCGTCACCCGCCACGTCGCCGGCGACGCGTTCTCGCTCGACGGCTCGGGCATCCACCGGATGGAGCACGAGCGAGGCGCGATCACCATCCACTGCTACTCCCCGCCCCTGCGCGAGATCGGCCACTACGAGGTCGTCGCCGGCGAGCTCCGCCGCCACGCGGGGCCGGCGGACGAGATCTCGCCCCCGAGCCCCGAGCTCACCGCGGCCCTGGCCGCCGAGAAGTGACCTCTACCCGGACGAGGCCAGCTCGTCCGCGTACGTGATGGAG
The DNA here is from genome assembly GCA_046735575.1 of Actinomycetota bacterium. Taxonomy (GTDB): domain Bacteria; phylum Actinomycetota; class Thermoleophilia; order Gaiellales; family Gaiellaceae; genus GMQP-bins7. Next base: position 16,349 of record JBKPTS010000012.1, read on the forward strand.
ACGCGACCGAGCGCCCCCGAGCTCTGTCCCAGCACGTAGTGCCCCATGCGCCAGAGCGCCGGCGAGTAGGCGTGGAGCGACGTCGCCGGCGGCCCGTCGGCATGCCGGACGCCGTGGATGTAGGAGGAGTCGAAGTCGAAGACCGAGCCGGGCTCGTGCCGGCGCGTGCTCTCGATGATCCAGCCCTGCGGGTCCCGCTCGAAGTGGTCCTCGTAGAGCGTCCCCTCGTAGACGTAGACGGCGCCGTTCGACACGTCGTGGTCGTGGTAGCCGGTGTCCTGGGCGTCGAGCCAGCAGATGAGCCACAGGTCGAGGTGCGGGTCACGGTAGAGCTGGACGAAGTGCCGCGTGCGCGGGTCGTGCCGGACGAACCGTTTCCAGAACCGTGGCTCCGCCGCGAGGTCGGTGACGAGCCGGGCGAGCGCAGGCCGGTCCAGGTCGGCGTCCTGCGGCACGCGCTCGTGAACCCATCGCGTCAGGGCCCGGCTGCGAGGAGACGTGATGGATTCGTGCTGCATATGGCTTCCGCCACAGCATCGCCAAAGCCGCGGACGGCGTCCAGGGCGAGCTCGGGATCGAGCCCCGGCGCGTCGCTGCCGAGGACGACCCTGCCGACCCCGTACGTGGTCAGGCAGAGCTCGAGGGCCCGGCGCCCGTAGGACGCGGTCTCGAAGTACACGGTGTCGTACAGCAAGCCGCGACCGGACACGCCTCGCGACTGGAAGCGCTCGAGCTGGAACGGCCCGCCGCCCGCGAGGATCGCGAAGACGACGTCGAGGCGCGGCCAGCGCTCGACCCCGCCGTCCAGCCACATCGCGTACGCCGCCTGCATCTGCGCCGTGTGGTCCACGACCGCCGACCACCACTCCGGGGTCCGCTCCCGGGCGGGCGACGGGCCCGGGTGGACGAAGAGGAAACCGCCGCGCTGCTCGAGCTCGTCGAGCCTGGGCGCGAGCAGCTCGAGGTCGAGGAGCTCGGACGCCCCGATGCACGCTCCGGCGAAGCCCTCCGCGCTCCAGCGGGCGGCGAGCGGGACGATCCTCTCGCTCGCCCGGGCGAGCTCGAGGATGCCCTGCTCGTAGGTCTCGCAGATCTCCTCCCACTCGCCGTCCGCGAGAGCGCCGGCGCCGAGCGTCGGGGGGAGGGAGACGACCGCCCGTTCGATCCCGTGACGATCGAGCAGCGCGAGGCGCGCCTCGAGCGTGTGCGCCGCCAGCTCGACCTGCACGGGGGGCTCGCCCGCGACCTGGAGCGTCGAGCCCTCGAGCCGAGGCGGACGGCGGCGCCGTGCGAGCAGCTCGACCAGGGAATCCGGCCACAGGTGCTGGTGGACGTCGACGACGGGCACGCGGGCACCCTAGACTCGCGCCCGTGCTCGTGACGCCGGAATGGTTGGCTGCGCACCTCGAGGACCCGGATCTCGTGGTCGTCGACCTCCGCTGGGACGAGCAGGGCCAGGGGCGGGCGCGGTACGAGCAGGGCCACGTCCCCGGGGCCTGCCACCTCGACTGGGCGAGCGACCTCGTCGACCCCGGCCATCGCGTCGCGTTCATGCTCGCGCCCCCGGACCGCTTCGCCGCCCAGCTCGAGCGCTGCGGCATCTCGGACGAGACCGTGGTCGTCGCCTACGCCGACGGCGGGCACTCCGGCCCGTTCCGCCTCTGGTGGGGCTGCAGCGTGTACGGCCACGACGACCAGGTGCGAATCCTGGACGGGGGGATCGAGGCGTGGATCGCCGAGGGCCGTCCGCTCTCTACCGAGCCGCCGAGAGCCGCGCGCGGCTCGTGGACGCCTCGCCCGCGTCCGGCGCTCGTCGCGAGCGCGCAGGACGTCGAACGCGCGCCCGAGGAGGGAACGATCGTCCTCGACTCACGGGAGCCGCCGAAGTTCCGCGGCGAGACGGTCTGGTTCGAGACGGGCGAGATCCCGGCCGACGGCGACGGCCTCGCACGTACGCCCCGCGGCGAGCTCCGCGCGGGCCGCGTCCCCTGGGCCCGCTCCCTCCCCTCGCAGCAGCTCTACCGGGACGACCTGACCATGAAGAGCCCCGACGAGCTGCGCGAGCTCTTCGCCGAGCTCGGCGCGGCACCCGGCAAGCGCGTCGTCACCTACTGCGGCGTGGGCATCTCCGCCTCCGCGCTCCTGTACGCGCTCGAGCGCGCCGGGATCGAGGACGTATCGCTCTACGACGCGGGCTGGGACGAGTGGGGCCGCGACCCGGAGCTTCCGGCCGCGCGAGGCTGAGCCCTACAGCTCCTTCGCGAACTCGACGTTCTCCGTCTTGAGGCTCTCGTCCGTCCCGAAGTAGGCGTGCTTGGACATGTCCGGCGAGTACTTGCTCCCCGGCGGCGTCCGCCCGATCGCCTCGGCGAGGCTGCGGATGTGGTGCGGGGCCGCCCCGCAGCAGAGACCGAGGTAGTCGATCCCGATCGCCTGCGCCTCGCGCGCCCAGTCCGCGATCTCGTAGCGGGTGCAGACGAACGGGTCGAGCGCGGTCGGGAACGGCATCTCGTCCGGGTGCGCGGGATCGCGGAGCGACTGGAAGCTCGGCTGCTGCTCGGTCGTCCGGTACGGGACGGGGAGCGCGGCGACGTGCCCGGAGACCGCCTCGCGAACGGCGCGCAGCGAGGGCATCAGCGTCTCCGGCCCGCGCCCGCAGTTGAGCCCGACCACGTCGGCGCCCGCCTGCTCGAGCCGGAGGCACGCCTCGGCGGGCGTCAGGCCGTCCCGGGTCACGGGGGCCTGGTGCAGGATGAGAGTGACGACCGCAGGGAAGCCCGCGTCCTTGATCACCTCGAGCGCGAGCAGAGCCTCCCCCGCGTGGGAGAAGGTCTCGGCGATCACGTAGTCGACTCCCGCCTCGGACGCCCAGCCGACCTGCTCCTCGAACATCGAGCGCACCGTCCGCTTCGACTCCTCGTCCTCGGCCCAGAGGTTGGTGTTGCAGATGTCGCCCGCGAGGAGCGCACCGCTCTCGCGCGCGACCTCCCTCGCGACCTCGAGCGCCTGCCGGTTCAGGTCCTCGAGCAGGTGCTCCTTGCCGACGATCCGCATCTTCTCGCGGTGGGCGTAGTACGTGAACGCCTCGACCACGTCCGATCCGGCGTGGACGAAGTCGCGGTGCAGCTGCGCGACGACCTCGGGGTGGTCGAGCACGACCTCGGGCACGTACGCGCCCGCCTGCAGGTAGCCGCGCCGCTCGAGCTCGAAGAGGTAGCCCTCGGCGCAGATGACCGGGCCCTGCTCGAGCCGTTCCAGGAGGCCGCCCCCGCTCACCCCGCTACTCCTATCACGTCAGCCCGGAGCGCACGAGCTCGCGCACGGGCTCCAGGTCGGGGGGGACGGTCTCGCCCTCGCCCGTGAACGGGACGCGCCCGCGGACGAGGTCGTACGCCCGCCGCGTCCCGCTGCCGAGCTGCGCGGGACGGCGGAGGTCGACCGCCTGCGCCGCGACCACGAGCTCGACGGCGACGATCCGCTCGCCGAGCTCGACCATCGCCGCGACGTGGCGGGCCGCGAGGGGCGTCATCGTCATCCGGTCCTCGATCCCCTCCGCCTGGGTCGTGCTCGCGAGCTCGAAAGAGACGGGCTGCGCGAGCAGCCGCGCCTCCGCGGTCAGCGCGTGCCCGGCGTTCCCGAGCTCGGCGAGGCCGTCCTCGTGCAGCCCCTCGCGTGCGGCGAGCCCGTCCGGCAGGCCGGAGAACGGCCGCTGCAGCAGCTTCATCATCCGCTCGTTCGCCGAGGTGAGCGCAGGGGCGAGCGCGATCCGGAGGAAGTCGAGCGCGGCCGCGAGCGGCGCGACGTCGAGGTTCAGGACCGAGAACACACGCGCCTCGCCCGGCACGACGAGCGGGTTCGAGCTCGAGCCGTTCAGCTCCACGGCGAGCTGGGCGAGGACGAAGTCGAGCGCGTCATGTGCCGATCCCAGCACCTGCGGCAGACCGCGGAACGTCAGCGGGTCCTGGAGGTTTCGCGCCGCGCCGGGCTCCCAGAGCGAGCTTCCCGCGAGCAGCCCGGTGAGGCGGTCGACCGATCGTCGCAGGCCGGGATACGGCCGCGTCAGCGGGACCTGCGGGTGGATGATCGAGAGGTTCGCCGCGAAGGCCTCGAGGTCGAGCGCGCCGGCGACGTGCATCGCGTCGAGCAGTCGCTCGGCGTCGGCGACAGCGAGGGCCGCGAGCCCGGTCGAGAAGGCGTTGTTGTTCACGAGCCAGAGCGCCTCGCCGGCCGCGAGCTCGAACGTCTCGAAGAGCCCGTAGGCGAGGTCCGCGTTCGGCGCCAGGTCGCTCTGGCCGATCGAGCCGAGGATCCGGACCCGGGGCGACTCGTCCTCGTTCAGCGCCTCGACGAGCCGCTCCGCAACCGCGGGGCGGACCCCTGTCGTCCCCGACGCGAAGAGGTTCGCGAGCCGCAGGAGCTGCGCCCGGACGACGTCGTGCGCGGCTTCCGGCCCCTGGCCGACGAGGTGGCTGCGCAGCAGCCGGCGGTTGAACTCGGCCATCTCCTCCGGGGTCACGGCGACCCGCTTCCGCGAGGCGACGCCGGTCGTGACGCCGTACACGGGCTCCCCGCGCTCGACCGCCCCGTCGACCACCGCGCGCGACTCGCGCATGCGCTCGAGGGCCGCCGGAGCGAGCTCGACCGCCTCGCCGGAGCGCGCGACCCGCACGACCTCCCCGAGCGTGAGGTCTCGTCCTGTCAGGCGCACGGTCACGACGTTGCTTTCACCAGACGAGGCTCGCCGTCCGGGCGATCGTCTCCAGCTTCGCGCGCTGGTCGTCCTGGGTGAGGGCGTTTCCGAGCACGGACGTGGCGAAACCGCACTGCGGGGAGAGCGCGAGCCGCTCGAGCGGGACGAACGCGCTCGCCTCCTCGATCCTCGCCCGGAGCTCGTCGACCGTCTCGCGCCGTCCCGTCTTCGTCGTGACGAGCCCGAGGACGACGAGCTTGTCCTCCGGCACCGTGCGCAGCGGCTCGAAGGTCCCCGAGCGCGCGTCGTCGTACTCGAGCAGGAGACGTTGCGCCCGCACGCGCGGGAAGAGCTGCCCGGCGAGCCAGTCGTAGCCTCCCTCGACGAGCCAGCGGCTCGCCTGGTTGCCGCGGCAGAGGTGGAACCCGAAGGTGACTCCCGGCCGCTCGCCGATGACGTGGTTGTCGAGCTCGACGCCCTGCTCGATCCAGCGCTCCGCGGGCCAGCCCCGGCTGGCGTAGAAGTCGCGGTAGCTGGGGTCGAGGAACATCGGGTAGTGCGGCGCGTCCAGCTGGACGTACGTCGCCCCCAGCCGCACGAGCTCGTCCACCTCCTCGCGGAGGATCTCGGCGACGTCCGCGAGGAAGGACTCGAGCGTCGGGTATGCGCCCCGCGAGCGCTCGGGATCCCAGAAGCTCGCGAAGAGGCTCGGGCTCGGAAGCGTGACCTTGAGGATCCGGCTGCTGCGCCCGCGCGCGTACGTGAGCTCCTCCGCCGAGAGGAAGCGCTTGCGGCGGAGCTTTCCCTCCACCGCCAGCGGCGGCCTCTCGACGGCGAGGTCCCCGACCTCGTCTCCGTGCCACTCGCCCCAGAGGAAGGCATCGAGATCCCACTCGCCGAAGCCCTCCACCGCCTCCGTCATCTGGCTCTGGAACGAGAGGCGACGCATCTCGCCGTCGGTCACGACCTCGAGGCCCGCCTCCTCCTGCAGCCGCAGCGCCGCGTCGACGGCCGCGTCCTCGATCCGCTTGAACTCGGGCTGCGACAGCTCGCCCCGCGCGACGCGCTCGCGCGCCTCGAGGAGCTCGGGCGGCCGGAGCAGGCTGCCGACGACGTCGCTGCGCGCCTCGATCACGGAGCGGAACCTACCGGCGGAGGGGTCAGACCCCGGACGGGTCCGTCCCGGACGTGTCGCCGGCCCGCAAACCCGCTCGGCGCCGAGCCGCCCCGCCCAGGTCGGCCGCGTCCGGGGTCTGACCCCTCCGAGCCCTCGCTACGCGCCGAGGAGCGTCGGCTCGCGCGTCTCGGCGGCGACCTTGTCCAGGATCGCCTCGAGCAGCCGGCCGGAGGCGAGGACGTGCTCGCGGGCGAGCACGCGCGCGCCCTCGGGGCTCCGCGCGACGATGGCCTCGCGGATCGCGCGGTGCTGCAGGTCGTTCGTTCGGTAGCGCTCGTCGAGGTCGGCCCCCGTCGCCCAGACGGGCTTGACGAGGAACGTGCGCCGCGCGGCCTTCGCCATCCGCTCGATGAGCGGCACGTCGGCGGCCGCATAGATGACATCGTGGAAGGCGTGGTTCGCGTGCAGCCACTCGCGCGCGACCTGCAGGTCCTGGCGCGCGTCGTGGCTCATCTCGATGAGCGTCATGGTGGCCTCGCCGAAGCGCCGCTCCGCCTCCTCGAGGTCGGTCATGTCCTCGTCCGTCATCTTGGGCGTGGCGATCTCGGTCGCGAGGCTCTCGAGCTCGGCTCGGACGAGGAACGCCTCGCGCAGCTCGTCCCGCGAGAGCATGCGGACGCGCACGCCGCGGTTCGGCTCGAAGCTGACGAGGCCGAGCGCCGCGAGCCGGCGCAGCGCCTCCCGCACCGGCGTCCGCGAGACCTGAAACTGCTCGGAGAGATGCTCCTGCCGGAGCACGCTGCCGGGAGGGATCTCGCCGGAGACGATCGCCTCCTCGAGCGCGAGCGCGAGGTCGTCTGCCTTCGTTCCGTGCTCGACGCCGTGCTCGTTCACGGTGATTCGTATTCCAGGAGACGCTCGTAGGCGGGAAGCGTCAGGAACTCCTCGAACTCCCCGGCGCAGGCCACCCGCTCGAACAGCGCCCGCGCGTCCCGGACGACCGGCTCGTCCGGGAGCTCGCCCACGACCCCGGCGATCGTACCCTCCACGTCCGCCCGCTCCACGCGGCCGTGCCGCAGCCACTGCCAGATCTGCGAGCGGGAGATCTCCGCGGTGGCGGCGTCCTCCATCAGGTTGTCGATCGCCGCCGCGCCCGCGCCGGAGAGCCACGAGGCGAGGTAACGGATGCCGACGGAGACGTTCGTTCGAACGCCGTCCTCGGTTACGTCCCCGGGCGTGGCGCCGACGTCGAGCAGGTCGGACGCCGCAACGGATACGTCCTCGCGCAGGCGATCGAGCTGGTTCGGGCGCTCTCCGAGCGCCTCGTCGAAGACCTCCATCGCCGTCGGGACGAGATCGGGGTGCGCCACCCACGTCCCGTCGAAGCCGTCTCCGGACTCCCGCAGCTTGTCCTCGCGCACGCGTGCGAGCGCGACCTCGTTCACCTCCGGGTCGCGTCGGCTCGGGATGAACGCGGCCATGCCGCCGATCGCGTGTGCCCCGCGGGCGTGGCACGAGCGCACGAGGAGCTCCGTGTACGCCCGCATGAACGGCACGGTCATCGTCACCTGCACCCGGTCCGGGAGCACGAAGTCCTCGCGGTCGCGGAACTTCTTGATCGTCGAGAAGATGTAGTCCCAGCGCCCGGCGTTGAGCCCGGCGGAGTGCTCGCGCAGCTCATGGAGGATCTCCTCCATCTCGAACGCGGCGAGGATCGTCTCGATGAGGACTGTGGCCTTGATCGTCCCCCGCGGGAGCCCGAGCCGGTCCTGGGCGAGGCAGAAGGCGTCATTCCAGAGACGAGCCTCCAGGTGGCTCTCGAGCTTCGGGAGGTAGAAGTACGGGCCGGTTCCGCGCTCGAGGAGGCGCTCGGCGTTCCGCTGCAGGTAGACGCCGAAGTCGAAGAGCGACGCCGACACCCGCCGCCCGTCGATCTCCACGTGGCGCTCGGGCAGGTGCCACCCGCGAGGTCGGACGAGCAGCACGGCCACGTCGTCCTCCAGCGAGTACCGCTTCTCGCCGGCCTCGAGCGAGATCGTGCCCTCGATCGCATCCGTGAGGTTCTCCTGGCCGCCGACGACGTTCGCCCACGTCGGCGAGTTCGCGTCCTCGAAGTCGGCCATGTAGATGCGTGCGCCGGAGTTGAGCGCATTGATGACCATCTTCCGGTCGCCCGCGGGGCCGGTGATCTCGACGCGCCGGTCCCGCAGGTCTGCGGGCACCGGCTCCACCCGCCATTCGCCCTCACGCACGGACCGCGTCTCCGGGAGGAAGTCCGGCAGCTCTCCGGCGGCGATCCGCAGCTGCCGCTCCGAGCGCCGCCCGAGCAGCTCAGCCCGCCTCCCCCCGAGCTCCCGCTCGAGCTCGGCGACGAGGTCGAGCGACTCCGGCGTGAGGATCCCGGCCTCGTCCGGCGCGCGGACCTCGACCCCGGTGACGGACGCTCTCGCGCTCATACGCGCTTCCGGCGGAGGCGAAGCCGGCGCCTCCGCTCTCGGATGAGCTCCGTCGAGCCTACGCTCATGACACCGCCGGCTGGAACTGCGCCTCCTCGGTCGACCCCCTGAGCGCGAGCGTCGAGCTCTCGCCTCCCGAGATCGCCTCCAGCACCGCGTCGAAGTACCCGGCGCCGACCTCGCGCTGGTGCTTCGTCGCCGTGTACCCGTGCTGCTCAAGGGCGAATTCCTGGTCCTGCAGCCGGACGTATGCGCTCATCCCCTCGCTCGAGTAGCCCCGGGCGAGGTCGAACATCGACGCGCAGACGGCGTGGAAGCCGGCGAGGGTCACGAATTGGAATCTGTACCCCATGTCGCCGAGCTTTTCCTGGAACGAGGCGATCGTCTCGTCGTCGAGGTGGCGTTTCCAGTTGAAGGACGGCGAGCAGTTGTACGCGAGCAGCTTGCCCGGGTAGCGCGCGTGGATCGCCTCCGCGAACGCCGCCGCACCGTCGAGGTCCGGCGTCGAGGTCTCGAACCAGAGCAGGTCGGCATACGGCGCGTACGCGAGCCCGCGGGCGATCGGGGCCTCGATCCCGTCCCGGACCCGGAAGAACCCCTCCGGCGTGCGCTCTCCGGTCAGGAACTCGTGGTCGCGCTCGTCGACGTCGCTCGTCAGCAGCTTCGCCGAGAGCGCATCCGTTCGCGCGACGAGGACCGTCGGCACGTCGAGCACGTCCGCCGCGAGTCTTGCGGCCGCGAGCGTGCGGATGAAGTGGCCCGTGGGGACGAGCACCTTCCCGCCCAGGTGGCCGCACTTCTTCTCGGACGAGAGCTGGTCCTCGAAGTGCACGCCTGCTGCCCCGGCCTCGATCATCGCCTTCATGAGCTCGAACGCGTTCAGCGGGCCTCCGAAGCCGGCCTCGGCGTCCGCGACGATCGGAGCGAGCCAGTAGGTGCCGTTCTTCCCCTCGGCGGCCTCGATCTGATCGGCCCGCAGGAGCGCGTTGTTCAGCCGCCGGGCGAGCGCGGGAGCGCTCGAGACCGGGTACAGGCTCTGGTCGGGATACGTGTGACCGGCGAGGTTGCCGTCGGCGGCGACCTGCCAGCCGGAGAGGTAGATCGCGTCGAGCCCGGCCTTCACCATCTGCACGGCCTGGGCGCCCGTGAGCGCGCCGAGAGCTGCGACGTACGGCTTCGAATGGAGCAGCGTCCAGAGCCGCTCGGCGCCGAGGCGCGCGACCGTGTGCTCCACGTGGAACCTCCCCCGCAGCCGCTCCACGTCCTCCTGCGTGTACGGGCGCTCGATCCCGTGCCACCTGTCGCGTGCCGCCCGCCCATCGCCTTCCATCCCGACCTCCCCTTGTCCGCCTTCGCTTTTGTGCCCCGTTACCTTGGACTCTGGATCCTAAACACAGGATCGGCCGCGCACAAGATGGCTCGATTCCGTCCTCGGGCCGTGGATCCTGGATCCGGTTGGAGAAACTCTGGATCCGAAGTCGGGCGGATCGCCATCCGGGAACGCCTCGGCTACGATCGACTGCCGATGGTGCTCGCGGCCTTCCTCTTCGGTCTCGTGGTGTCGGCGGCGGCCACGACGGTCGCGGCGGTCCGCGGCCTGCGCCTGTGGAGGCAGACGAAGCGCACGACGCGCACCCTCACGAGCGAGCTCGCGTCCTTCGAGGCGAAGAGCGCTCGCACGGAGCAGCACCTCGCCGAGCTCGAGAGCTCGAGCACGGAGCTCGAGGCCGCGCTCGCCCGTCTCCGCGCCTCGCGAGCCCGTTTGCAGGTGCTCCAGGACGCGCTGGAGCGGGCCCAGGGACGCGTCCGCTGGCTCCGCGTCTTCGTGCCGCGGTGACGCCGCCGCTGCGCGTCGCGGCCATCGATCTCGGCACCAACTCGACCCGGCTGCTGGTCGCGGACGTGGCCGGTGACGGGCTCGAGGAGGTCGTCCGCCGACTGACGATCACGCGGCTCGGCGAGGGCGTGGACAAACGGCGGCGGCTCCTGCCCCTGCCCGTCGCCCGCGTCCGCAACTGCCTCGCCGACTACCGGCGCGAGCTCGAGGCGCTCGGCGCCGAGCGAGCCCTCGCCATCGCGACGAGCGCGGTGCGCGACGCCGAGAACGGCGAAGCGTTCCTCGGCGAGATCGAGTGGAGCTACGGCTTCACGACGCGCCTCCTCGACGGCGCGGAGGAGGCGGCGCTCATGACGAAGGGCGTGCTCGCCGGCCGCGAAGCGATCGACGACACGCTCATCGTCGACATCGGCGGCGGCTCGACGGAGCTCGTCCTCGTCTCCGGAGGCGGCCCGAAGGCCTCGACGAGCCTCGACATCGGGTGCGTGCGCGTCACCGAGCGCTTCCTCCAGTCCGACCCGCCCTCGGGCCCGGAGCTCGCCGCGGCCGCCGCGTACGTGCGGGCGCTCCTCCCCGCCCTCGAGCCGCGACAGGCGATCGGGGTCGCCGGGACGATCACGACGCTCGCGGCGCTCGACCTCGGGCTCGACCGCTACGACCCGCTCCGGACGCACGGCCACCGCATCCGGCGAGGCTCGGTCGAGCAGCAGCTCGAGCGCCTCGCCGCGCTGACCACGGCGGAGCGCGCCGGGGTCGCGGGCATCGAGCCCGGCCGCGCGCCCGTCATCGTCGCCGGGCTCGTCGTTCTGCGCGAGGCCCTGGACGCGTACGGCCTCGACGAGATCGAGGCGAGCGAGCGCGACATCCTGGACGGCGCGGCGCTCGAGGCAGCGCAGCTGGCAGCGCCCGAGGAAGGCCCGGCCCCGCCCGGGGCCTACGCCTGCTGCTGAGCTACGCCGCCTGCGCGAGGACGGGCGACGCGCCGAGCCTCGTGAAGATCGCCTCCCCTTCGCGCAAAGCCCTGGCGTCCCCGCAGCGGCCCGCCCCGATGAGCGCGTACGCCTGCTCGATGACGCTTCCGAAGGCGTCCCAGCGCTCCGCCGCGGCACGATAGGCGGACGCCGCCTCGTCGCCACCGCGACTCTCGGCGAACAGCGCGCGCGCCGAGAGCTGCGTACACGTGTCCCAGGCCGAAGTGTCTCCCGCGCCCTCGAGGAATGCCTCGGCGACGTCGAGACGGCCCGCAGCAACCGCGATGCGGGCCGGCCACAGGAGCCCGTACCCCCTCCACGCGAAGCTCGTCCGCGTCACCGCCTCGAGCTCGCAGACGTATTCGAACGCGCCGTCGTCGTCGCCCGAGGCAAAAGCGACGAGCGCGGCGATGGTCACCCCCGGCACGACGACCTGCGGATCGCCGCTCTCGCGGGCTCGCGGAAGCAACACGTCCACATTGGCTCGAGCCCCCTCGACGTCGCCGCGATGGACGAGCACGCCCGCAAGATGCGTGCGCGCGAAGATCTCGACCTGGCTCCCTCCATACCGTTGCTCCCACGTCACGAGCTCGTCGGCCTCACGTCGCAGCTCGTCCCAATCGCCCAGGTGGAACAGCGCGCGCAGCCGCTCGCCGCGTTCCCAGACCTCGGCCGTCCTCAGGCCTCGGCTTTTCGAAAAGGCGATCGCCTCGTCCCACTGATGCCTGGCCTCGCGCAGCCCCACGAAGAAGCCGAGCCCATCCGCGAGGTTGTTCATCGTGACCGCGGTGCTCCGTCCGAGGCCGAGACGCTGGCCTAGCTCGATCGCCTCGCGGGCGTCGTCGAGGCATGCGGGATCACCGCGATAGCCACGGACGGTTGCGCGGGCATTCAGCAGCGCCGTGACATCCTCGACGCCGAGCTCCGCGGCCAGCGCGAATCCCCTTTCCATCAGCGACTCCGCGTCGTCGAAACGGTTTCCGATCGCGTTCCGGTGCGCGGCGCCCCCGAGAACGGCGACCAGCTCCGGTGCGCGATTCCGCCCGAGAATCTCGATCGCCTCCGCCTCGTATTTCGCGGAGCGCTCTCTCTCGCCCTGCGCCCACGATATCGTCGCCAGGTCACTGAGCAGCAGCGCCGCGCTCCGCGGATCGCGCGAGCGCAGTTCGTGGATCGCAGCCTCGGCCGCTGTTCGGCTTTCCTCGATCTCGCCACGTAGTCCGAGCACCGGGGCGAGCTTCGCCAGCGCCTTGGCCCGAGCCGACTCGTTCGCCTCGGAGAGCTCGAGCGCGCGCCGCAAGTACGCCTCCGCAGCCTCCGTGTCGAGCTGCGTCGCACGGTCGCCGGCGAGCAGCAGGAAGCGAACGAGGGCTGCCGCCACCTCCGGCCGCTCTTCCCCCGCCGAACGTTGGAGCTCGCGCGCCTGCCCGTAGTGGTGGACGAGGATCTCCGCGTGATCCTCGAGCCGGTCGCCCGCCGCCTGCTCGACCCAGGACGCGGCCGCGAGATGCTTCTCGGCCCGCGGCGCGCGCGGGATCTGCTGATAGGCGACGTCCCGGACGAGTGCGTGCCAGAAGGAGAACTCCTCCTCGCCCTCCATCGACGAGACGCGGAGCGGGCGGACGAACTCGCGGCGGACGAGATCGTTGAGCTCCCGGCGCACGGCGTCTCGCTCGCGCCCTCCGACCGCCGCGACGGCGCCGCTCCAGAAGATCCGGCCGAGGACCGCGGCGTCGTGCACGAGCGCTTTCAGCTCGGGGCGCAGGGTGTCGAGACGGGCCGCGACGAGCGCCTGCACGGTCTCGGGCACAGGCAGACCTTCGATGCTCCCGCGCTCGGCGAGCATGCGAGCGAACTGCTCGGCGTAGAGCGGGTTCCCGCCCGCGCGCTCGAGGAGCGCCGACTGCGTCTCGGCGGGAAGGAGCGTCCGGTCGAGGAGCACCTGCAGGAGCCGTCCGACCTCCTCGGCCGAGAGCGGCGAGAGCGAGATCGTCGTCGCATTGCGCTTCCCGCCGCCCCAGCTCGGCTGCCGCTCGAAGAGCTCGGGTCGCGCCGTGCAGAGCACGAAGAGCGGGACGGGCGTGCTCCAGTCGAGCACGTGCTCGAGAAACTCGAGCAGCGCCTCGTCCGCCCAGTGCAGGTCCTCGACGACGAGCACAGTCGGCCGGCGAGCCGCCATCGCCTCGAGGAACCGGCGCCAGGCGGTGAACGACTCTTCCCGGCTGGCGCCGGCGCCGTCGCCCGCGGCGCCGACGAGCGGAGCGAGGCGGGAGTCGACCCACGCCCGGTCGGCCTCCTCCTCGAACAGTCCGCCGACCGTCTCGCGAAGCTTCGACTGGGCCGCCTCGCGATCGTCGGACTCGAGGATCCCGGCCTCCGCCTTCACGATCTCACCGAGCGCCCAGAACGTGATGCCCTCGCCGTACGGCAGGCAGCGCCCGTGGCGCCAGGTCACGAGGTCGGGGCGGTCGTCGAGGGCGCTGCGGAGCTCGGTGACGAGGCGGCTCTTCCCGATCCCGGGCTCGCCCACCACCGTCACGAGCTGCACCGAGGACTCGCGCTCGGCCCGGACGAACGTCTCGTGGAGCAGCGTCCGTTCGAGCTCGCGGCCGACGAAGGGCGTCTCGGTCGCCGCCTCCGGCTGGCCCACCCGGCCTCGCGCCTCGACGGCCCGCCACGTCGAGATCGGCTCAGCCTTGCCCTTGGCCGTGACCGCCTCGAGCAGCTCGTACACGATCGCGGCGTCTGTCGTGCGCATCGTCGGCTCGTCGACGATCACGCCGCCCACGGGCGCCGCGGACTGCAGACGCGCCGCGGTGTTCACGACGTCCCCGGTGACGATGCCCTCTCCCCGCTCCGGCCGCGCGCCGAGCGCGACGACGGCCTCACCGGTGGTGACCGCGGCTCGAACGGCGAGCTCGAGACCGGTCTCGCGGAGCTCCTCGATCGAGTCGAGGATGCGCAGCGCCGACCGCACCGCCCGCTCCGCGTCGTCCTCGTGCGCGACGGGCGCCCCGAACACGGCCATGACGGCGTCGCCGATGAACTTCTCCACCGTGCCGCCGAAGCGCTCGATGTCGCTCTTGACGCGCTCGTGGTAGGGACGCAGCGTGGCGCGAACGTCCTCGGGATCGGCTCGATCGGAGCGGCCCGTGAAGCCGACGAGGTCGACGAAGAGCACGGAGACGACCTTCCGCTCCTCCCCGGCCGCTGCGGGCTCGAGCTCCGCGCCGCAAGCGAGGCAGAAGCGGGCGCGCTCCGGGTTCTCCTCCCCGCACGAAGGGCAGACGATCACGGGCCGGATCTTCGCAGCGTTCACCGACACCCGTCCATGCGCACGCCCCACCCGCCTCGTGACACAGTGTCACAAGGCTCGGGCGCGCTCGTCTTCCTCCTCCTCCGGCGGCTCCTCGTCCTCGGCGAGCCTGCGCTGCAGCACGCTGCGCGAGAGAACGCCGACGAGCCGAGCCCCGTCGTCGACCACCGGCACGCGCTCCGCGTCCTCGGCCTCGAGGAACCGGAACGCGTCCTCGAGCGGGACCTCGGCGCCGATCGTGTAGTGGGGCGGCTCGGCGATCTCGCGGAGCGTCGTCGATCGCGGGTCGAGCCCCCTCGCCACCACCTCGCGGACGAGCGTCTTCCGCGTGACCACGCCGACGAGCCGCTCGTCCTCCGTCACGAACACCGCGCGGACTTCAGGGCGCTGCAGGAGCTCGCCCGCCGCCTGCGCGGACGCATCCACCGGCAGCTGCCCGGGGTCGCGGACCATCGCCTCGCGAACCGTGCTCATCGGCTCAAGGAAAGATGCCGCGGGCCTCGAGCGCCCGCGATACCTCCTGGATGCCGCCGACGAGAGCGGCGGTGCGAAGCGTCGATCGCTGCTCCTCCGCGAGGTCCCACACGCGGTCGAAGGCATCGGAGAGCTTGTCCGCGAGCTTCGCGCGGATCTCGTCGCGCGTCCAGAAGAGACGCCCGAGGTCCTGCACCCACTCGAAGTAGGAGACGGTCACGCCGCCGGCGTTCGTCAGGACGTCGGGCAGGATCGGGATGTCGCGCCCGGCGAGGATCGCGTCCGCCTCGAGCGTCGTCGGCCCGTTCGCTCCCTCCGCGATCATCCGGGCGCTGACGCGGGGCGCGTTCTCGGCCGTCAGCTGGTCCTCCCGCGCCGCGAGGACGAGCACGTCGCACTCGAGCTCGAGCAGCTCCTCGTTCGTGATCCGCCGGCCGGCGTCGTTGCCTGCGAGCGAACCGTGCTCGCGCGCGTACGCCTGCAGGGCCGGAATGTCGAGCCCGTCCTCGGCGTGGATCCCTCCGGAGACGTCGGAGACCGCGGTGACGGTCGCGCCCCGCTCGTAGAGCTCGAGCGCCGCAATCCCGCCGACATTTCCGAAGCCCTGGACGACGCAGCGCTGCTCGCCGAGGCGGATTCCGAGACGGTCGCACGCCCGCGCGACGACCATGACCACCCCCGCGCCGGTCGCCTCGTGCCGGAACACCGAGCCGCCGATCGCGATCGGCTTCCCGGTCACGATCTCGGGCACCGCATATCCGAGCTGCATCGAGTACGTGTCCATCATCCACGCCATCGTCTGCTCGTTCGTCGCCATGTCCGGGGCCGGGATGTCCTCCTGCGGGCCGATGATCGGCAGGAGCTCGGAGGTGAAGCGGCGGGTCAGGCCCTCGATCTCGCGCAGGGAGAGCAGCCGCGGGTCGCAGCGCACCCCCCCTTTCGCGCCGCCGTAGGGGAGCCGAAGAAGCGCGCACTTCCAGGTCATCCACATGGCCAGCGCGGCGCACTCCCCGAGCGTGACCTCGGGGTCGTAGCGGATGCCGCCCTTCGTGGGGCCGAGGATGCTCGAGTGCTGCACGCGGTAGCCGGGGAAGACGGTGCGCCTGCCGTCGTCCATGCGGACGGGGACGCTGACGATGATCGCGCGCTCGGGGAAGCGCAGGCGCTCGGCGATCGCGTCGGGCACCTTGGCCACCTCGACCGCCTGCTCGAACTGCGAGACCGCCATGCGGTAGAGCGGCGTATCCCACTCGAGCGGGGCTTGGGCAAGCGCTTCGGGAGTGCTCGCCACGGCGGGCCGAGTCTACCGAGGTCTCGGACGGCGTCCGGCTCGGCGCCCCCGGCTGGGACGCAACTGTGCATAGGCAACGCATGGGTAACACCCACTGTGCTAGGAAGCGCTCGTGCCGGTGCGCATCCCCGCGACAGCTCTTTTCGCAGCGGCCGTCGCCCTCGTCGCCTCCGCGCCCTCGGGCGCGCGCCCGCAGGAGAGCGGCAAGCTCGCGGTGTTCGCCGCCGCCTCGCTCACCGAGGTCTTCCCGAGGATCAACCCGCGACCGAACTACTCGTTCGCCGGCTCCGACCAGCTCGCGGCGCAGATCGAGCTCGGCGCGGAGGCGGACGTCTTCGCCGCGGCGCGCCCGAAGTACCCCGAGGCGCTCTACGAGAAGGGGCTCGTCCAGAAACCCGTCCCCTTCGCGACCAACACGCTCGTCCTCATCGTCCCCAGGTCGAACCCGGCGCACATCCACTCGGTCCTGGACCTGACGAAGCCGGGCGTGCGCGTGGTCATCGCCGACGCCGCAGTGCCGGTCGGCGCGTACACGCTCACCGTGCTCAGGAACCTCGGAATCGGCGACGCGGTGCTGAGGAACGTCGTCAGTCGCGAGCAGGACGTGAAGGGCGTCGTCGGAAAGATCGTCACCGGCGAGGCCGACGCAGGCTTCGTGTACGTGACCGACGTGCGCCCGGTGCGGGGCAAGGTGCTCGCGATCGCGATCCGGGAGTCGGCGCAGCCGCACGTCGTGTACGAGGTCGCGGTGGTGAAGGACGCGAAGCACCTGCGCGCCGCCTACCGCTTCGTCACGGCCCTCATCCGTCCGCAGGCGCAGAAGACGCTCGTCGCCTACGGCTTCGGGCGGCGGCCGAGGCCGTAGGAGAGAGAGCCGCCCGGTCGCCTCCTGCGCCCGCGGCGGGGTGCGGGACGCTGCCCGGGCCGCGAGCTCGTTCGCCTCGCTGCTGACTGCTCCCGCTCTCGCCGCCGGCCCGGCCCGCCCGTTGGACGGCGGAGCCGGTCGGCTAGCGGAGAGGTGCCGGGGGCGGGACTCGAACCCGCACGCCCCCTGTGGGGACACCCGCTTTTAAGGCGGGCGCGTCTCACCCGTTCCGCCACCCCGGCGGGAACGAGTGTACGCCGGTCTACATGCCCGGCTCCTCGAGCGCCGGGTTGTTCACGTGGCTGCCCTTGAACTGGTACGAGCTGAAGAACGCGGTGAATGCCTTGTCGTCGAAGGTCGTGCACTTCGCCAGGTAGCCGTGGCCGTTCGTGCCCTTCTGGAGGTCCTCCTGCGTGTGCACCCAGGCCCCGAGCGCGATCTTGTTCCCGAGCGCGGGCAGCGGCGCCATGATCGTGCCCGCCTGGTGCTCGTCGTAGAAGGCGCGGAGCTGCGCGACGGTGGAGGCCGGGACCTTGCTCCCGTACTGGATGAAGACGCCGCCGTGCTCCAGGTTGTGGATGACGCGCGCCTGCTGGAGCGGCGACGTGTACGCCCCCCAGACGGCCGGCTCCGCAAAGTGCGGCCCGCTCGTCGGCGGAAACGTGTTCCACTGCTTCGAGGTCGCGTTCGGGTTCAGGATGGAGTGCAGCGGCTTGCCGCCGGGCGCGATCGTGAGCGTGCAGCCCGCGGCCCTCAGCGCTGCCGGGGCATCGGACCCGCCGCCCCCGCTCCCGAGCAGGAAGACGACCGCGGCTGCGGCGATCGCGGCCAGGCCGACCGCGCCCGCGATCCCGAGCAGGAGGCGCCGACGGCTCCCGCCCGCACCGGGGGCACCCCGCTGCTGCGGAGCCTTGACGCGCGGCTTGGGCGCCTTGACGCGGGGCTTGTCCGCCACGGCGAGCAACGGTAGCAACGCATTCCGTCGGCTCCCGCGGCGCCTCGGCGCTCGCAACGAGGCGGCAACCGCCTACTTCGGCGGCCGGATCCGGGGCACCGAGCCGAAACGGCGGTACGTGTCCGTCATGAAGTGCGCCGTCGTGAGCATCCTCGAGCGGAGGACGCGTCCGTCTTGCCTCACGTCGAGCTCGAACCAGATGGGCGCCTCCTGTGCCGCGGCCGGGAGCAGCGCCGCGACGACCTGCACGCGTCTCCCGTCCAGGCGCGCGCTTCCGAGCAGCCGTGCGGCGCGGGCCCGCACCCAGGGGAACGTCGGGACCTCCAGCCTCGGGATCGCGCTCCGCCGCCAGCCGGAGCCGAAGTCGTCCCACCGGCGCGTCCCGACGACGACCGCCTTCGCACCGCCCCGGATCGAGTAGCTCATCCGGTCCGGCGCCTGGAACGACCAGCGCGAGACGACGGGCTTCGCGAGGCCGGCGCCGAGCGTCTCGTCCATCCCGAGCGCGCGGAGGCCGAGCATCGCGGCGCGCGCGCGGCGGAGGAGCGCGTCGGCCTGGGCCGGCATGCGCGCCGGCAGCCCAACCGGGACGCGCACGGTCGCCCGTCCGGGCCTCGCGACCTCGACGACGACGTTCGCAGGCCTCCCTGCGAGCACGCCGAGCGCGAACCTGAAGCAGCCGCTCCCGCACGTGCGCGCCGCCGCTCCCGGCAGGGAGCGTCCTCGGAGGTCGAGGCGCACGTCGGCCGTCCGGATCTCGGACTCGTCGCTCGGGACGACGACGACGTCGAGCGGGCCACCGGCGTACGCGCCGACCCCCACGAGGACGTCGCCCCGGTGCGCGGCGAGCGCGAGGCCGGCGAAGCCTCGCGAGACGACGGACGGTGGTGCAAGCGCGGGGCTTTCCGCAGTCGCCGGCTGAGCGGCGGGCCGGCCCTGCGAGCCGCCCCGGAGGAGGACGACCGCGACCACCACGCCTGCGATCACCGCGAGCGCCAGCGCCGTCGCGAGCGCGGCCCGCACCGGGCGGCCGGCGTCTCGGGAGGCGGGAACGGTGCTCGGCGCGGACACGTTGTCTCGACTGTACGCGGGAGGGCTTGCCCCAGTTTGGCGGCTGCCGGTCCGGCGGCGAGGCGGGTGCCGTCCGGACCACTCACTACCGTTCGTCGACCCGATGGTCATTCTCGCGCTACTCGTCGGCCTCGTCGCGGGCGCGCTCGGCGTCCTCGTCGCCGTGCGCCCGGCGCTCGTCGAGCGTCGTCGGCGCCTGGCGGAGGTCGTCGAGCTCGAACGCGAGCTCGCGGCTGCGAACGCCGAGCTCGCCGCCGGCGGAGCCCTCGACGAGCGGCTGCGCGCGACGATCAAGAGCATCTCGACCGAGGCGCTCGACGCGAACAGCGCGCGCTTCCTCGAGCTTGCCGAGGCCCGCCTCTCCGGGCACGTCCGCCCGCTCAAGGAGTCCCTGGTGCGGATGGACCAGCAGCTCCAGGGTGTCGAGAGAGTGCGCCAGGAGGCCTACGGAAGCCTGCAGGCGCAGGTGACGACGCTGTCGGAGCGCGCGAGCAACCTCACGAATGCGCTCCGGACGCCGCACGTGCGCGGCCGCTGGGGGGAGGCACAGCTTCGGAACGTCGTGGAGTACGCGGGCATGGTCGAGCACTGCGACTACGTGTCGCAGGCGACGACGGCGACGGAGGACGGGACGATGCGCCCCGACCTCGTGGTGCGAATCCCCGGCGGCAAGCACGTGGTCGTGGATGCGAAGGCGCCACTGGCGGCGTACCTGGACGCGTTCGAGACCTCGGACGACGAGGGCCGCGAGCGCCTGCTCGCGGACCACGCCCGGCAGGTGCGGGAGCACGTGACGAAGCTCTCGGCCAAGGCCTACTGGCGACAGTTCGACCCGTCCCCCGACGTGGTCGTGATGTTCCTCCCCGACGAGTCCTACCTGCGTGTCGCGCTCGAGCACGATCCCGCCCTGCAGGAGTACGCTTGGAAGTCGAACGTCATCCTCGCCTCGCCGAGCACGCTCATGGTGCTGCTCCGCACCGTCGCGATGACCTGGCAGCAGGAGACGATCGCGGAGAGCGCGCGCGAGGTGAGTGAGCTCGGCCGGGAGCTGTACAAGCGGCTCGCCACCATGGGCGCGCACGTCTCCCGGCTCGGGAGGTCGCTCGACGGCGCGGTGGACGCGTACAACAAGACGGTCGGCTCCCTCGAGCGGCAGGTGCTCGTGCAGGCGAGGCGTTTCGAGCGTCACGGGATCAGTGGGATCGATCCACCGGAGCTGCAGCCGGTCGAGCGGCAGACTCGCGCGCTCGCGGCGGCCGAGCTCGTCGGAGACGAGGAGCCGGCGCTCGAGGCGCTCGCCGGCGGCGTAGACGCGGCGTGATCCGCGCGGGAACACCGACCGCCCTCCGATCGTTGACCTCTACGTGCCCCGCCGGGCACGTGCAACCCGGGCGGGGCTAACGTTCGAGGAGGAGCAGCTCGTGAGCGACGTTCGTGACGTGATCATCATCGGCGGGGGCCCTGCGGGCTACACCGCCGCCCTCTACACAGCCCGCGCCAACCTGCGGCCCCTCGTCATCGAGGGGTTCAACTACGGCGGCCAGCTGATGATCACGAGCGACGTCGAGAACTACCCGGGCTACCCGGACGGGATCCTCGGCCCCGAGATGATGAAGGACTTCCGCAGGCAGGCCGAGCGCTTCGGCGCCGAGTTCCTGACCGACGACGTGACGCGCGTCGACTTCTCCGAGCAGCCCTTCCGCGTCTACGTCGGCTCGAGCGAGCACCGGGCCAACGCTGTCATCGTGGCCACCGGCGCAAGCGCACGGCAGCTCGGCCTCGCGTCGGAGCAGGTGCTGCAGGGCCGCGGCGTCTCCTACTGCGCCACCTGCGACGCGGCCTTCTTCCCGAGCAAGGTCGTGGTCGTGGTCGGCGGCGGCGACTCGGCGATGGAGGAGGCGAACTTCCTGACCCGCTTCGCCTCCAAGGTGTACGTCGTCCACCGCCGCGACGAGTTCCGCGCCTCGCCGATCATGGTCGACCGCGCGCGGGAGAACGAGAAGGTCGAGTTCGTGCTCAACTCGGTCGTCGAGGAAGTTCTCGGCGCCGAGGACGGCCGCGTGACAGGCGTGCGGCTGCGCGACACGGTCACGGGGAAGGCCACCGAGCTTGAGTCGGACGGCGTCTTCGTCGCAATCGGGCACGACCCGAACACGAGCCTCTTCCTCGAGTGGCTGGACCACGACGACCAGGGGTACCTCGTCACCGAGCCCGGCTCGACGCGGACGAACATCGCAGGCGTCTTCGCGGCCGGCGACGTCCAGGATCACGTGTACCGGCAGGCCGTCACCGCAGCAGGCTCGGGAACGATGGCGGCGCTCGACGCGCAGCGGTACCTGGACGAGCTCCGCCACCGACCCTTTCGGGCCGAAGAGCTGACGGCCCTCGCGGAGAGCTGACGCCGGCCGGCCGGAAACCCTCGTAGTCCCCGTCCGATCCCGCGCCTACGCTCGGCCTCGTGAGCCGCTGGCTCGACCTGGTCGACCCCTCGCGCGAGGAGCTGCTCGACGCGCTGGACGTGGAGGTCGATCCCGGCGTCCTCGAGGCTCTTCTCGCCGAGCCGCCCCAACGGCCGCGCCCGCGCCTCGAAGGACGGGGCGAGTACGTCTTCGGGATCTTCGTCGCCCTCGCCCCCGTCCCCGAGCAGGACCGGATCGTGAGTCGGGAGATCGGCTTCGTCGCCACGAGCGAGCGGCTCGTCACCGTCCGCAAGTCGCCGCCCGGTGGAGAGCCCTGGGAGGCGGAATGCCTCGAGGCCGCCGGTGACGCCTCCGTCGGGGAGCTCGTCTTCCGTCTCGCCGACGACGTCGCCAACTCGTTCCTCGACGTCGTCGACTTCGCGGACGGCGAGATCGACGACCTCGAGGACAACATCGAGCGCTGGCCGAGCTCGAGGGTGCGACGGCGCATCTCGTCCCTCCGCCACGATCTCATCCACGCCCGGCGGACGGTCGGCGCGATGCGGGCGAAGGTACGCCGCATCACGGACAAGCGGCTCGACGTCTCGGACGAGAAGCTCTTCCCCGAGGATGTCGAGCGTCTGTTCTCGGACGCGTACGAGACGTTGTTCCGCGCCGGTGAGGAGCTCGACATCGCGCGCGACCTGCTCGCGAGCTCGCGCGACTACCACCAGTCGCTGATCGCCGAGAACCAGAACGAGATCGTCAAGAAGCTGACCGTGATCGCGTCGGCGCTGCTCCTCCCCACGCTGATCGTCGGCTTCTACGGCCAGAACTTCGTCCGGCAGTTCAACGACTTCTACTGGACGATCGGCGTGTCGGTCGGGCTCATCGTGGTCTCGACCCTCGCGCAGCTCGCGATCTTCCGCTGGCGCCGCTGGATCTGAGCGCGGGCGTCGCGAGCCGCGAGGACGGGCACAGGTCCTCGAGGACGCACGCTTCGCACCTCGGCTGCCGCGCGAGGCATACGCGCCGCCCGTGCCAGATGAGGAGATGCGGGAAGCGCGCCCAGTCGGCCCGTGGCACGATCCGCTGCAGGTCGCGCTCGATCTTCACCGGGTCGTCGTTGCGGGTGAGACCGAGTCGCTGCGAGAGGCGGCGCACGTGGGTGTCCACGACGATGCCCTGCGCGTGCCCGAGCTCGGCGGCGACCACGTTCGCCGTCTTCCGCGCGACCCCGGGGAGCCGCAGGAGGTCCTCGATCCGGCGCGGGACCACGCCGTCGAACTCCTCCAGCAGCACCCGCATCGTTCCCCGGATGGCCTTCGACTTCTGACGGAAGAAGCCGGTGGCGTAGATCTCGCGCTCGAGCTCCTCCTGGGGCACCGCGAGATAGTCCTCGGGGCTTCGGTACTTGAGGAAGAGGCGCTCGGTGACGCGGTTCACGTTCGTGTCCGTCGTCTGCGCCGAGAGCATCACGGAGACGAGCAGCTCGAGATCGGAGCGGAAGCGCAACGCGATCTCGGCGTCCTCGTGCTCCGCGGCGAGCCGCTCCACGATCGGGCCGATGCGCTCGCGCCTCCTGCCGAGGCCGCGGCGTCGCGCCTCGTGTGCGTAGCTACGGGCCACCGTCAGCTCCTCCTCTGGCTCTCGAAGAACGCGCTCACCTCGTCCGGGTCCGGCGGGTCGAGCAGCCAGCCGGCGTGCTCGGGAGAAAGCGGAGCGTCCGTCTCGCGCATCGTGGCGAGCGCCGCCTCGACGTCGTACTCCGTCCGCCGGTGCTCGACCTCAGGCCCGAGCACGGCCCAGAACGCGCCCCGGCGGCCCTCGTAGGGCATCCCGACGCTACACGCGTTGATGACGCGGAGCCCGCTCGGGAGCCGGCGGTCGAACTGCACGTGCGTGTGGCCGCACGCGACGACGTCCGCCTCGACGCCGCCCAGCAGCTCCGCGACCTCCTCGTCCGGCGTGAGGCGCGTGAAGATGGGCTCGTCCGCGGTCGGGACCGCGTGACAGAAGACCACGTGCCCGAGGCCTTCGACGTCGAGCTCGACCGTCAGCGGCCAGGACGACACTTCTGCGAGCCGCTCGCCCCCGAGACGAGAGGCGCACCATGCATGGAGCTCCGCCTGCTCCCCGGGGGCTGCTTCGACGACGAGGCGATCGGCGTTTCCGCGCAGGAATCTCACGTCCGACCGGCTCGAGAGCCGGTCGAAGACCTCCGTCGGCATCGGCCCCGACACGAGATCGCCGCCGCTGACGATCACGTCCACCTCCGCGCGGTCGACCTCGTCGAGCACGGCCTCGAGCGCGGGCAGGTTCCCGTGCACGTCGTAGAGGGCGGCGACCCGCATCCGGCCCCTCTAGGCCCTGCTGAAGGGGCTGACGCGCGTCGAGAGGACGGAGAAGAGCTGGGCCGCGATCAGGAGCGCGATACTGACGTAGGTGTCGACGGCGCAGAGGGCGAAGCAGCCGGCGTAGACGACCTGGTAGCCGACGATCCTGCGCCGGTGCAGGAGGTACGCCTCGTCGCCCGCCTCCCCCAGCAGGCGGGCCCGCCTCGCATACTCGTTGCTGGCGTAGAGAAAGGCGCCGAGGATCGCCAGGTTCAGCCAGTAGACGCCGAGGGCGAGCCGGAAGCGCACGAACTCGGCGAGCAGCGAGGTCGAGAACGGCATCAGCGCGACGGCGCAGAGGAACCCGACGTGAATCCAGGCCATGCGCCGGTCGCCGCGCTCGAGCTGGTGGAGCTGCGCCTGCTGTCCGAGCCAGAAGATCCCGAGGGTGAGGAAGCTCAAGAGGTAGGTCAGAAACTGCGGGCCGAGATCGACGAGGGCGCGCCAGAGCGCGTGCTCCGAGCCGTGCGCCTCCCGCACGGGCACGCGCAGGTCGAGCACGAGCAGCGTCATCGCGACCGCGAAGATGCCGTCGCTGAGCGCCGCCAGCCGGTCGAGACGCTGGCCCGCGAGACGGTCGTACGCCCCGGGCATCGCTACCGGAGGAGCGCCGGCCCCGCGCAGACGACGTCGAGCGCGGGGCAGTCGGCGCAGACGAAGTCGCCCGGCCGGGGGCGGAAGTCCCCGGCCCGGATGCGGGCGATCGCCGCCGACAGCTCGGCCTCGAGCGCCGGCAGATCCGCGGCGGTGAACGTCGTCGAGACGACGTCCTCCGGCCGCTCGAGGAACACGTACGCGACCTCCACCTCCGTGGCGCCGTCGCGGAGGCAGGCGAGGGCGTAGACGAGGCGCTGCGTGCGGTACTCGGCCTCCACGATCTCCGCCGGCTCGGCGCCCTCGAGAACGTTCGACTTGTAGTCGAGGACGAACGCGCGCGGGCCTTCGCGCCAGAGCACGTCGAGGCGGCCGTGCAGGAGGACGCCGTCGTGCTCGAAGGTGAAGGCGCGCTCCGCGTGCGCCCCCTCGAGCGCCGCCACCCGCCGCGCGAGCCCGGAGCCGCAGTAGGCCTCGACCAGCCGCGCGATGTGGTCGAGCTCCGGCCCGCCGACCCCCGGGTACCAGGTGCGGACGGCGCTCTCGAGCTCCGCGCGCGGAGGCGCGCTCGGGTCGTCGAGCGGCACGAGCTCGAGCAGGCGGTGGACCGCATCTCCGACCTCCGTGCCGGCGAGGCCTTCCTCCTCGGCAGCGCCGAGCGGAGCCGCGAGCCGCGCGCGAGGAGGGAGACCGGCCACGCGCTCTGCGAAGTAGCGGTACGAGCAGCGCTCGTAGAGAGCGAGGGCGCTGTACGAGAGCCGGCGCACGTCGTGCAGCTCAGGCGCCTGCACGGCCGCGAGCTCGGGGAGCTCGATCCCGACGGCCGGGGCGTCGAGCGGGAGCTCGCCGAAGAGCGCGAGCTGCGCGACCCCGCTCTGGGCTTCCCCCGCGCCGCCCGCGCCTCGTTCGCTCCGGCGGTCGACCCGTAGGAGGAAACGCGCGTCGCCGCGCTCCAGCTCGATCGGCTCCGCTCCCGCGCCGGCCACCGTCTCGTGAGCCTGGAGGCGGTCGAGCACCCACCCGAGCGGCGTCTCGCGGTCGCTCGCCCGCTCGAGGTCGATCGCCCCGGAGACGACCAGGCGGTCGATCGCCCGCGTCATCGCCACGTAGTAGAGACGGAGGCGCTCGGCTCGCTCCTCGATCCGCTCGATGTCCCGGACGTCGTCGAAGTCGAAGACCGGCTTCCGCTCCCCGCTCGTCGGGTCGACCATGCGGAACCCGAACCTGCCGTCCGAGAGCGCGACGATCTCGTCTCGCCCCCGCGGCCCCCCGGTGTCGCGGCCGGCGTCGGCGACGATGACGACCTTGAACTCGAGCCCCTTCGCGCCGTGGATCGTGAGCAGGCGGACTGCCCCGGCTCCCTCCTCCTCGGCCACCGCCTCGAGCTCCTTCGCCCCGAGCGCCTCCTGATCCCGCACGAAGCGAACGAACCCGGCGAGGTCGCTGCCGCGCACGGCCTCGTACTCGCGCGCGAGCCGCCCGAGCTTCCTGAGGTTCGCGAACCGGCGCGCTCCGTCCCAGCGGGCCAGCACCGCGAGGTCGTAGTCGTGCTCGGCGAGGATCTGCTCGCAGAGCGGCTCGAGCCGCACGCGCGCGGAGGCCCGCACGAGCCGCTCGTAGCGCTGGCGGAAGGCCCGCAGGAGCCGCTGGTCGTCCGCGCCGAGCCCGTCCGGCAGCGTCCGCTCGAGCGCCGAGTAGAGCGGGCGGCGAGGGGCGGCGCGGCGAAGGAGGACGAGCGCATCGTTCGAGACGCCGACGAACGGCGAAGCGAGCACGCTCGCGAGCGCCACGTCGTCGTAGCGGTTGTGCAGCAGCCGCAGGTAGGCGAGGAGGTCCGCGACCTGCTGCTGCCCGAAGTAGCCCCGGCCGGTCGCGCGGTAGGTCGGAAGCCCCTCGGCTCGCAGCTCCTCCTCGTAGCGCTCCGCGTCCGTGCCTGCGGCGAAGAGGACGACGATCTCGCCCGGCTCCGCCTCGTCGGAGTCGACGAGCTCCCGCACCCGGCGTGCGATGAGCCGCGCCTCGCCGTCGCGCCAGTGCTCGCCCGAGCCCCGGTAGCTGGCTTTGTCCGTCACGAGCAGCTCCACCGGGTGGCCGAAGACCGAGTCCGCGAACTCGGCCGACGCGGCGAGCGGCTGGAAGTCGTCGCCGAACTCGCTCGAGAACAGGTGGTTGACCGCCGCCAGGACCTGCGGCCGGGAGCGGTAGTTGTTCCGCAGCGTGAGGAGGTTCGCGGCCCGGGCGCGCCGCTCGCGGAAGACCTCGACGTCCGCGTGGCGGAAGCCGTAGATCGACTGGAACTCGTCGCCGACGGTGAACACCTCCGTCTCCTGCGGGTGGGCGACGAGGTCGACGAGCTCGCACTGGAGGCGGTTCGTGTCCTGGAACTCGTCGACCATGACGAGCCGGAAGCGGAGCTGGATCGCCTCGCGGATCTCGGGGCTCGAGCGCAGCAGGTCGCGGGCCGCGAGCTGCAGGTCCTCGAAGTCGACCACCGACTCGCGGCGCTTCGCCTCGGCGTACTCGGCGGCGAAGAGCTCGAGCAGCTCCTGCAGGAGGTCGCGGTCCTCCGCCGCGAGCTCCTCGAGGGCGACTCGCTCGAGCCCTCGCCGTGCATCCTCGTACGACGCGGCGCGAACGCCGCGGCAACGGAGCGCGCTCAGGTCGACCAGCCGCTCCGGCGGCGGCGCGTTCGCGACGATCCGGAGGGCCTCGGTCGCATTCCCCCGCTGGGTGGCCGTCGCGCCCTCGTCCTCGACGAGGCACTGCGCCGCCTCGCGGAGCGCCTCGACGGCCTCCGCCAGGCTCGGCCGCTCGCCGAGCCGGAGCACGAGCTCGAGCCCGGCGGAGCGCAGCGTCGCGTACACCCCGGTGAGCATGCGCCGGAGCCCGTCTGCCCGGTACGTGGCGAGCAGTCGGATCCGCTCGGGCGACTCGTCGGCGCAGAAGCGCTCGAGCGCCCGCTCGAATGCCTCGCCGCGGAGAACCGCGGCGCCCGCTTCCTCGAGC
The DNA here is from genome assembly GCA_046735575.1 of Actinomycetota bacterium. Lineage (GTDB taxonomy): Bacteria > Actinomycetota > Thermoleophilia > Gaiellales > Gaiellaceae > GMQP-bins7. The sequence continues at coordinate 43,787 of JBKPTS010000012.1, forward strand.
TCGCGAAAGCGGGGATCGAGCCCGACGGGGAACGGATGCCGCTTGAGCAGGCGGTTGCAGAACCCGTGAATCGTGGAGATCCAGGCGCCGTCGAGCTCGCGCGCGAGGTCGGTGCGGCCTCGCTCGAGGAGCGCCGCGCGGATGCGGGTGCGCAGCTCGCCGGCGGCCTTCCGCGTGTAGGTGATGACGAGGATCGAGTCGGGATCGAGGCCGAGGTCGCACACGGCGCGGACGTAGCGCTCGACGAGCACCGACGTCTTGCCCGTGCCTGCGCCCGCGGAGACGAAGACGTTCCCCTCCGCCTCGACGGCGGCCAGCTGCTCGTCGTTCAGGCCGGCCGCGGACTCGACGACGGTCATGCGCCGCCTCCGGGTGGCCCATGACCGGGGAGGGGTGTGGGGACCCTCGAGAAGAAGGGGGCTAGCGGGGGAAACATGGTTTCCGTTCGCCCACTTCCTGGCGAACGCGAGCCGGAGGCGAGCGTGGTCATGTTCTGCTCACGCGGCAGATCGGCCAGAGGTCGCACCAGGCGGGGCAGCCGTCGCCCTTCGGGTCGTGGCGCACGTCGCCGGCGCGGATGCGCTGGGCGTACTCCGACGCGCGCTCGCGCGCCGTCTCGGTCAGCGCCCAGAAATCGTCCTCGGGCAGGTAGTCGTCCTTCGCGAAGCCCGGCAGGTCCTCCCGCGCCGACTCCCGCAGCATCCCCCGCGTGACGCGCTTGCCGGACAGCGCGCGGTAGATGCCGCCGAGCGGCTCGACCCCGACGAGGTCTCGGAGGACGAGCGAGTAGAGCGGGATCTGGAGCCTTCGCTCGCGGTCGATCTCCCGTGCGGAGTGCGCACCCGCTCCCGACTTGTAGTCCTGGACGATGCCGCGAGCGCTCCACGGGTCGACGTCGATGCGGTCGATCTTCCCCGAGAGATGGAGCCCGTCACCGAGCGCGAGGCCCCGCTGCAGTTCCGGCGCGGCACGGTCGGAGCCGAACGCGACCTCGAGCCTGCGCGGCACGAAGGTCAGGTCCGATTCGGACTCGTCGCGGAGGAACCCTTCGAGATCGGCGAGGAGCGTGTGCCGCAGCTCGGCACGCTCGAGCGCGGTGAGCTCGAGCCGCACGCCCGACTCGAAGGCCTCGTCGAGGCACCGCCGGAGGAGCCCGAGCGCGGCCTCGACGTTCTCCGGCGTCACCCGCTCGGAGTCGAGCTCTCGCGGAAGCAGCGAGTAGAAGCGGTTCAGCGTCGTGTGCGCCACCTGCCCGCGCAGGAGCGCGTCCGGCTGGGCGTCGATCGTCTTCGGGTCGATGATCCGCTCGACGAGCCACGCGGAGGAGCAGTCCGCGAAGCGCTCCAGCTCGGTCGCGGAGAACATCGTCCGCTCGGACATCCAGGAGAGGACTGCGGGGCTCCGCAGCCGGGTGGTGCGGTCGAAGGCGGAACGCGCCCGGTCGAGCCGGCGCGACCACCCGTTAGCCGCAGCGAGGGCCGCCGCCGAGCCCGCGTCGTCGACGACGAGCCGGGCGACCGACCGCAGGCGCTCGCGCTCGCTCGGCGCGGTCTCCAGCGTCCAGGTGAGGCTCGAGAGCGCACGGCGGCGAGTCGCGCGAGCGACCTCGTCCGGGTCGAAGAGCGCGCGGACGTCGGACCAGAAGGGGCTCGCCTCCAGCGGCACGCCCTCGTCGTTCGCGGCTTCGCGGACGAGGACGAGCCGGCGCGCCGCGCGCGTGCACGCCGTGTAGAAGAGGTAGCGGTCGCGCGACACGGCGTCCGGCCGCTCGAGCCTGCCTTCGAGCGCTCGTCTCGAGTCGTCGTCGAGGAACGGCGACGGTCGCTCGCGGCGCGGAAAGCCGCCCTCCTCGAGCCCGAGCAGGAAGACGGCCTCGAAGGGGCGCGTTCTGGCGCGCTCGTAGTCGAGGACGACGACGCGGCCGCTCTCCCCGGCGCCGACGGGACGGACGAGCGTCGACTCGAGGGCCGCCGAGACGTCGTCCGGCGCGACGGATTCGCTTCCGGTCGATGCGAGCTGCTCGAGCTCGCCGAGCGTTCGCACGACGGACTCGTACGCTCTCGCGTCGGCGCGCGCCTCGTCCGTGACGGGAGGCGACTCGAGGCCCCACGCGTTCCGCAGCATCGTGCGCGCGAGCGTCCGCACGGCGGCGACCGGATCGCTCTCCTCCCGGAGCCCGCCGAGCGCGGGCAGCGGCTCTCCGCGCAGCCGTGCGCTCTCCTCTTCGATGCGGCGGGGATCGCGGACGGCGCGGCCACGCAGGCGGCCCTCGACGAAGTCGACCGCACGCCGTTCGAGGCCGGAGAACGGCGAGCGGAGAAAGGCGAACAGGTGGCCGCGGGTGCCGCCGCTCCAGGCGTAGCGAAGCAACGCGAGGAGGGCGCGCCCGAACGGCGTCTCGCCGAGACGTGCCCGGCGTTCCACCGCGTACGGGACGCCGATCGCCGGAAAGACCGCGTCGAAGAGCGTGCGCCAGCGCTCGATCGAGTCGCAGACGATCCCGACGTGCTCGGCGGGCGTGCCGGCGCGGAGGAGCGCGATCACCTCGGCCGCGACGAGCTCGGTCGTGGCGCGACCACCCGCCGCCTCGAGGAAGCGAAGCGAGCCGTCGAGGGCAGGCGCCGACGGCGGCTCGGCGTCCGCGAAGAGCGCGCGCTCCAGGTGCGCGAGGGGAGGCGGCGCGAAGCGGGCCATGCCCGGAGGCAGCTCCTCGATCGCGGCGCGGGCGAGCCCCGCCAGGTCGCTCACGGTCCGCTCGAGGGAGGCGAAGGCTGCCCGCGCCGGCTCGTACGGCACGGAGACGGTCACGTCGGCGCGGCCGGCGAGCGTCTCGAGGAGCCGCCACTCCGCGGCCGTCAGGTCCTCGAACCCGTACGCGAAGACCGGCGCCCCGTGCCAGGCGCCGAGGTCGCCTTCGAGCCGCTCCACGGCTCGCCGCCGCAGCAGGCCCCGGTCCCAGAGCTCGAGCCGGTCGAGCTCTGCCTCGTACGCCCGCACGAGCAAGGCGATGTCGCCGTCGAGCCGGGACGGGTCGACGAGCGCGGAGCCGAACTCGTCGAGGGCGGCGAGGAGCGAGAGCGCGAACCCCTGCGACCGCGACGACCCCTGTACGTCCCCGAGCGACGCGCGCGCGATCGCACGCCGCACGGCGACGGCGCGCTGGATCTCGCTCGCGACGGGCCGCGCCGCCGCGTCGCCGGCGGTCAGGCTCGCGAAGAGGTCGTCGAAGGTTCCGATCCGGCCGGCGAGGAGCGCAGGCTTCCGCCGCAGCAGATCGCGCTCCACGCGCTCGACGTCGCCGCGATTCGGCACGACGAGCCAGGGATCCCGCTCGAGCACGGCCAGATACCGCTCGAGGAGCAGCCCGACTTTGCCGGCGTGCGCCGGCCCCACGACGAGCGCGAGCGCCATCCGCCCATCGTAGTCCTGGCCTCCGACGCTCTTTCGTACGCGCCGGGCTCAGGAACGCAAAGTGCGCGAAAGTCGTGTCTCAGGCGGCGGCTGCTGCTGCTTTCGGCCGGCGACCCCGCCGCGCGGCGGCATGTCCGGGCATTCCTCCCGCGCAGTTGTCGCAGAGATCCGCTTGCTTCGATCCGCGGCGGGCGTCGGTGAAGTTGATGCGCATGACGGCGCCTTTCCCCTCCGCGACTTCCTTGCCGCAGTTGTCGCACACGAGAATCGTCTTTCGCGCCACGATTTTCCTCCTGGCTTCTGGTGAGCAGGCAGATTAGACCAAAGACTGGGCCGAGGGAAATCGAGATGAAAAGCGCTCATCTGTTTTCGGACACCATGCCAGCCGAGTAGGATCGCACCGTGCTCGAGATCGTCGTCCTCGAAGGGGACCAAACAGGACAGGAACTGCTCGAGGAGGCATTGCGCGTCCTCGCACCCGCCGTGACGGGAATCGAGTTGACGTTTCCGCGCTTCGATCTCTCCCTCGAATCCCGCCGCGCGACGAAGAACGCGGTGGTCCACGAGGCCGCCATGGCCATCCGGGAGAAGGGGTACGGATTGAAGGCCGCGACCGTCACGCCGGAGGGCAGCGGGGACGTGGGCTCGCCGAACCGGATCCTGCGCGAGGAGATCGGCGGCAAGGTCATCGTCCGCACCGGCCGCCGGATCCCCGGCGTCGTCCCGCTCGGGGGCGTTCATGCCCCCATCTCCGTCGTGCGCATGGCGGTCGGCGACGCGTACGGCGCGAAGGAATGGCGCGAGGGAGAGGGCGACGAGGAGGCCGCCTTTCGCACCGAGCGAATCGAGCGGCGCATCTGCCATGCCGTCGCCGAGTTCTCGTTCAGGCAGGCGGAGCGGACCGGTGCGAAGGTCTTCGGCGGCCCGAAGTACACCGTCAGCCCGATCTACGAAGGGATGCTCAAGGAGGAGATGGACGCCGCTGCGGCGCGGCACCCGCAGGTGCCGTACGAGCCGCAGCTGATCGACGCGACCTTCGCGCTCCTGATCTCGTCGAGCGGAGCGCCGATGGTCATTCCCGCTCTCAACCGCGACGGAGACATCCTCTCCGATCTGGTGCTGCCGCTCTTCGGCTCGATCGCCGGATCCGAGTCGCTCCTCGTCGCGTTCGGCGACGACTACGTGCCGAGCGCGCTCATGGCCGAGGCTGCCCACGGCACGGCGCCCGCCCTCGAGGGCAAGGACGTGGCGAACCCGATGGCGATGATCCTCGCGGGCGCCGCCCTCCTCTCCCACGCCGACGACGCGGCGACCCAGCTCTCCGGGCGGGCGATCCGCGAGGCCTGTCTGGAGGCGGTGGCCGACGGCGTCCGCACCGCCGACCTGGGCGGCCACCAGGGCACGCGCGAGTTCACGGACGAGGTCATCCGCCGGACGAAGACAAAGCTCGAGGTCTGGTCGAGCCTCTAGGGGTCAGACCCCGGATTTCTCCCGTTTCGCCCCGAAGCGGCGTCGAGACGGTGGATTCGGCTGACCGAGGTGTCCCTTCGGGACGCGGCCGGGGTCTGACCCCGGCCACCGGCGGTTGTCGCCGCGGCCGTGCGGGACACCCGCATAGAGTTCCCGGCCGCCATGCGAGTCGCGGTCCCGAGGGAGACGGCTCCCGGTGAGCGTCGCGTGGCGCTCGTTCCCGAGACGGTCTCGAAGCTGCGCGAGTCCGGATTCGAGGTTCGCGTCGAGCGCGGAGCAGGCGCGGCGGCCGGGTTCCCCGACGACCTCTACGAGGCCGCCGGAGCCGAGCTCGCGGCGGCAGACGAGCTCGCCCGAGACGCTACCGTCGTCGCGTGCGTCGCGAAGCCGGCGGCGGCGCGGGTCGCGACGCTGGCCGAGGGCACGGTCCTCATCGGCTTCCTGCAGCCGCTCACGGACCGGGAGGGAATCGAGCAGCTGCGCGAGCGGGGCGTCATCGCGTTCGCGATGGAGTCCGTCCCACGCATCACACGCGCCCAGGCGATGGACGCGCTCTCGTCCCAGGCGACGGTCGCCGGCTACAAGGCCGTGCTGCTCGCCGCGGACCGCGTGCCGAAGCTCTTCCCCATGCTGATGACCGCCGCCGGGACGATCGCGCCGGTGCGGGCGCTCGTGATCGGAGCGGGCGTCGCCGGCCTGCAGGCGATCGCCACGGCCCGCCGCCTCGGCGCGGTCGTCTCCGCGTTCGACGTTCGGCCCGCGGTGAAGGAGCAGGTCGAGAGCCTCGGCGCCTCGTTCCTCGAGCTGGGCGTGCGCGTCGAGGAGACCGAAGGCGGCTACGCGCGCGAGCTGACGAGCGAGCAGCAGGCCGAGCAGCAGGCCGCGCTCGAGGAGCGGATTCCCGACTTCGACGTCGTGGTCACCACGGCCGCGGTTCCCGGGCGGCCCGCGCCGCGTCTGATCCCCGCGAGCGCGGTCGAGCGCATGCGCCCCGGCTCCGTGATCGTCGACCTCGCTGCCGAGACGGGCGGCAACTGCGAGCTGACGAAGCCGGGCGAGGTGGTCGAGCAGGGCCGAGTCACGATCGACGGAACGACGAACCTTCCGTCGCTCATGGCCTTCCACGCGAGTCAGCTGTACTCGCGAAACGTCGAGGCGCTGCTCAGGCACCTCGCCCCGGAAGGAGAGCTGGTGCTCGACTGGGAGGACGAGATCACTGCCGGCACGTGCGTCACGAGGCCGGAGCAGGCGACGTGAACCTCCCGCTCGTCATCGAGCTGACCATCCTCGTCCTCGCCGCCTTCCTCGGCTTCGAGGTCATCTCCAAGGTGCCGACGATGCTCCACACCCCGCTCATGTCCGGGACGAATTTCATCCACGGGATCGTCGTCGTGGGCGCGATCCTCGTGCTCGGCGAGGCGGACGACACGTTCACGAAGGTCGTCGGCTTCGTCGCCATGGTCCTCGCCTCCGCGAACGTGGTCGGCGGCTGGTTCGTCACCGACCGGATGCTGGAGATGTTCAAGCGGCGGCCGGAGCCGAAGAAGGAGGAGCCGACCGAGTGATCTCGGACCCGAACGTCGTCACCCTCCTCTACCTCGTCTCGATCGTCTGCTTCGTCCTCGCGCTCCGCTTCCTCTCCTCGCCGAAGCACGCGCGGAAGGGGAACTGGCTCGGCGGCGTCGGGATGATCGTCGCGATCGTCACCACTCTCCTGCTCGAGGGGATCGGCAACTGGGCGCTGATCGCTCTCGGCGCCGCGATCGGCGGCGCGGTCGGAGTCGTCGGCGCGCGCAAGGTGAAGATGACCGCGATGCCGCAGATGGTGGCCCTGTTCAACGGGGTCGGGGGTGGCGCCGCGGCATTGGTGGCGCTCGCGGAGTGGCACAAGACGGCGAGCCCGGGTGGCAGCGAGCGGGTCTCGATCGTCCTCTCGGCGCTCATCGGCTCGATCTCGTTCGCGGGCTCGCTCGTGGCCTTCGGGAAGCTGCAGGAGCTCGTCAGCGGACGGCCGATCGTGTTCCCCGGCCAGAACGTCGTCGACGGGATCGTGCTCGCGGCCGCGGCCGGCTTCGGCGTCGCCGCGATCGCCGACGTGAACGGCGACTGGGTGCTCTATGCGTTGATCCTGCTCGCCCTGCTCTTCGGCGTGATGTTCGTGCTCCCCATCGGCGGCGCGGACATGCCTGTCGTCATCTCGCTGCTCAACGCCTTCACGGGCGTCGCCGCGTCCGCGACCGGCTTCGTCCTCGACTCGACGGTGCTGATCGTCGCCGGGATGCTCGTCGGCGCGTCCGGCACGCTCCTGACCCTGCTCATGGCGAAGGCCATGAACCGCTCGATCGCGAACGTCGTCTTCGGCGCGTTCGGACAGGTGCAGGCCGGGCCCGGAGGCGCGCGCGCCGACGACGGCCGGACGGTGCGGGCGACGACGCCCCAGGACGTCGCCGTCCAGCTCTCGTTCGCCCGCAAGGTCATCGTCGTCCCCGGCTACGGGATGGCCGTCGCGCAGGCGCAGCACGACGTGCGCCAGCTCGCAGACGTGCTGGAGGAGCGCGGCGTCGACGTCAAGTACGCCATCCACCCCGTGGCGGGGCGCATGCCCGGGCACATGAACGTGCTGCTGGCGGAGGCGAACGTCCCCTACACGCAACTCTTCGAGATGGACGAGATCAACCCGGAGTTCGCGCAGACGGACGTCGCCCTCGTCATCGGCGCGAACGACGTCACGAACCCGGCGGCGCGCAGCGACACGTCGAGCCCGATCTACGGGATGCCGATCCTCGACGTGGACAAGGCCGCGAGCATCGTCGTCCTCAAGCGCTCGATGCGGCCCGGATTCGCCGGGATCGACAACGAGCTCTACCTCGACCCGAAGACGACGATGCTCTTCGGGGACGCGAAGGACTCGGTGCTCAAGCTCATCTCCGCCGTCTAAGCGCTGTAGGCGGCGGCGATGCTGCCCGTCTTCCGGGCCGAGGACGTGCGGCGGGCGGTGACGCCGCTCGAGGCCTACGAGGCCGTTCGCGCCGCATTCGCCGCGCACGCGCGGGGCGAGTGGACGATGCCGCCGAAGGTCTACGTCACGAGCTACCCGGCGGGCGACTTCCGGGCGATGCCGGCGCTCGGCGGAGGGCAGGCGCTCCTCAAGTGGGTCACCTCGTTCCCCGGCAATCCCGCCCGCGGGCTGCCGACCGTGACCGGGCTCGTCCTGCTCTCGGACGCGGACGACGGCCGCCTGCTCGCCGTGCTCGACGCCGCCGCCGTGACGGCCCTGCGGACTGCGGCCGCTGCGGCGCTCGCGGCGGAGACGCTCGGACGTCCGGATGCGTCGACCTGGGCCGTCGTGGGGGCCGGCGTCAACGGCGCGGAGGCCGCTCGCACGCTCGCAGCGCTCGGCCGGGCCCCCATCGTCTGGGACCTGGACGAGCGCCGCCGGCGCGAGGTCGCGCAGGAGCTCGGGCTCGAGGTCGCCGAGTCCGCCGAGACGGCGCTCGCAGCCGACGTCGTGGTGACGGTCACCCCTGGCTCGCAGCCCCTCTTCCGGGTGGGCTCTCTCCGCGCCGGCCAGCACGTCTCGCTCATGGGCGCGGACGGGCCGGGAAAGGCGGAGGTCGAGCCCGCCGAGCTGCGGCGGGCGCGGCTCTTCTGCGACGACTGGGAGCAGGCATGCTCGAAGGGAATGGGTGACATTGGCCAGGCCTACGCAGCCGGGCTCGTCACGCGCGAGGACGTGAGGGAGCTGGGGCAGGTCTTGACCGGCCGAGCCGACGGCCGTCGCAGCGCGCGGGACATCACGCTGTTCGACAGCAGCGGCCTGGCCATCCAGGACCTGGCCATCGCCAGGCTCGCCTACTCGAAGGTCGACGAGCTCGACGGTCTGCAGCAGATCGAGCTGTGAGCGGGCGGACTTCGTCAGTCCGACCCGGCACGGGCGCGCCGTTAGCGCTCGTAGATCACGCGCGAACCGAACGTCCTCGTCTCCAACAGGTCCAGCCGAAGCTCCTCGGTGACCGGCGGCAGGAAGGGCGTGCCGCCACCGACGACGACCGGATTTCGGAACATGCGCAGCTCGTCGACGAGGCCGAGCTCGATCGCTGCCGCGGCGAGGCCTGCGCCGCCGATCCCGACATCCTTGTCGGACTGGCCGAGCGCCGCAGCGACCTCCTCGACGAGCGACGCCCGGGCGAGCCTGGCGTTGCCCTGGACGCTGTCGAGCGAACGGCTGAACACGACCTTGGGGATCGCACACCAGACGTCCGCGAACGCGGCCCCGAGCTCGTCGTCGCGCAGGGAAGGATCCGTCTCCCACACGACCATGGTCTCGTACAGCCTGCGGCCGCACAGAAAGCCGCCGAGCTCGCGCGTCTGCGCGACGTGGAAACGAAACTGATCCTCGCCGGGGAACGACCAGCCGAACGCGCCCTCGCGGTCGGCGATGAAGCCGTCCACCGAGACGCTCATCGAGTAGATCAGCATGACTTCGACCTCTTCGAGTTCACAACCGAGCTCGACATCGGGCACTCCTTCCTGCGGCGGGCCGCCCTTCCACGGCTTCCGACCGCTCGCGAGACGAAAACTCATCGTCTCGTGGGTTCAAGCGATCGTACGGCCGTCTAGCGTTCGTGCGATGACGGGATGGCGCAGCCTGAGGCTCGACGACGTCGAGCCGCTTTCCGTAGAGGGGGGCCGCATCCTCTGGCAGCCGCTCCGGCGGCTGCTCGACGTCGGCGCCTTCGGCATCAACGCGTTCCTCGCCCGCGCGGCGGGCGACGACGTGGTCGAGGAGCACACGGAGGAGATGCTCGAGCTCGAGGAGGTCTACGTCGTGCTCGGCGGCCGTGCGACCTTCACCCTCGGGGACGAGACGCTCGACGCACCGGTCGGCACCGTCGTCTTCGTCCGCGACCCTGCCCTCCGTCGGCACGCTCGCGCCGAGGAGCCGCAGACGGCCGTGCTGGCCGTCGGCGCGCCACGCGGAGCCGCGTACGAGCCGCCGGCCTGGGAGGCGGAGCGCCACCGGGCGGCGGGCGACTTCGACGCCTACGCAGACGAGCTCGTCGAAGCTCTGGAGTCGCGGCCCGACCATCCCGGGATGCTCTACGTGGTCGCGTGCGCGGAGGCCCTCGCCGGCCGGGAAGACGACGCGGTCGGCCATCTGCGGCGCGCCCTCGAGCTCCGCCCCACGCTCGCCGAATCCGCGCGTACGAACGAGGATCTGGCGACGCTTCGCGAGCGGCCGGACTGGCCGCTCGTCTGACCGCTACGCGAGGACGAGCCGGCTCGGCTCGAAGAGGTCGAGCAACGGGTCCGGCTGCCCCTGGAGCGCCTTCGCCACCAGCCTTCCGCAGGCGAACCCGAGAACGTTGCCGTGGCCCGAGTAGCCACCGGCGACCCAGAGGGCCTCCTCGCCCGGCACGCGACCGACCACGGGCAGGAAGTCGAGCACGAGCCCGAAGATGCCGGCCCAGCGGAAGTCGACCCGCAGCTTGCGGCCGAAGAGCGACTCCGCGAACTCCTCGAGCGCGGCCTGCACGACGGGGGTCGTCACCTCGTCCGCGGTGAACTCATCCTGCAGGGAGACGTCTCGGAAGCCCCCCGCGACGAGGCGGCCGTCCGCCGTCTGATGCCAGTAGTCGAACCCGTGGCGCCCGTAGTGCGGCGTCTCGAAGTACCGCTCCTCGAGCGGCTCCGTCGCGATGATCTGGCCCCGCGTCGGGACGATGAGACCCTCGAGCGGGCCGAGGACTCCGCTCGGGTAGCCGTCGGTGGCGACGACCACCTGCTCGGCCTCCGTCTCCAGCGCGCTCTTGACGCGCGTGTGCTCCCGGATCTCCACGCCGGCCTCTGCCGCGAGCCTCGCGAGCCGGCGCACCAGCCGCGCCGGCTGCAGGACGCCGTCGTCCGGGTGGAGGATCGCCGCCGGGTACCGCTCGCGGATGGGCGGCGCGAGCTCGTCCGCCCACTCCACCGCGAACCCGTCCTCCTCGAGCGCCGCGAGCTCCTGCGCGAGCTCGAGCCGCTCCTCCTCGTCGGCCGCGATCCGCAGGCTGCCCGTCCGGCGAAACGCGTCTCCGGCGAGCTCGGCGAGACGATCGAGCTCGGCCTCCGTCCAGCGCCAGAGAGCAGCGGCGCGGTCGCGTCCGATCGCCTCCGCGAGCACCGGATACGGCGCCGCGCCGCCTCGCAGGGCGAAGCCGCCGTTCCGTCCGCTCGCCCCGCCGGCGATCTCGCGCGCCTCGTACAGACGCACGCGAAGCCCCGCCTCCGCGAGCGCGAGCGCGCAGGAGCAGCCTGTCATCCCGCCGCCCACGACCGCGACCTGCGGACGCCCGGCGAGCTCGACCCGCGGGAGGCGCTCGTGCGGCTCCGAGAGCCAGTACGAGGTCGTGGGCACGGCGCCTGATCCTACGTCCGGCTAGATGCACGCGCGGTAGACGCCGTCGTCGAGCGCGACGAGCTTCGCGAGCTCGAGCTCGACGAGGGCGGCAGACGCCTCCCCGGAGTCGAGGCCGGAGGAGCGGACGAGCTCGTCCGCCGTGAGGGCGCCCTCGCGCAGGCGCTCGAGCAGCGACGCCGCCGCGGCGCCCAGCGTGGCGTTCACGTGTGCCCGGGGCTCGAGCCCGTACGCCTCGAGCACGTCCTGCGCCGAGGTCACCGGCGTCGCTCCGAGGCGGAGCAGCGCGTTCGTCCCGCCCGAGAGCGCGCTCGTGATCTCGCCTGGCACGGCGAGCACCTCCCGCCCTTCCTCGAGCGCGAAGTCGGCCGTGATGAGCGCTCCGCTGCGTTCGCGCGCCTCGACCACGACCGTCGCGCGGCAAAGGCCGGCGATGATCCTGTTTCGGGCCGGAAAGCGCCAGGGCGCGGGCTCGACCCCCGGCTCGTACTCGGAGACGAGCAGGCCTCGCTCGCAGATGCGCCGCGCGAGCTCCGCGTGCGCCGCCGGGTAGTCGCGGTCGATCCCGCAGCCGAGGACGGCGCAGGTGATGCCGCCGGCCTCGAGGGCGCCACGGTGGGCCTCGCCGTCGACGCCGCGCGCCATCCCGCTCACGACGACCAGCCCGGCCGCCGTGAGCTCACGTGCGAGCGAGCGGGCGACGGAGCGCCCATAGGACGAACAGGCACGGGCTCCCACGATCGCGACCGCGGGCTCGGAGAGCGCCTCGACCGATCCCGATCCGCGCACGTAGAGCCGCCGCGGCGGGTCGTGGATCGCCGCCAGCAGCGCGGGGAACAGGGCGTCGCGCCGCTCGACGCGGCGGACGCTCACGAGCTCGGGAGCTCCGTCGGCATACGGTAGGAGAGCGCTTCCGCCACATGCCCGGGCTCGACCGCCGCGGAGCCGGCGAGGGCGGCGATCGTACGCGCGACGCGGGCGACGCGCACGCGGCCGCGGCCCGAGAGCGGGAGCCGGTCGACCGCGCTCGACAGCAGCTCCGACGCCGCTTCCGTTCGCCGCGGGAGCGTCTCGCCCAGCCGCCGGCGGGCCTCGACGACGCGCTCTCGCACGGCCCCCGACTCCTCCCCGGGCGGAGCGGCGAGCTCGAGCGCACGGGGCCGCGGCATCGCGACCGCGAGATCGAACCGGTCGAGCAGGGCGCGGGAGAGCTTCTCCCGGTACGCGGCCAGCCGCTGCGCGCTGCAGCCGCACTCGACGGCGGGGTCGCCGCGGCCGCCGCACGGGCACAGGTTCATCGTCCCCACGAGCTGGAACCGCGCCGGGAAGAGCGCGTGCCCGCCGACACGCGCCACGGCGACGACTCCGTCCTCGAGCGGCTGCCGGAGCGCCTCGAGCACGGAGCGCGAGAACTCGGGCAGCTCGTCGAGGAGGAGGACGCCTCGGTGCGCGAGTGAGACCTCGCCGGGACGGGGGCCCGCTCCGCCGCCGATGACCGCCGGTGCCGAGGCGCCGTGGTGCGGCGCGCGGAACGGCGGCTCCGTCACCAGCGGACGCTCCGGAGGGAGCAGGCCGACGACCGAATGGATGCGCGTCACCTCGAGCGCCTCCTGCCTGTTCAGGCGTGGGAGGACGGTCGGCAGGCGGCGTGCGAGCATCGTCTTGCCCGTGCCGGGCGGGCCCGCGAGCAGGAGGTTGTGCGAGCCCGCGGCGGCGATCTCCAGCGCGCGCCTCGCACGCTCCTGTCCCCGGACGTCGCCGAGATCGGCGTCGCCCCGCGGCTCGAGCTCGGCGGGCGGGACCGGATCGAAGGCCGGCGGGTCGATCTCGCCGCGCAGGTAGGCGACCGCCTCGGCCAGGTGCCGAACCGGGACCGGCTCGATCCCGGCGAGCGCCGCCTCGGCCGCCGACTCCGCCGCGCAGACGACGTGGGTGAAGCCGGCGCGGCGGGCGCCCTCCGCGACCGCGAGCGTGCCGGCGACGGGACGGATCCGCCCGTCGAGCGCGAGCTCCCCCACGGAGGCGTGCGCAGCGAGCCGCTCCGGCGGGAGCTGGCGAGTCGCCGCGAGCACTGCGAGGGAGATCGGAAGGTCGAAGCCGGAGCCCTCCTTCCGCAGCGCGGCGGGCGCGAGGTTGACCGTGATGCGCCGGCTGTGCGGCCACTCGAGCGACGCCGAGACGACGCCGCTGCGGACACGGTGCTTCGCCTCCTGGCAGGCGCGGTCCGCGAGGCCGACGATCGCGAAGCCCGGGATCCCGCTCTGGAGGTGGGCCTCGACCTCGACCTTGCGTGGCTCGAGGCCCACCAGCACCTGGGTGACCGCCCGCGCCAGCACCGTCGTTCGACGGTAGGCGCGAGCCCGTTACGAGAGCGCGTCCTCTCTACGTCAAGTGTGTGCCGGGTCGAGGACCTCCGGTGCCGCCGCTTCCAAGCCGGTTACGCGTAGCAGAGGACGTAGAGCGTGAACGTGTGATCCTGTCCGTCCCGCGCGTTGTTCGCGCCCCTCGCCGTCCAGCCGGTGACCGTGCCGCTCGTGGTCAACGGCTTCATGTACACGGTCGCGAGCTCGAGGTCGTCGGCGTCGGCACTCCAGCCCGTGCCGGCGGACATCGCCTTCTCGCCGGAGTTGCAGTTGACCGTGACGGCGCGCGTGACCCATTTCGTGTTCGGCGTCGGGTCGTCCGACGCGGATCCCGGCACGGTGACCGAGCCCTGACGGACGGTGACGTTGGCGACCGTCCCTGCAGGCCCGGCAGGCCCCGCAGGTCCCGCCGGCCCGGCAGGCCCCTGGGGACCGGTCGGCCCGGCCGGAAGCTGCCCGACCGCGAAGTCGGCGCGGAGCAGCGACCGGTTCTTCACCTTCGCCGAGGTGACGGCGTTGTTCCTGATCTTGGTGTTGGTCACGGAGTTCGGCTTCAGCTGGAGCGGGCCCACGCTGTTTCGCGGGACCACGGCGTCGACCGCTGCCACCCCCGTCCCTGTCAGCGCGACGAGGAGCGCGAGCGAAGCCACGACGAGAGCCGGCGAGGGACGCCGGCGGGAAAGCAAATTCCGCATGTTCTGCCCCCTTCTCGGGTTTCCGGGGAGGGAGGCTAGCGACGGCCTCGGAGGGCTCCCCTCGCGCCGCGCGGCTCCTTACGGATCGCTAACTCCGCGCGTACGCGACGAACACGGACTCGAAGTATTCACCTGCGCGGCGGCCGGTTCGTCGGTTCACGTGGCGCTCGAGGCGCTCGTCTACTTCGAGGCCCGCGTCGTCCAGGATCGCGGGATAGAGCCCGCGGCGGTCGTTCACGACGACGAGCACGGGCGATCCCGGCGCGAGGCGCTCCGCGCACCTGCGGAGCACCTCCGCGATTCCCGACGCGTACAGCTCGAGCGAGCGTCGGCTCGTACCCTTCGCGGCCGCGCCGAGCTCTCGCTCCCGCCGGTCGTCGAGGCCGAGCAGCTCGTAGGCGTACCGGTGCTGCTCGTGGTAGTCGATGAGCCCGGGGTACGGCGGTGACGTGACGATCGCGTCGTACGGCCCTTCGAGATCCACCTCGCGCGCGTCGGCGTGGAGCACGTGTGCCGCGCGACCGCGAGCCCGGACGCGGTCGAACTCGAGGAGGCGCGCGATCGTGTCGTCGAGGTAGCGGGCGAGGAACTTGTTGGCCTCCGCCACCGGCCGGCAGGTGCGCCGGTGCTTGTGGCACCAGTAGGGCTCGCGTCGCGGCGTGCGAGGGAAGTCGAGATCGAAGTGCGCCGTCAGCCGCGCGGAGCGAGCGGCTCGGGCGAGAACGACGCGGAGGACGTCCGCGTGCTCGAAGCCGGGGACGAGGTCGCGGAAGTGGAGGAGCTCGCGGGCGGCCGCGGGTGCGAACCACTCGCGCACGAATCCCTGCGGCACGAGGCGCGAGCGCCCGAGCCGGGCCTGCGCCTCACGAAGGTCGGTCTGGAGCCGGAACGCGTCGTAGCCCTCGGTCTTCACCCGCATCAGGAGGGCGTTGAAGGCTGCGATGTCGACACCCGTGGCGTCGCGCCCCGACTCGAGCGCCTGGACGAGGGTCGTGCCCGAGCCGGCGAACGGATCGAGGACGTGGCCTCCCGGCCGCACGTAGCGGGTGAGCAGGCGCTCCACGAGCTGCGGGATGAACTTCCCGAGGTAGGGATGCAAGCGGTGGACGTGCTTCGTGCGCTCGCGCTCGGGCAGCTCGGCCTCCGACCACGAGAGCTCGAGCTCCTCGTCTCGGGCGATCGCTTCGTAGAGCAGGGCCTGTGTCCGCGGCGCCACGGCATCTCATTCTCCGCGGAGCTCGAAGGTCCTAGCCCAGGGGGACTAGCCCAGAGGGACGCGCTCCACACGCCGTGCCGTGACGCCGACGGCCTCGAGGCGCAGCTCGAGCCCGGCCGCCTCGGGATGCCGCGCGAGCCAGATCCGCGCGGCGGTCGTGACCCGTCGCGCCTTCTCGCGGTCGATCATCTCGAGCGGCGGCCCGAACCCCTCGCCGCGCTTCTCCTTCACCTCCGCGACGACGAGCTGCCGCCCGCGGCGGAGCACGAGGTCGAGCTCGTAGCTCCCGGCCCGCACGTTCGCCCCGAGCAGCCGGTAGCCGCGCAGCCGGTAGTGGCGGAGCGCGCGGCGCTCCCCGGAGTTCACGCCGCCCGGTCGTCGACTCCGACCGCGACCAGCTCGCCGTCGAGCTCGTAGCAGCGGGCGTCGAACGAGCGCCGGTGCAGCTCGCACGGGCCGTACGCCCGCACGGCCTCGGAGTGCGCGGGAGTGATGTAGCCCACGTGCGACATGAAGCCGTAGCGCGGATAGAGCGCGTCGAGACGCCGCATCACGCGGTCCCGCAGCACCTTGGCGACGATGGAGGCGGCCGCGATCGCGGCGCTCCGCGTGTCTCCGTCCACGACGGCCCGGTGCGGCGGCGCGGCCTGCCCCAGCCGGAACCCGTCCACCAGGCACGCGTCGGCGGGCGGGTGCAGCTCCGAGAGCACCGCCCGGAGGCCGGCGAGGTTCGAGCGGTGGAGGCCGTGGTCGTCGATCTCCCGCACCGGGACGACCCGGACACTGATCTTCGCGGCGCTGCTCACGACCGCCTGGAAGAGCGTCTCGCGCTCCTCGTGGGGGACCTGCTTCGAGTCGTTGAGCCGCGCGAGCGAGCGCACCCGCGACCCGCGGAGGCGGTCGTAGTCGAAGAGCACGCCGGCGACGACGAGCGGCCCTGCGAGGGAGCCGCGGCCTGCCTCGTCCGCCCCCGCCACATAGCGGACGCCGAGCCGGCGGTCGAAGGAGAGGAGCTTCTGGCCGGGAGGGCGGGCCACCCGGCGAGGATAGACGCTAGCTCTGCCGGAGCTCGCGGACGCGCGCCTTCTTCCCCACTCTCTTGCGCAAGTAGTAGAGCTTGGCGCGGCGGACGTCGCCGACGGCGGCGACCTCGAGCTTCTCGATCTTGGGCGAGTGCAGCGGGAAGGTCCGCTCGACGCCGACCCCGAACGACTGCTTGCGGACGGTGAACGTCTCCCGGGCGCCGGAGCCCTGCCGCTTGATGCAGATCCCCTCGAAGACCTGGATGCGCTGCCGGTTGCCCTCGATCACCTTGAAGTGGACGCGGAGCGTGTCGCCGGCCTTGAAGACGGGGAGGTCCGTGCGCAGCGCGCGCTGCTCGAGGCTGTCGATCGTCGCGTTCATCAGGAGGAAGCGGGGCCGGAAGAGCCGGGCAATGCTAGCGGAAGGAGATTCGATTCGGCGGCCAGTAGGTCATGAAGACCTTCCCGATGATGTCCTTCCGCGGCAGGAACCCCCAGCTCCGGGAGTCGCAGGAGGACGCCCGGTTGTCGCCCATCATGAAGTACTCGCCCTGCGGGACGCGCCACGTCTTCTGCGGGCCGTTGTCGCGCCGGCTCGGCTGGATGTACGGCTCGTCGAGCTTCTGGCCGTCGATGTAGATGTAGCCCGCGCCGTTGATCACGCGGTCCTGAACCTTGTCCCCCGGGAGGCCGATGATCCGCTTGACGAAGGTCCCGCCCGCCCCGCACTTCACCTTCGCCTCCGCGGGGACGTTGAAGACCACGATGTCGCCTCGCCTCGGCGAATGGAAGTGGTAGATGAACCGGTTCGCGAGGACGCGGTCGGAGAATCTCGCCTCGCAGCCCTGGGCCGGCCGCGCACAGTGGAGCGTCGGCTCCATGGACGAGGACGGGATGCGGTACGGATTCACGACCCAGGCCTTGATCGCGAGGACGATCGCGATCGCTCCCACGATCGTCACGATCCAGTCGACGGCGATCCGCACGCGCCTCGGTAGGCGCCTCGTGACGCGGTCGAGCGGGTGGTGGAACGCGTGTGGCTCGGGCTCCTCCTCCCCCTCGTCCGGCGGCTGCTCCGGCCGGGCGACGGAGTAGGGCGGCGTCTGCGCCCACGCCGGCCGGTCGTACGCCGTCCGCTCGTGCGGATCCAGAGGAGGACGCCAGCTCGGCTCGCGGCCGTCGGCGTCCGGCGACTCGCTCGGCTCGGGCGCGTCGTCCAGCCGCGGCAGCGGATCGTTGGGGGTGGTCACGAGGCTGACCTTACGTGTCCGAGCCGCCAGCGCTCGATCTCGGCGTGGTCGCCCGAGAGCAGGATCTCGGGGACGCGCCAGCCACGGAACTCGGCGGGGCGCGTGTAGTGCGGATGCTCGAGCCCACCGTCGAACGCCTCGGAGAAGCTCTCGCGCTCGCCGGACTCCCGGCGAAGCGCGCCGGGCAGGCGGCGCGCCACGGCGTCGAGCACGGCCAGGGCCGGGATCTCGCCGCCGGAGAGCACGTAGGGGCCGATGGAGACGACGTCCGTGCTCAGATGGTCGAGGATGCGCTGGTCGAAGCCCTCGAAGCGGGCCGAGAGGAGCGTCAGCGCCGGCTCGGCGGCGAGCTCCTCGACGAGCGCCTGGTCGAGCTGCTGCCCGGCCGGGCTGAACGCGACCACGCGGTGCCCCGGAACGCCTCCGTAGACGGCGTCGAGGGCGGCTGCGACGACGTCCACGCGCAGCACCATTCCCGCCCCGCCCCCGTACGGCTCGTCGTCCACCTGGCGCGCGCCGAGCGGCGTCGTGTCCCGGTAGTTGAAGATTCGGAGCTCGAGCTCGTCGCCTAGGACGGCGGCCAGCGGACGGCGCTCCGTCACCCAGTCGAACGCCTCGGGGACGAGCGTGAAGACGTCGATCAGCACTCGTCGCACCGTAGCCGTCAGCCCATGAAGCCGGCGTTGAGGACGATCCTGCGCCGCTCGAGATCCACGTGCGCGACGGCGTCCTCCACGAACGGGACGAGCGCTCCCGAGTCGAGCTCCAGGTTGTCGTTCGCCTCGCCGGTGAGGACGTCCCGGACCACGCCCACGACCTTCCCGTCCTCCTCGACCGCGAGCCCCACCAGGTCGGCGACGTAGTAGGCGCCCGGCAGCGGAGGCGGGAGCTCCTCGCGGGGAAGCTCGAGCTCGGCGCCCCGCGGCGCCGCCCGGTCGAGCTTGACGGCGCGGCGCCCCTTCCCGATCCGGCGCGAGACGACGACCGTCGCCCGCTCCCCACCGACGAGCAGCGTCGCGCCGACCTCGAACCGGGCGGGGTCCTCGCTCGCGTCCTCGACGACGAACGCCCCGTCCACCCCGTGCGGCCGGCCGACCCGGCCAACCTTGACGAGGCGGGCCCTGCCCTCAGTCGACAATCTCGAGCAGGTAGCGCCGGTCGGCGCGGGCGCCGGCCGCACGGACGACGCTGCGCAGGGCCCGTGCGATCCGCCCCTGGCGGCCGATCACCTTGCCGACGTCGTCGGGCGCGACGCGCAGACGCAGCACGACGGCGTCCTCACGCTCTTCGGACTCGACGCTGACGGCGTCCGGCTCGTCCACGAGTTGCCGCGCCAGCCATTCGAGGAGCTCAGCCACCGATGCCGGCGGCCTTCATGAGCTTCGCGACGGGCTCGGTCGGCTGGGCGCCCTTCGCGACCCAGTCCTTGATCTTCGCCTCGTCGAGCTCGATCGTCGAGGGCTCCGTCTGCGGGTTGTACCGCCCGACGATCTCGATGAAGCGGCCGTCGCGCGGCGAGCGCGAGTCGGCCACGACGACGCGGTAGATCGGGTTCTTCTTCGACCCGACGCGCGTCAACCTGATCTTGACTGCCATGCTTCTCCTTCGGGATTCGGTGAGCGGGGATTGTGCCCGTTCAGCCGGTCAGGCCGGGCGGCAGCGTCGGCATCTTGCCCTTGCCCATCTGCTTCATCATCTTCGCCATCTGCTTGCGGGAGGCCATGAGCTTGTTGACCTCCTCGAGCGTGGTGCCGCTGCCCGCCGCGATGCGCCGCCGCCGGGGCGTCGAGATGATGTGCGGCATCCGCCGCTCCTGCGGCGTCATCGAGAGCACGATCGCCTCCACCCGGGCGAGCTGCCTCTCGTCGACGTCGACCCCCTGGAGCTGCTTGCCGAGCCCGGGCACGAGCTTGAGGACGCCCTGCAGCGGCCCCATCCGGCGCACCATCCGGTAGCTCGCGAGGAAGTCGTCGAACGTGAACTCGCCCGAGCGCATGCGCCGCTCCAGGTCGGCCTGCTCGTCGAGGTCCGCCGCCGCCTCGGCCTTCTCGATCAGCGTGAGGACGTCGCCCATGCCGAGGATCCGAGAGGCCATGCGGTCGGGGTGGAAGTACTCGAGCTGGTCGATCTTCTCGCCCACCGACGCGAGCTTCACCGGCTTGCCCGTGACCGCCTTGACGGAGAGCGCCGCCCCGCCGCGGGCATCGCCGTCGAGCTTCGTGAGCACGATGCCGTCGAAGGCGACCCGCTCCTGGAAGGCGACGGCGACGTTGACCGCCTCCTGGCCCGTCATCGCGTCGAGCACGAGGAGCACGTTGAGCGGCTTCGTCGCCGCGCCGACGCGGGCGAGCTCGTCCATCAGCTCCTCGTCGACGTGCAAGCGCCCGGCCGTGTCGAGGATGACGACATCGCGGCCGTCGGCGCGGGCCGCGTCGAGCCCCCGCCTGGCCGCGGCGACCGGGTCCTCGCGGTCGAGCGCGAAGACCGGGATCTGGATCTGCCTGCCGAGCTGCTCGAGCTGGTCGACGGCAGCGGGCCGCTGCAGGTCGCAGGCGACGAGGCCGGGGTTCTTGCCTTCGCGTCTCAGGAGCAGCCCGAGCTTCGCGGCCGCGGTCGTCTTGCCCGAGCCCTGGAGCCCGGCGAGCAGGATCACGGTCGGAGGCCGGCCGAACGCGAGGCGCGAGTCGCCCGAGCCCATGAGCGCCGTCAGCTCCTCGTGCACGATCTTCACGACCTGCTGGCCCGGCGTGAGGCTCTTCGCCACGTCCTGGCCGAGCGCGCGCTCCTTGACCCTGGCCGTGAAGTCCTTCGCGACCTCGAAGTTGACGTCCGCCTCGAGCAGCGCGAGGCGCACCTCCCGCATGGCCTTCGAGACGGTCTCGTCGTCCAGGCGGGCGCGCCCGCGGAGGTCGCCGAGCGCGCCCTGCAGCCGATCCGAAAGGGTGTCGAACACGGCCCTGCAGTGTAGAGCGGCGCTGTCTTCCGCCCGGGAGCGCAGGAAACCGGGCCCCGGCAGGGGCCCGGTTTCGCTCGACGGCTCGAGACTGGGCGCTGGCCGCGCGGCCGTCTCGATGCCGCTCTCCCCCCGGTCAGCTGCCGTAGCCGGAGGCTCCGTGCTCCTGAGCCGCATTCCGGAAGGCGTCCTTGCCGTCGCTCCGCAGAGCGGCGTCGCGGGTATCCGGCGAGCCGAGGACGCTCGCGACGAGGCCGGCCTCGGGCTGGATCTGCACCGACTGCTGCTGGCTCTTCATGGTGTCGCGGGGATCGAGCGAGCCGAGCTTGCTGGGGACGACGCCCGAGTCGCCTCCGCCGCCGGCGACGGCCGCCGGGGCGGCGACGGCGGCGACCGTCAGCGAGAGCGCGACGAGCCCGAGCTTCCTGCGAATCGTGTGGGATGTGCGGTTCATCGTTCCTCCTTCGTCCGATCGCCCTGTGCGATCTCTTGCCCACTCGCGCGGACGGCAAAGAAGCGGCTATGGCGCGGTAAAGCCGGGACCGCGGCCGCCTTGAGGCGCTTCCGGGCCGCTGCTAGCGTCGCCGCCGAGACGATGGAGTTCCGCATCCTGGGGCCGCTCGAGGTCTCCTCCGACGGAGAGGCCGTCGATGTGGGCGGACGGAAGCAGCGGACGCTCCTCGCGATGCTCCTCCTCGAGGCGAATCGCGTCGTCGCACAGGACCGGTTGATCGAGGCCCTCTGGGAGGACGAGCCGCCCGACACGGCGGCCAAGGGGCTCCAGGTCTACGTCTCGCAGCTGCGCAAAGCGCTGGGGAAGGATCGGCTCGAGACCCGTTCGCCCGGCTACGTGCTCCGCGCGGAGCCGGGCGAGCTCGACGTCCTGCAGTTCGAGCGGCTGCAGGACGAGGGCCGGTTCGACGAGGCGCTCGCCCTCTGGCGGGGCGCGCCGCTCGCGGACTTCGCGTACCAGCGGTTCGCCCAGGCGGAGATTGCGCGCCTCGAGGAAGCGCGATTGCGCTGCCTCGAGGGCCGCATCGAGCGCGACCTGGAGCGCGGGCGGCACGACGCGGTCGTCGGAGAGCTGGAGACGCTCGTGGCCTCCCACCCCCTGCGGGAGGGCCTGCGGCGACTGCTCATGCTGGCGCTCTACCGCTGCGGCCGCCAGGCCGAGGCGCTCGAGGCGTACCAGCAAGGACGCCAGGCGCTCGTCGACGAGCTGGGCATCGAGCCCGGACGCGCGCTGCGCGATCTGCAGCAGGCGATCCTGAACCAGGATCCGGGCCTCGACGCACCGGCCGGGGAGCCACCGGCAGCAGAGGGCAGGGCGCTCCCGCGCGGCACGGTCACCCTCTTCTTCGCGGACGTCGAGGGCTCCACCCGCCTCGTCTACACGCTCGGCGGCGAGCGCTACCGGGCGGTTCGCTCCCGCGCGCGGGCGATCATCCGCGCCTCCGCCTCGGGCAATCGCGGCTCCGAGGTCGACTGGGCGGGCGACGGGGTCTTCCTCGCCTTCGAGCAGGCGAGGGACGCCGTCGCGGCCGCGATCGGGGTCCAGCGCGCGCTCGCGAGCGAGCCGTGGACGCCGGAGGAGGCCGTGCGCATGCGGATCGGCATCCACACGGGCGAGCCCGACGTCGGGGACGAGGGCTACGTCGGCATCGACGTCCACCTCGCCGCGAGGATCTGCGCGGCGGGCCACGGCGGCCAGGTCGTCCTCTCGCGCCGGACGAAGGACCTCGTCCCGGAGCGCGACGGCGTCTCGTTCCGCCCTCTCGGGAGCCACCGGCTGCGGGACATGGACGCCCCGCAGCCGCTCTTCCAGCTCGTCGCCCCGGGCCTCGAGGAATCGTTCCCGCCCCTCAACACGCTCGCCGGCGCCACGCTCCCCGCGCTGCACCACCGCCTCGTCGGACGGGCCCGCGACCTCGAGGAGCTGCAGTCGCTCGTGGGCGATCGGAACGTGCGGCTCGTGACGATCACTGGCCCGGGCGGCGCCGGGAAGAGCCGCCTGGCGCTCGAGGTCGCGGGCGCCGCGGCGGTCGAGCGGCCGGTGCACCTGGTGGGGCTCGCGCCGATCTCCGATCCGGATCTCGTCCCGGCGGCGATCGCGCGGACGCTCGGAGTGCGGGAATCGCCCGACCGGCCGCTGATCGAGACCCTCGCGGAGTCGCTCGCGCACACGCGCTCGCTCCTCTTCCTCGACAACTTCGAGCACGTCGCGCCCGCGGCCCGCTACCTCGCGGAGCTCCTGCACCGCACGCCCGGGCTCGGGGTCCTCACGACGAGCCGCAGGCCGCTCCGCCTGATCGGCGAGCAGGTCTTCCCCCTCAAGCCGCTCGACGTCGACGAGGCGGCAACACTCTTCGCCGAGCTGGCCGCGGCGCGCGGCGTGGTCCTGAGCGACGACGCGCTGCCGTCCGTGCACGCGATCTGCCGGCGCCTCGACGGGCTCCCGCTCGCGATCGAGCTCGTCGCCGCACGCCTCGTCGTCCTCCCCCCGGCGCGGATCCTGCAGGCGCTCGACGAGGGCCTCGGGCTCGACATGGAGGGGCCCGTCGATCTCCCGGAGCGCCAGCGCACGCTGCGCGCGACGATCGCCTGGAGCTACGACCTCCTGACCGACTCGCAGCGCGAGCTGCTCGACGCCCTCGCCGTGTTCGCCGGGGGCTGCTCGCTCGAGGACGCGCAGACCGTCGCGCGCGCGGGCGCGTCGTTCCTCGCCGACCTCGAGGCGCTCGTGGGCTGGAGCCTCCTTCGCAGCGACGTGTCGGACGGCGACGTCCGGCTCTCGATGCTCGAGACTGTGCGCGAGACGGCGGAGGAGCGCCTCGCGGCCGCGGGGGAGCTCGAAGACCTGAAACGGCGGCATGCGGAGCGATTCCTCGCGCTCGCGCTCCAGGCGGAGAAGGAGCTCTCCGGCCCGGACCAGGCCGAGTGGCTCGAGCGCCTCGAGCAGGAGCTCGACAACATGAGGGCGGCGCTCGACTGGTGCCTCGCCTCGCGCCGGGTGGAGGACGCGGTGCGCGCCGAGTCAGCGCTCGGGCGCTTCTGGTGGATGCACGGCCACGTCGCGGAGGCGCGCAGCCGCCTCTCGCAGGCGTTGGCGCAATCCGACGGCGTGGCGGCCGAGGTGCTCGCAAACGGTCTCTGGTGGTCGGCGCGTCTCGCGGCGAGGCAAGACGACCTGAAGGCGGAGATTCCGCTCCTCGAGCAGGCGCTCGAGCTGTTCCGCGAGCTCGATCGCCCGCGGGAGATCGCGTTCGCGATCGGCGAGCTCGGCTGGATCGCCCTGCAGCAGGGTGAGCACGAGCGCGCCGCGGAGTTGTGCGAGGAAGCGCTCTCGGTGGCTCGTGCTACGGGCGACGCCGAGGCCATCTCAGGTCAGCTGAACTACCTCGCAGACATCTACTCGGCCCGAGGCGACCATCTCGCGGCGCTCGCCGCGCACGAGGAGGCGCTCGCGCTCCGACGCACGCTCGACGACCCGTTGCTCGTGACCAACTCGACCTACAACCTCGGCATCGCGGCGTGGGAGAACGGGGAGCTCGAGCGCGCACGCACGGCCTTCGAGGAGACCTGCGCGCTCGCGAGCGAGCTCGGCGACGTCATCCACCGGACGGGCGCGACGTTCATGCTCTCGGAGCTCGATCTCCTGGAGGGAGACATCGCGGAGGCAGAGCGCCGAATTCTGCGGTGCCTGACCGTCTACACCGAGCTGCAGAACGACCGCAGCCGGGCGGAGTGCCTCGTCGTCCTCGGGGGCGTGGCGGTTGCCCGAGGAGCCCTCGAGGAAGCTGCACGTTTCTTCGGCGCCGCGGATCGCCTGCGGGGCGAGGCACGTCCCAACCGGTTCGAGATCCCCGTGCTCGAACGCTGCCTGCCGGACCTCGAGGTGGAGCTCGGAGACCGGTTGACCGAACTCCGGTCGGAGGGGCGGCGGCTCGGCCCCGAGGGACTGGTCTCGGCAGTTGTCTCTGGTGCGGATGGGCACTAGTGTTGCCGTCAGGGAAGACCCGGACGGGAAGGAGAGGGCATGCCGAGCAGGGAAGAGTTCATGGAAAGGTTCAAGGGCGAGTCCGCGGGGCCGACTCGGACCTTCGAGGGTTTCTCCGAGTTCAGCGACGATACGGACGAGACCGCGTTCCACCGCGCCATGAAGAAGGCGGCCAAGGCGGCGGCCGATGCGGCGATCGCAGCGGCCAACGAGGGGGTGGGCGAGGAGGACCAGAGGACGATCCCCGATCCGGAGTGGTTCGAGGTGGCGCGGGTTCGGATCCTGGTCGGCAATCCGAACATCAAGGTCCTCGGCGTCACGATCACCGCGACGGACAGCGGCGGCTAGCTCTCCGCCTCCGTTCGCGCGTCCGAGCGCGTCTCGTTCATCGCCTTGAAGCCGCCGAGCTCGGCGACCGTCACGTCGGCCGCGACGGCGCCGAGGCCGAGGAGCGAGAGCAGTCTCCTCCGGGTCAGGATCCCGAGGAGGAGGAGCGCCCAGCCGCCGAGCCCGACGGGCCCGAAGGCCAGGTTGACGCCGCCGCGGTCGTGGGTCATGGCGCGATGCTAGACGGACGAGGCGGCGGGCTCCCGCCGCCTCGGCCCTCCCGCTAGACCGCCCAGGTGGCCGCCGCCGCCGGAAGCGAGACCGCGCCGATGCGGTCGATCATCTCCCCGTCGGCTGCGAACAGGTTGTGCAGCGGAACCACCTTGATCGAGGGGGTGCCCATGACCTGCAGCTCGGCGACCGCCGGCATCACCCGGTGCTCGAGATAGCCGTGGAACGCCTGCTCCGTCTGCCAGACGTCGCACACCTCGATCCCGTCCTCGGTGACCGCCGACAGGTGAAGGACCTGGCCGGCAGCCGGGTTCGCGTCGAGATCGAGCCTCGCAATCAGCGCGTCGTACTGGTCCCCGGTCAGCCCAGGCCAGTGCATGAACATCGCGACTGCCATCCCATCCTCCTTTTTCCTGGTCGCGTTCAGGACCCAGGCACAGCGTAATCGGCGCCTCGGGCGCAGGCAACGTGGCTCCCTCGGACGAGGGACTCACGAGCCGAGCAGCGCGCGCGCGTAGTCGCGCGCGTCGAACGGGCGCAGGTCGTCCACGCCCTCGCCGATGCCCACGAGCTTGACGGGAAGCCCGAGCTCGGCCGCGATCGCGATCGCCACCCCGCCCTTCGCGCTCCCGTCGAGCTTCGTGAGGACGACTCCCGTCACGCCGACCGCGTCGCCGAAGAGCCGCGCCTGCTGCAGGCCGTTCTGACCGGTCGTCGCGTCCACGACGAGGAGGGTCTCGTGCGGCGCCCCCTCGATCCGGCCCGAGATCACGCGGCGCACCTTCTCGAGCTCCGTCATGAGGTTCGCCTGCGTGTGCAGCCGTCCCGCCGTGTCGACGATGACGACGTCCCGCCCGCGGGCACGGGCGGCCTCGACCGCGTCGTACGCGACCGCGGCGGGGTCGGCGCCTCTCGGGGAGCCGACGAAGTCCGCCTCAGCGCGGCCCGCCCAGATCTCGAGCTGCTCCTCGGCCGCCGCACGAAACGTGTCCGCCGCGCCGACGAGCACCGACCGTCCGTGCTCACGGAGCTTGCGGGCGAGCTTCCCGATCGTCGTCGTCTTCCCGGTCCCGTTGACGCCGACCACGAGGAGGACGGCCGGGGTCGACCCGAGGTCGAGCGAGGGAGGGCCTCCGAAGATCGCCTCGACCTCCTCGGCGAGCGCCTCCTCGAGCCCCCCGCCGAGGGCGCCGCGCGCCTCGAGCCGACGCACGAGCTCGGCGGTCGCCTGCACTCCCACGTCGCTGCGGATCAATGCCTCCTCGAGACGCTCCCACGCCTCGTCGTCGCCGGGATCGAACGCCGCCGTCGCGAGCTGCTCCTGGAGCGCCCGCCGGCTCTTCGAGAGCGAGTCGCGCATGCGCGCGAAGAGGCCGCTCCGCTCCGGCTCGTCCGCGCTCGTCGGCTCGTCGCCGAGGAGCTCCGCCCAGGTCAGGCTCACCCGTCCAGACTATGCGGGCAGCCGCACCGGGGCCGGGTGCTACGCGGCGACGTGCTCTTCGCGGGGCAGGCGGCGCGAGACGACCTGCGACACGCCGTCCGGCCCCATGGTCACGCCGTAGAGGACGTCCGCCGCCTCCATCGTCCGCTTCTGGTGCGTGATGACGAGGAACTGCGCGCGCTCGGAGTAGCGGCGGAGCAACTCCACGAAGCGCGCGATGTTGGCATCGTCGAGCGCGGCCTCCACCTCGTCGAGGAGGTAGAAGGCGCACGGGCGGGCGAGGAAGAGCGCGAACAGGAAGGAGATCGCGCCGAGGGCCTTCTCACCTCCGGAGAGGAGCGAAAGGCGCGTGATCCGCTTCCCGGCCGGCCGGAGCTCGACCTCGACGCCCAGCTCACCGCCCTCGTCATCGCTCTCGACGAGCCGGAGCCGGCCCTCGCCGCCCGGGAAGAGGGTGGCCGCGACCTCCTCGAAGTGCGCGGCGACAGCGTCGAACGTCTCCGCGAACCGCCGCTCGACCGTCTCCGTTAGCTCCTCGCGCAGGTGGGCGAGCTCCTCCAGGCTCCGCTCCAGGTCCTCTCGCTGGGCGCGGAGGTCGTCGAGGCGCTCCTTCTCCGCCTCGTACTCCTCGCGGGCCAGCGGGTTCACCATCCCGAGCGACTGCCTGCGTGCCTCGAGGCGTGCGGCCCGGGCTGCGAGCTCGTCGCGGTCGTCGCCGTCGGCAGCCTCTGCGCCTCCGGCCGCCTCCAACCGCGTCCGCGCCTCCTTCTCCTCCGCGTCGAGCCGCGCCAGCTCGATCTCGACCGCCGTCGCGCGTTCGCCGGCCTCCTCGAGCTCGCGCCGGATCTCCACCTCCGCGGCGCCGAGCCGGCGGAGCTCCTCGCCGAGCGCGCCGGCCTTGCTCGCACCTGCGTCCACCCGCGCCCGGAGCGGCGCGTCGAACCGGCGCGCACTCGTCGCGGAGCTCGCAAGCGCGTGCGCGAGACGCTCCGCGCTTCCCACCAGCCGCTCGAGCAGCGCACGGT
>JBKPTS010000013.1:0-25151 GCA_046735575.1 Actinomycetota bacterium
GCCCGCAGGTCGGCGGCGAGCGTGTCGGCGCCGACTCCGGGGCGGTCGGCGCCCCGCCGGCGCGCCCGCTCCGCTTCCTCGGCGACGAGGAAGACCTTCACCTCGGCGTCGGGTGCCACGACCGTTCCGATGTCGCGGCCCTCGATGACCGCGTCCCCTGCGGAGCCGAGCGAACGCTGCCGCTCCCGCATCACCTCGCGCACCTCCGGATGCCGGGCGACGGTCGGGACGAGCCGGTCGATCTCGGGCTCCCGGATCGCGCCCGCGATCTCGTGGCCGTCGATCTCCACGCGGCCCGCGGCGTCGAACGAGACCGGATGCTCGCGCGCGAGCCCGGCGAGCTCCGCGCCGTCCTCGAGGTCGGCCCCGCGCTCGCGCGCGAGCCACGTGAGCGCCCGGTACATGGCCCCCGTGTCGAGGTAGAGGAAGCCGAGCCGGCGCGCAAGCGTGAGCGCGACGGTGCTCTTGCCGGAGCCGGCGGGGCCGTCGATGGCGACGATCACGGGCCGATTCCTCCCTATCCTGCCGCGAGCTCGACGAGCAGGTCGAAGAAGCCGGGGAAGCTCGTATCGACGGCCTCGGCCCCGGAGACGTCGACCCCGTCGCGCGAGGAGAGCCCGGCGACCGCGCCGAGCATGGCGAGCCGGTGGTCGCCGCGCGCGTCCATGCTCCCGCCGCGAAGTCGCGCCGGGACCCCCTTGACGCGGAAACCGTCCCGCGTCGCGCGGATGTGGACGCCGAGCTTGCGCAGCTCCTCGACGACGCCCGCGATCCGGTCCGTCTCCTTCGCGCGCAACTCGGACGCGCCTCTGACGACGCTGTCGCCGCGGGCGTGGGCCGCGGCGAGCGCGAACAGGGGCAGCTCGTCGACGAGGAGCGGCACCTCCCCCGCACCGATGGTCGCGCCCACGAGCTCGGAGGAGCGGATCTCGACGTCTCCCGCCGGTTCGCCGCCGATCGCACGCCGGTTGTAGACGGCGACCCGCGCGCCCATGCGCTCGAGGACGTCGAGCAGCCCCGTCCGGCGGGAGTTGAGGCCGATGCCGTGGACGGTCAGGTCGGATCCGGGAACGATGGCCGCGGCGACGAGCAGAGGAGCGGCGGACGAGAAGTCGCCGGGGACCTCGATCTCGCCGAGGGCGAGCTTCGCCGCCGCCCGAACGCTCACCCAGCCGGGGGCGCGTGTCACGTCCGCACTCGCCCGCTGGAGCAGGCGCTCGGTGTGGTCGCGCGTCGGGAGCGGCTCCACGACCGTCGTCTCGCCGCCCTCCGCGTAGAGCCCGGCGAGGAGTACCGCGGACTTCACCTGCGCCGACGCGACCGGCAGCTCGTAGCGGATCGCGTGCAGTGGCGCGCCTTCCACGACGACCGGCGCGTGGCCCTCCGTCGTCTCCACGTGCGCGCCCAGCGCCCGCAGCGGCGCGGCGACGCGCTCCATCGGGCGCCGCGAGAGCGACTCGTCGCCGACGAGCTCGAACCTGCCCCGCTGGCCGGCGAGGATGCCCGGCAGGAGCCGCATGAGCGTGCCTGCGTTCCCGCAGTCGATCCCGCCGGGGGCCTCGCCGAGCCCCCGCAGGCCCACCCCGTGGACGACGAGCGAGTCCACCTCGGGCTCGTCGACCCGGACGCCGAGCGCCCGTACCGCCTCGATCGTCGCCTCGGTGTCCGCCGAGCGCCCGAACCCCGCGATCAGGGTCTCGCCCTCGCAGATCGCCCCGATGAGGACGGCCCGATGCGAGATCGACTTGTCCCCCGGCACCGCGACGTGCCCCTCGAGCATGGGCACGGGCTCGACTCGCATCGCGATCGAGTCTAGTTGCGTGCCGATCGCCGTCCGCGGTCCAGGGAGAATGGCCGCGTGCGCATCTTCTCGGGAATCCAGCCGACCGGGGACAAGCACCTCGGGAACCTGATCGGGGGGTTCCGGCAGTATGCGGTGACCCAGGAGCAGGGCGAGGGGTTCTTCTGCGTCGTCGACCTGCACTCGATCTCCGTCGAGTACGAGCCGCAGGAGCTGCGCACGCGCACGCTCGACCTCGCGGCGATGCTCTTCGCCACCGGGCTCGATCCCGAGCGCTCCGTCGTCTTCTGCCAGAGCCACGTCACCGCGCATGCGGAGGCGAACTGGCTGCTGTCGGCGGTTGCCAGCTACGGCCAGCTCGGGCGGATGACGCAGTTCAAGGACAAGGCGGCGAGGCGCGAGTTCGTCTCCGCCGCCCTCTTCACCTACCCCGTCCTGATGGCGGGCGACATCCTGCTGTACCAGACCGACGCGGTCCCCGTCGGCGACGACCAGCGGCAGCACATCGAGCTGGCCCGCGACGTCGCCGAGCGCTTCAACGCGCGTTTCGGCGAGACGTTCGTCGTTCCGCGGGCGGTGATACCCGAGGTCGGGTCGCGGATCATGGACCTGCAGGAGCCCGCGCGGAAGATGTCGACGAGCGACGGGACGCCGCAGGGCACGGTGCTGATCCTCGACCCACCGGACGTCGTGCGGCGAAAGTTCAAGTCGGCGGTGACGGACTCCGGCCGCGACGTCGTGCGCTCCCCCGACAAGCCCGGCGTCACGAACCTGGTCGAGATCATGGCCGTCGCGACCGCCGCGGAGCCTGAGGCGATCGAGGCGCGGTACGGCTCGAACGGGTACGCGCAGTTCAAGGAGGACGTGGGCGAATCGGTCGTCGAGCTCCTCGCTCCCGTGCAGGACCGCTACCGGGACCTGCGCGCGGACGAGGGCGAGCTCGGGCGCCTGCTCGCGATCGGCGCCGAGAAGGCGCGCGAGACCACCGCTCCCACCCTCGAGCGGATGTACGAGCGGATGGGGTTCGTCCGCCTCTAGCCCGGCCCGCCGGCACGGGCGCGCAGCGCCTGCACCTCGTCCCCCGTCAGCTCCCGCCACTCGCCTGGCCCGAGGTCGTCGACGCCGAGCCCGGCGTAGAGGGACCGGTGCAGGCCGCGCACGGGGTGCCCCACGGCCTCCAGCATCCTCCGCACCTGGCGCTTGCGCCCCTCGTGCAGCATGAGCTCGACCCGCGAGGGACCGAGGCGCTGGACCTGCGCCGGCGCCGTCGGGCCGTCCTCGAGCTCGACCCCCTCGGCGAGCGCCTGCAGCGAAGCGTCGGACGGCTCGCCCTCGACGTCTGCGACGTACGTCTTCTCCACGCCGTAGCGGGGATGCGCGAGCCGGTGCGCGAGCGGCCCGTCGTTCGTGAGCAGGAGCGCCCCGGTGGTGCCCGCGTCCAGCCTGCCGACGGGAACCACGCGCAGCGGATGGCCGACGAGGTCGACGACGGTCGGACGCCCCTGCGGGTCCTGCGCCGTCGTCACGATCCCGGCCGGCTTGTGCAGGAGGACGTAGGCGAGGCGCTGCGCGGCCACCCGCCGCCCGTCGACCTCGACGACGTCCTCGTCCCCGACCGTCGTGTCGAGCCGCGCGCGCGCCCCGTTCACGCGCACCCGGCCCGCCTTGATCAGCTCGTCGGACCGTCGCCGCGAGGCGATTCCCGAGCGGGCGAGGTACGCGTTCAGCCGCACGCGGCGATTCTCCCGCTCCGGCGCCGGCGAAGCCGTCACCTCCGCTATGGCGGCTCCGTCGAGCCTACGCCTTCCCCGCTCCGGCGCCGGCGAAGCCGTCACCTCCGCTATGGCGCCTCCGTCGAGCCTACGCCGCGTCGGCTCGCGGGTAGGGTGCGGCGGTGCGTCGGATCGAGGAGTGGTCGGCGAAGCTCGCCGAGCTCGCGGTCTTCGGGGCGAACGTCCAGCCCGGCCAGCTCGTCGCGATCACGAGCTACCTCGGGAAGGAGGAGGTGACCCGCCGGGTCGCCCGCCTCGCCTACGAGCGGGGCGCGAAGTACGTCGACGTCCTCTACTTCGATCAATGGCTGAAGCGGGAGCGCCTCCTCCATGCTGCGGAGGAGACTCTCGACTACGTCCCACCGTGGCTCACCGAACGCCTCGTGCACCTGTCCGACGAGCACGCCGCGCGGATCACGCTCTCCGGCCCCCACGCGCCGAAGGCGCTCGTGGGCGTCGATCCGGCGCGGGCCGGCCGCGACCTCCTCCCCTACCTCCCCCAGTCCGGCGAGGTCGTCAACCGGCGCACCACGAACTGGTGCATCGTCCCCGTGCCGACGCACGCCTGGGCGGAGGCCGTGTATCAAGGCAGCAAGCGGCAGGAGGCATACGAGCGGCTCTGGGAAGCCGTGGCGCACGTCTGCCGCCTCGACGAGGAAGACCCGCAGGCGGCGTGGACCGAGCGCATCCGCGTGCTCCGGGACAACGCGCGACGCATGACCGACGCCCGGTTCGACGCGCTGCGCCTCTTCGGCCCGGGCACGGACGTCACCATCGGCCTCCTCCCGTCGTCGTCGTGGCACGCGGGCGACTTCACGACCGTCGACGGCGTCCGCCACTACCCGAACCTGCCAACCGAGGAGCTCTTCACGACTCCCGATCCCGCGAGGGTCGACGGCCACGTCAGCGCGACCATGCCGCTCGAGCTCGCCGGGATCGTGATCTCGGGGGTCCGGGTCGAGTTCGAGCAGGGACGGGCCGTGAAGATCGACGCGGACGAGGGGGCGGACGCCCTGCGCGCGGCCGCGGCCAAGGACGAGGGCGCCTCACGCCTCGGCGAGATCGCGCTCGTCGACCGCGAGGGCCGCATCGGCCCGCTCGAGACCGTCTTCTACGACACGCTGCTCGACGAGAACGCGGCGACGCACATCGCCCTCGGCAACGGGTACGAGTCGCCGGTCGAGGACGCCGAGGATCTGGCTCGCGTGAACCAGAGCCGCATCCACGTCGACTTCATGATCGGGAGGCCCGAGCTCGCGGTGGACGGGATCACCCGCGAGGGCGCGAGCGTCCCGGTGCTCCGCGACGGCGCCTGGCAGATCTGAGCGCGTCAGGAGGCCCGCGCGGAGGCGACGTCCAGCAGCCGCCGGCGGAGCTCGTCGCCCTCGCCCAGGTCGTCGAGCCGCGGGAGCGCGGCGAGGCTCTCCAGGGCGAAGACGCGCTCGAAGAGCGGCGTCGTGCGGTAGCGGACGGCGCCCCCCGTCCCGGGCTCGCGGCCGGCCTCGGCGATCAGCCCGCGCTCGACCAGGCTCGCGACCGCCGAGTCGGCGGCGACGCCGCGAATCCTGGCGATCTCCGGGCGGGAGCAGGGGCCCAGGTAGGCGACGATCGCGAGCGTCTCGAGCGCCGCCTGCGAGAGCCCGCGCTCGACGGGGCGCTCGAAGAGGCGCGCGCAGGCGTCCGCCGCGTCCCGCGAGGCGCGAAACGCATAGCCGCCGGCGACCTGCTCGAGGACGATCCCGCTCCGCCCCTCCGAGAAGCGCTCGCGTAGCAGTCCGAGCGCCGTCTCGACCCGCTCCGGCTCGTCCTCCGCCGCTTCCGCGAGCTCTGCGACGGACAGCGGCGCGGAGGCGACGACGAGGAGCGCCTCGATCGCGCGCGCGAGGCGATCGACGGGATGCGAGACGATCAGGCGGAGCGTGCTGTCCACGCTGAGATCCTTTCCTCGTGGGGGGCGGAGACCCTGATGGGCGCGAAGGGAGCGGCCTGGCTCAACGCGATCTCGCCGCCCTTGCGAAGCTCGAGCAGCGCGAGGAAGGCCACGGCCTGTTCGACGCGCGAGAGCCCGGCGACCTCGGAGTCGAAGTCGAAGCGCGCGCGCCGCGAGAGCAGCCTGCGGAAGCGCTCGAGGAACTGCGACACGGGCGGGAAGCGGAGGGCCATGTGGCTGAGGGAGACGTTCGGCGGGGGAGCCGCCAACCCTCGCAGCGCGGCCGCGAGCGCCGCCGGATCCTGTTTCGCGAGACGGCGCTCGGGCTGCGGCGCGAGCGGGGCCGGGCCGAGCCGGAACCAGCGGTCGCTCTCGCTCCCGAGCCGCTCGAGGAGCCAGGCCGCGGCCTCCTTCATGCGCCGGTACTCGGCGAGCCGGCGTGCCAGCTCTTCCGCCGCCTCCTCCGGCTCGAGCGCGTCGAGCTCGGCAGCCTCCTCGGGGAAGAGCGTCCGGGCCTTGAGCTCGAGGAGCGCGGAGACGAGAACGAGGAACTCGCCGCAGGCCTCGAGGTCGAGCTCCTCCCGTTCCGACAGGCGCTCGAGGAAGGCCAGCACGATCCCGGCGACGTCGACCTCGCGTGGCTCGAGCGCCTCCTTGAGGAGCAGGGTCAGGAGGAGGTCGAACGGCCCCTCG
Organism: Actinomycetota bacterium; assembly: GCA_046735575.1. Classification (GTDB taxonomy): domain Bacteria; phylum Actinomycetota; class Thermoleophilia; order Gaiellales; family Gaiellaceae; genus GMQP-bins7. The sequence goes on from JBKPTS010000013.1 coordinate 6,197, forward strand.
AAGGCGTCGAGGTCCAGCTCGAGCTCGCGGACCGGGCTCGCGGGCACGCGCGGAGGCTAGCCGCGGAGGCGGACGCCCGGACCGGGGTCAGCGCAGCGAGCGCGCGAGCCGCAGCGCCTCGTCGCGGGTGAAGTCGCCCTCGAGCCGGTACGCGACGCCGCCCTTCGACCACACGAGCACGTCGCGCGCAAGGCGAGCGGTCTCGGCGACGGGGTCACCGTGCTCGTCCACCAGGATCACCTCGTGCGGTGAGCCGCTGATGAACGCCCCCTGGACACCGTCGACGGTGACCTCCTCGACTCGACTTCCGGTCCCGACGAGCTTCTCGAAGAACTGTCGGGCGACGCTCTCGTGCGGGGTCTGCGCCACGAGCAGCCGCACCCGTGCCGGCGTTCCGTAGAGGAACCAGACCGTCCCGTTCGCCGACACGTAGACGCGGTCCGGCCTGCTTTCCAGCACGCGCACCTCGAAGCCCGCGAAACGTCGCGCCTCCGCGAGGGATACCCGCCTCCCGAGCGCGGAAGCGAGGCTTTCCTGCGGCTCGACCGGCGGCAGCTCGTCGACGCGCACGATCTCGGTCCCGCCGATGTGGAGGGCCCGTAGGAGCGCCGAGCGGGCGCTCGGGATCGCGAGCGCCGCTGTCAGGAGCGCGAGGAGCACGAGGGCGAGCGCAAGCGCGAAACGACGGACGGGAACCACCCTCCGCGAGGGGCGCACACGAGCCAGCACGGCCGGCACGAGATCCGGGGCGTCGGGGACGTCGAGCTCCCGGCCCAGGAGCACGAGAGAGCGCTCGAGCTCGTTCACGGCTCGACCTCCGCCTGGAGCCGGGCGAGCGCGCGGGCTGTCCGCGACTTCACCGTTCCCACTCGGACCCCGAGCACCGCAGCCGTCTCCTGCTCGGACAGCTCGAGGAAATAGCGGCACGCGATGACGTCACGGTCGCGCTCCGCCAACGACTGGACGTGCCGGAGGAGCTCGTCGCGCCGGCCGCGGTCGAGCGCGGCCGCCTCGGGAGACGGGGCCGCGTCTCCCGAAGGCTGCGCCGCGGCGGCGCGGAGCGTCAGCTCCGCACGTCGTCCGGCCGACCGCCGGCGATTCCGGGCCTCGTTCGCGACGATCCGCAGGAGCCACGGCTTGAACGGCGCGCCGGAGCGAAACCTCGGCAGCGCCCTCCACGCCTTCACGAACGCGTCCTGCGCCGCGTCCTCGGCGTCGGCGGCCGAGCGCGTGAAGAGGAAGGCGGTCCTGAAGGCGATGTCCTGGTGCATGCGCACGAGCTCCTCGAAGGCGCGCACGTCGCCGCGCTTGGCGCGCTCCGCGAGCGCCGCGTCATCCGGCGGCCGGCCCTCCACCGCCCCGTTCTACACCGGCGGCTGCCGAAACGTTCCCGTCGCGCCCGAGGTGACTGCTAGGTGCCGCGCGCGCGCTGGCGCGGGATGGCCATCGTCTCCGACTTGGGCGGAGCGGCCGTGCCCCGGTCCCAGCCCCGCTGCCACCAGACGAAGAACGCGGCCGAGAGGACGATCGCGAGAATCGCGACGTAGACGTTCACGCGCACGCCGGCGATCTCGTGCGAGGGGTCGATGCGCAGCGTCTCGATCCAGACCCGCCCGAGGCTGTAGAGCAGCACGTAGAGGGCGAAGAGGCCGCCCGGACGGATACGGAAGCGGCGCTCCACCAGGAGCAGGACGCCGGCCGCCGCGAGGCACCAGAGCGCCTCGTAGAGGAACGTCGGATGGAAGGTCGTGTCGGTGATGTAGCGCAGCGGACGGTTCTCGGGCGAGATCTCGAGGCCCCAGGGAAGGCTCGTCGGCTTGCCGAAGAGCTCCTGGTTCCACCAGTTCCCGACGCGCCCGATCGCCTGCGCGACGAGGAGAGCCGGCGCCGCGCAGTCGGCGAGAACGGCGACGTTCGCGCCCGAGCGCTTCGCGACGATCATGCCGACGACCGTCCCGAGCAGGATTCCTCCCCACACGCCGAGGCCGCCCTTCCAGATGGCGAAAGGTCCCCACCAGTGGTCGGGCAGCTCGTTCCAGCTCGTGATCACGTGGTAGAGGCGGGCGCCGATGATCCCGAAGGCGACGCCCCACACGGCGACCCGGAAGATGAGGTCCCAGTCCCCCCCGCGCCTCGTCCAGCGCAGCCCGGCGATGCCCACTGCGGCGGCGATCGCGACGAGGAGCGTCAGCCCGTAGAAGTGGATGGAGAACGGGCCGAAGTCGACGGTGCTCGAGCCAGGCGAGGGGATGGAGGCGAGAAGCGTCACGCGACCGCGCATTGTGCCGACGGCCACGGGCCAGGGTGTGAGGAACTGCGCAGAATGCTGCTCTGAACCACCGCCACGTCGCCTCGGAGCCGTCGTTCGTGCGTCACGATTCCGCGGCCGACGAGCGATTCACTCGCCCGAGAGGCCAAGCTCGGCCGGCGGACACACCGACGAGAAGAAGGCGGCAGGCGGGGGAAACATGGTTCCCCTGTCATGGAATCGGGCCTCAAACGCTGCGCTGAGGGAACAGCGCTCGAGGCCCGACCCCGGTGCTACAGGAGAATCTGGAGCGCGAGATCGACGGAGCAGCCGCGTGCGAGCAGGTCGACCGCCTCGTGGAGATCGACGTCGTGGCACGCGGCGAGGACGATGGCGCTCTCGGAGTCGTAGCCGGCCCGCTCGAGGGCGTCGTGCCGCCAGTTCTCGACCCGTTCGATCTCGGTGACGTTCAGAAGTTCGAGCTCAACCGCAGACATCTCGTTCCACCCTTCCGCAGTGGGGGAGTTGCTCCTCCCTATTCGTCCACTAGGACGTACCGGACTTCCCCTTTCTGGGGGGATTCGGTTGCGCGCGCGTAAACGGTTCGTGAGTCCGCCGGCCGGGTCGCTCCAGCGCTGCGGCCTGGCCGGTTTCCGCGCAGGCAGGCACACTCCCGCGATGCCGGTCTGCGCGCAGTGCGGGACGGACAACCCGGACATCGCGAAGTTCTGCCTCGCCTGCGGCGCCCCGCTCGCCGCGGCCGCTCCGGCGCAGGAGGTCCGCAAGGTCGTGACGATCGTCTTCTCCGATCTCAAGGGCTCGACGGCCATGGCCGAGCGGCTCGACTCCGAGGCGGTGCGGGAGGTCATGTCCCGCTACTTCGACGGCATGCGCGAGGAGCTCGAGCGCCACGGCGGCGCGGTCGAGAAGTACATCGGCGACGCGGTCATGGCGGTCTTCGGGCTCCCGAAGCTGCACGAGGACGACGCCCTCCGCGCCGTTCGGGCGGCGTACGGGATGCAGCGCGCGCTCGCCGATCTGAACGACGAGCTCGACCGGCTGTACGGGGTTCGGCTCGCGAACCGCACCGGCGTCAACACGGGCGAGGTCGTCGCCGGCGATCCGTCGAGCGGGCAGCGCCTCGTCACTGGAGACACGGTCAACGTCGCGGCGCGGCTCGAGCAGGCGGCAGGCGAGCGGGAGGTGCTCCTCGGGGAGCTGACCTACCGGCTCGTGCGCGACGCGGTCGAGGTCGAGCCGGTCGAGCCGCTCGAGCTCAAGGGCAAGGCGGAGCGGGTGCCCGCCTACCGTTTGCTCTCGGTCGCCGAGATGGGCGAAGGCTGGACGCGCCGCCGCGACACGCCGATGATCGGCCGCAACGAGGAGCTCGGGGCTCTCGTGTCGCTGTTCACGGAGGCGGTGGACGAGCGCGCGCCGAGGCTCGCCACGGTGATCGGCGACGCGGGCGTGGGCAAGTCACGCCTGCACGACGAGTTCTTGCACCTCGTCAGGGGCCGCGCGCGGATCCTGCACGGACGCTGCCTGTCCTACGGGGAGGGCATCACGTTCTGGCCGCTCGTCGAGGCGGTCCGGGACGCGGCAGCGATCCGCGAGGACGACACGCCGGACGCCGCGCTCGCGAAGCTCCGCGCCCTCGCCGGCGAGGGGAACGACGAGGTCGCCGACCGTGTCGCGGCGGCGGTCGGCCTCGGCACCGAGCAGTTCTCGCTGGAGGAGCTCTTCTGGGGAGCGCGCAAGCTCTTCGAGGCCCTCGCGAGGGAGACGCCGCTGGTCGTGGTCTTCGACGACATCCACTGGGCCGAGCCCACGTTCCTCGAGCTCATCGAGCATCTGCTCGGCGAGACCGAGGACGCGCCGCTGCTCCTCCTCTGCCCGGCGCGGCACGATCTCCTCGAGCGCCGTCCGGACTGGGCGGACCGCGCGCGCGCCACGCGCATCGTGCTCCAGCCCCTCACGAGCGCGGACATGGAGGTCGTCGTGGACAACCTGCTCGGCGAGGCGGGGATGGCCGAGACGGCGAGGCAGCGCATCTTGTCCGCCGCCGACGGGAACCCGCTCTTCGTCGAGCAGATGCTCTCGATGCTCGTCGACACGGGGATGCTCCGCTTCGAGGAGGGCCACTGGGCGGCCGCCTCCGACCTCGCCGACCTCTCGGTGCCGCCGACGATCCAGGCGTTGCTCGCAGCCCGCCTCGACGGGCTCACCGTCGACGAGCGCTCGGTCGTCGAGCCGGCAGCGGTCATCGGGCACGTCTTCCCGGAGCCGGCGGTCGAGGCCCTCGTCCCCGAGTCGGCACGGGCGCACGTGCACGACCACCTCTCGAGCGTGACGCAAAAGGAGCTCGTTCGGCCCGACCTGTCGGCGCTCGACGAGGAGCGCTTCCGCTTCAGCCACGTCCTCATCCGCGACGCCGCCTACAACGGCCTGCTCAAGCGGGCTCGAGCCACGTTCCACGAGCAATTCGTCGACTGGGCCGACGTCGTCAATCGCGAACGCGGCCGCGAGACGGAGTACGAGGAGATCCTGGGCTACCACCTCGAGCAGGCGTACCGTTATCTCTCCGAGCTCGGCCCGATCGACGAGCACGGACGGGAGCTCGGCCGGGACGGCGCCCGGCGGCTGGCCTCCGCCGCGGAGCGTGCGTTCGAGCGCGGCGACTCCGCGGCGGCGGCGAATCTCTTCGGCCGGGCGGCCGCCCTGTTGGCCGACTACGACACCCGGCGGATCGAGCTCCTGCCCGACCTCGGGGAGGCGCTCCTGCAGGCGGGCCGGTTCGAGGAGGCGCAGGTGGTCTTGCGGGAGGCGGTCACCGCCGCCGAGCGCCCCGAGCTCCGCAGCGTCCGGGCGAAGGCCATTCTCGTGCACCTCCTCGTCCAGCTGCGCACGGGAGCACCCGCGAACTGGCGGGAGCGGGTCGAGCGCGAGACCGCCGAGGCGATCGCGATCTTCGAGCAGGAGAAGGACGAGGCGGGGCTGACGAAAGCGTGGCGGCTCCTGACGTGGGCGCACGGGACGGCGTGCCGCTACGGTGACGCGGCGCAGGCCGCCGAGCGTGCCTTCGAGCACGCGTGCCGGGCGGGGGACACGAGGCAGCAGGCGCGGATCGCGACGGCGTATCCCGTGGCCGCCCTCCTCGGTCCTGTCCCCGTGCGCGAGGGGATCGCCCGCTCCGAGGAGCTCGTCGAGCGGGTCTCCCGCGACCGGAGCGCGGAAGCCGTGGTGCTGGGCCAGCTCGCGTGCCTGCGGGCGCTCGAGGGCTCGTTCGAGCAGGCGCGCGCCGACCTCGCCCGGGCCGATGCGCTCCTGCAGGAGCTAGGACTCCACGCCGAGATCGCCTCGCTCGGCATGGAGGCATGGCGCGTCGAGATGCTCGCGGAGGAGCTCGACCTAGCCGAGCGCAGGCTGCGCAGCTCGTACGAGCAGCTCGACCAGATGGGCGAGAAGTTCCTGCTCTCCACCGTGGCCGGCCTGCTCGCGCAGACGCTCTACTCGCTGGGCCGACACGGCGAGATCGACGAGCTCGCGGTGAGGACGCAGGAGCTGGCGTCGGAAGACGACCTCGAGGCGCAGGCGCTCTGGCGCTGCGTGCGATCGAAGGTGCTCGCGCTCCAGGGCGCTTACGGACAGGCGGAGACGCTCGTGCGCGAGGCGCTCTCGCTGCTCGAGGCGACGGACGCCTCGATCCTCCAGTACGGCGCCCTGCTCGACCTCGCCGAGGTTCAGCGCCTCGCGGGAAACGGCGCCGAGCTGCAGGCGACACTGCGGACCGCGCGCGAGGTCGCCGAGCGGAAGGGGAGCCCGGTGCTCGTGGAAGCGGTCAGGCGTCTGGCCGGGGAGCCCGCGGAGGCTCCCCAGCCGACGTCCGTCTGATCAGCCGCCCTTCCAGCTGCCGTTGGTCGAGCTGTGGCAGGTGGCGATGGCGAGCTTGTTCGGGTTGTCGTAGCTGAACTGGCAGTTCGGGTCCGCTGTCGGGCTCGTCGACACGAGCATATTGTCGTCGTACATCTTCGTGAGCTTGCCGTACGTCCGCATGTCGTAGATGAAGATGAACGTCGCGAGCGTCCCGCCGTTCGTCGCGAAGTTGAACGGCGTGCCCGGGCACGTCAGGCCCACGTCGGCGATGCAGATCACAGAGACCTGCGTCGTCCCGTTCGACTCGCTCGGGAGAGCCGTTCGCTCCGTGATGGTCGTCGTCAAGCCGGGGTTGAGCGTGTTGTCCGCCGGCAGCGTGGGCTCGCAGACCTTGGTGGCCACCGGGTTGTCGGCGCCGACCGCGAGATTGGTCGTCAAGGTGGGAGCCGCGGACGCGTTCGTGCACCTGGCGATCGGATAGCCGCCGGCGTTCGCCTTGTCGGGGACGTCGAAGAGGCTGGTGAGGATCGGCCCCTTCGCGAACGTGTCGTTGGTGCCGGTGTTGCTCTCCTTGAGGGCGAAGGTCGCGGTGGTCGTGAGCTGGCACGGCGAGCCGCAGGTGGCTCCGGCGGGCAGCAGCCCGCTCTGCCAGACGAGCGTCACGTTCTGCAACGGTGAGCCCGCGGGCAAAGAGGCGATCTCCGGACACGAGTAGGTCGTGCCCGTCACGGCGGGCGGCGAGCTCGGCGTGGGCTCGCAGCTCGAGTACACGAGATTCGCGTACAGCTTCGAGCCGTCGCTGAGCAGCGCATAGGGACGGCTCTGGCTCAGGACGACGTGCACCCAGTTGCTTTTCGACGTGTTCGAGAACTGCGCCTTGTAGGCGACGTTCTTCCCGAAGGTGATCGAACTCGGCCCCGGATCGGCCTTGAAGTCGAATGTCGACGGGTCTCGGTTCCCTGCGGGCGCGGAGCCCGCGACGTATCCGAAGAGCGCCGCGGCGAAGACCGCCGCGAGCGTCGTGCCGAAGAGCACGCGTGTCCATGAACGAGGTTGCATCCCAGGCCCCTCCCAGTTTCCGCAGGATTGACTTGCGCGGAGCCCGGACTCTGGGGACGCCGCCAGCAGAAGATCGAATCACAGCGCACTCGAGGCGTCAACAACCGCCGCCCGTCGAAGCCGTTTAGGATCCCCGCGTGGCGCTGCCTCGCAACGCGAAGATCGAGCTCCTGAGGAAGGTGCCGCTCTTCGCGGGGTGCTCGAAGGCCGAGCTCCGCGAGCTCGCGCTCGTCGCCGACGAGCTCGACCTGCGCGAGGGCCGCACGCTCGTGCGCGAAGGCCGTCCGGGCCGGGAGTTCTTCATCCTGCTCGACGGCTCGGTCCGCGTGAGCCGCAAGGGGCGAAAGATCGCGGAGCTCGGCGCCGGCGACTGGTTCGGAGAGATCGCCCTGCTGACGGAAACGCCGCGGACGGCGACCGTGACCGCGACGTCGCCGATCCGCGTGCTCGTGATCACCGACCGTGCGTTTCGCCGGGTCGTCGAGTGGATGCCGACGATCGCGCTCAAGGTCCTTTCGACCGTGGGCAAGCGCCTGACGAGCGACGGGATCAGCTAGCGATCAGGCGAGCGCCGCCTCGCCGAGGAGCGAGCGCACCTCTGCGAAGAAGTCGGGGTCGGGCTTGACCCGGTAGCCGGGCCCGAGCGCGAGCGTCCGCTCGCCGAGCGAGGTCTCGAGCGCGAGGTACACGGGCGCGTCTCCGGGAAAGTCCTTGACGAGCGCGGCGAGCTCGCGGATCAACCCCGCGGGCGCCTCGCGCGCGTCGATTCGCAGGCGCACCTCGCGCCTCTCGGGCACTGCCTCGAAGAGGCTCACCTCGAGCGCCACGAGCTTCGTCTCCCCCGCCTGCTTGTGGTCGACCCGCCCCTTCACGACGAGGATCCGGTCCTCCTCCAGGTGGTCGCGCGCCGCGGCGTACGTGGAGTTGAAGACGACCACCTCGGCGCTCCCGCTCGGGTCGTCGAGGGTCGCGAAGATCATCGGCTCACCCCGCTTCGTCGTCACCTGCTTGAGGCCCGAGACGATGCCGCCGACGGTGACGATCTCGCCGTCGCGACGCCTTTCCAGCTCGGCGAGCTGACAGTCCGTCTTCCGCCGCAGCGCCTCCCGCACCCTCTCGAGCGGGTGCTCGGAGACGTAGAGGCCGAGCGTCTCCTTCTCCAGCCGCAGGAGCTCGCGCTCGTCGAACTCGCCCGCGATGAGGTGCGGATGGTGGCGCCCGAGGGTGGGCTCCGCCTCGCCGAAGCCGCCGTCGAAGATCGACGCCTGCCCGGCGAGCCGGTCCGCGGCCTGCTTCTGGCCGAAGGCCAGCACCTGGTCGAGGGCCGCGAGCATCCCCATCCGCGTCGCGCCCGTCGAGTCGAGCGCGCCGCACTTGACGAGCGACTCGAGCGCCCGCTTGTTCACGAGCTGCGGGTCGACGCGCTCCGCGAACTCCCAGATCGTGCCGAACTCGCCCTCGGCGCGCTTCCGCACGATCGCGTCCGCCGCCGCCTCGCCCACGTTCTTGACCGCGTTCAGCCCGAAGCGGATCTTCCCGTCGATGATCGCGAAGTCGGTCTGGGAGGAATTGACGTCCGGCGGCAGCACCTCGATCCCGAGCTCGTGGCAGGCGTTCACGTAGAACGGCACGCGGTCCTTGGTGTTCATGACGGAGGAGATGAGCGCCGCCATGTACTCGTGCGGATGGTTCGCCTTGAGCCAGGCCGTGCGGTACGCGATGAGCGCGTAGCACGCGGCATGCGCCTTGTTGAACGAGTAGTCCTGCGACTGCTCCATGTCCTTCCAGAGCTGCTGCGCCACGGCCGCCGAGACCCCGTTCTCCGCGCACCCCGAGAGGAACTCGTCCTTGAGCGAGGCCATGAGCGAGTGGATCTTCTTGCCGATCGCCTTGCGCAGCGTCTCGGCCTTCGCGGGCGTGAAGCCGGCGAGCTGCTTCGCGATCTCCATGTACTGCTCCTGGTAGATGCAGATCGCGTAGGTCGGGCTCGTCAGCGGCTCGAGCCTCGGGTCGAGGAACGTCACCTGCTCGCGGCCGTTCTTGCGGGCGGCGTAGGTGGGGATGTACGACATCGGCCCCGGCCGGTAGAGGGCGACGAGCGCGATCAGGTCCTCGAACTCCGTGGGCTTCACCTGCCGCAGCGCGTCGCGCATGCCGGAGGACTCGAACTGGAAGACGCCGATGGAGTCCCCCCGCGCGAGCATCTCGTACGTCTTCGCGTCGTCCAGGGGGATCGAGCCGATCTCGAGGCTGCGGCCCGACGAGGAGACGAGCTCGACGGCCTTGTCGATCACGTCCAGGTTGCGGAGCCCGAGGAAGTCCATCTTCAGCAGGCCGAGCTCGACGACGTCCCACATCCCGAGCTGGGTGACGACCTCCTGGTCCGCGCCCTTCTGCTGCAGCGGCACGACCTCGATCAGCGGCTGAGCGCCGATGACGACCCCCGCCGCGTGGATCGAGTCGGCGCGGGTGAGCCCCTCGAGCGGCGTCGCGAGCTCGACGATCTCCTTCGCCACCGGGTCGGAGTCGACCGCCTGCCGGAGCTCCGCGCCCGCCTTCAGCGACTGGTCGAGGGTCTGTCCCGGCCCTTCGGGCACGAGCTTGGCGATGCGGTCGACGACGCCGTAGGGGATGTCGAGCACCCGCCCGGCGTCGCGAATCGCGGCCCGCGCCGCCATCGTGGAGAAGGTGATGATCTGCGCCACGCGGTCGCGCCCGTACTTCTCCGCCACGTAGTTGATGACGCGGTCGCGACCGGCGACCGAGAAGTCGATGTCCATGTCCGGCAGATCCTTGCGGGCCGGGTTCAGGAAGCGCTCGAAGAGGAGCCCGTAGCGGATGGGATCGACGTCCGTGATCTCGAGGCAGTAGGCGGCGAGCGAGCCTGCGGACGAGCCCCGGCCGGGCCCGACCGAGACGCCGTTCGTCTTCGCGAAGCGGATGAAGTCCCAGACGATGAGGAAGTAGTCGGCGAAGCCCATCTCGCGGATCGTCTTGAGCTCGAAGCGGAGACGCTCCTGGAGCTCCGGCGTCGCCTTCCCGTAGCGCTTGGCGAGCCCCTTCTCGCACAGCTCGACGAGGTAGTCGAACGCGTCGCGGCCCTCGGGCACGGGGAAGGTCGGCAGCAGGATCCGCCCGAGCTCGAGCTCCACGTTGCAGCGCTCCGCCACCTCGAGCGTCCGCGCCAGTGCCGGCTCGAGGCCCGGGAAGTCCTTCGCCATCTCGTCCGGCGTCTTGAAGAAGAACTCGTTGGTGTCGAAGCGCCAGTGCTCCGGGTTCTTGAGCGTGTCGCCCGACTGGATGCAGAGCAGCGCCTCGTGCGAGTACGCGTCCTCGGCGTCGAGGTAGTGGACGTCGCCCGTCGCGACGAGCGGTAGCCCCGCCTCCTCCGCGAGCGCCACGAGCCGCGGATTGATGCGCTCCTGCTCGGAGACCCCGGCGTTCTGGATCTCGACGTAGGTCGAGTCGCGGCCGAAGATCTGAGCCAGTCGGTCGAGGTCGGCCCGGGCGTCCTGCTCGCGGCCCTCGACGAGCGCCCGCGAGACGCGGCCCGAGAGGCAGCCCGAGAGGGCGACGAGCCCCTTCGAGTAGCGCTCGAGCAGCTCCCAGTCGACCCGCGGCTTGTAGTAGTAGCCCTCGAGGTATCCGAGCGAGCAGAGCTTGATCAGGTTGGCACGGCCTTCGTTCGACTCTGCGAGAAGCGTCAGGTGCGCGTACCCCTTCGACTGCGCGAGACGGTCCTCCGCGACGTAGACCTCGCAGCCGATGATCGGCTTCACGCCGCGCTCCCGCGCCTCGCGGTAGAGCTCGACCATCCCGGCGAGCGAGCCGTGGTCGGTGAGCGCGACCGCCGGCATCTCGAGCCGTGCCGCCTTCTCCACGAGCGCCGGGATGCGGCACGCGCCGTCGAGGATCGAGTACTCGGAGTGGACGTGGAGATGGACGAACGGCGAGCTCACGGGACGCGGATGCTAGTGAGGGGTCCTGACGTGTTTCCTCTGCTGAGAACGGCCCTCACTCCTCCGGGTGGAAGTTTCTCAATACGAGGACGCGCCGTGCCGATGAGACCGGCATGAACCCGCTCGGAACCCAGGCGACGGAGCTTCGCGACCACGCGCTCGCTCTCGCCGCCGAGCTCGGGCTGGACGGGGACAGCTGGTACCTCCGCATGCTCGAGGTGAGCCGCGAGGAGCACGAGCCGCCGGACCTGGGTGCCCTCGTGCGCACGTACTGGGAGCTGCAGCAGCGCAGCGGCCGCGCCGACCTGAGAGACGAGTGGCGCCGGCTCGCCGACGCGCTCTGGCAGGGCGACGCGGCCTAGTACTTGCGTGCCGGCTCCGGGCCGGCGAGCGGGCAGACTCCGCGCGTGCGCCCGCCGACGTGGATCGAGCAGGATCGGCTGCTCGCCGGCCGGCATCCGTGCGCGTGGAGCTCCGGGGCGGCGGAGAGCGAGGTGGGAACGCTCCTCGGGCTCGGAGTCACGCTCTTCCTCGACCTGACCGAGCCGGGCGAGCTCGCCCCCTACGACGGCCTCCTGGGTGACGGCGCGCGGCACGTGCGAGTGCCGGTGCGCGATTTCACGGTGCCGAGCGAAGAGCAGATCCTCGTCGCGCTCGACCTGATCGACTCCGAGCTCCGCGCGGGCGGCATCGTGTACGTGCACTGCTGGGCCGGGTGCGGCCGCACGGGCGTCGTCGTCGGCTGCTGGCTCGTCCGCCATGGCGCCGAGCCGAAGCGCGCGCTCGAGCGGATCGCCGAGACCCGAGGCCTCGGGTGCCCGCAGACGCGCGAGCAGCGGCTGGCCGTCCTCGGCTGGGAGGGCGGTCGCTAGGCCGCGTCGACTGCAGGCAAGTCCCTCTCGCGGGTGAGCGAGAAGCCCGCTCTTTGCACCGATACGCGGTCGTGAGCATGTCGACCTCTCTTGCGGACTCCGGGCGGCTGGCGTCTTCGCGCCGCGGCACGCTCGAGCCCACGGGTGACTGCTCCTGCGGCGAGCGACGCCTCCCGAGCCGGACCGCCGGTGCACCCGACACTCGATAGCTCGCCGGACAGCGGCGCCGCGCGCGGCAGGGAAGAGCACGTGGGCGAGCGGATCGAAGCCCTCGCGGGGTGGATCCAGGAGCTCGATGCCCAGATTCGCGCGACGACCGTCGCCGGCGACGAGAAGACGCTGAAGGAGCTCCGCCGGGCGCTCGAGGCGTGGTCCAAACGCGACCCCAAGTTCGAGGAGCGGCTGACCGACCGCGTCGACGTGCTTGCCGACCGCGTGGCGACGCTCTCGTCCACGGTCAACACGGCCGCTGCGGCCCATGCCGCGTCCGAGGGCGAGCTCGCGAGCCTCCGGCGGGAGCTCGAGCAGGCGAGCGCGAAGCTCGAGGCGGCGATCCGCGAGAACGCCTCGAGCGGTGACGCGCCCGCTCTCGAGGAGCTGCGGCGCGCGGTCGCCGAGCTCTCCGGCAAGCGGTCGAGAGGGTCCGACGCGGACGTCGCCGACCTGCGCGCGAAGATCGACTACGTCGGCGAGCGCGTGGACACGCTCGCCACGACCGTCGCGTCCACCGCGGCCGGGCTCGCCGGACGCGAGGGCGAGGTCGTCGCGCTCCGGCGCTCGCTCGACGACGTCGGCGTGCAGCTCGCGCAGCTCGCCGCCGAGGTCCGGCGCGACCATGGCGGCATCCAGGACGTCGAGCTGCAGGCACGGCTACAGGAAGTCACGGCGGCGCAACGGGAGGCCGAGACGCAGCTCGAGTCGCGGCTGCAGTCGCTCGACGAGCGCCTGCAGGCGCGTGTAGCGGAGGTGACGGCGAAGATCGACGGCGCGTCCCGGGACTTCGCGGCGAACGAGCTCGAGCTCGCGGCGCTCAAGCGCCATCTCGAGGAGACGGCCGCCCGCGTCGAGTCCGCGGTGCGGGAAGTGCGCGAGGAACTCCCTCGGTCGGTCTCTCCGGCGGAGCTCGACGAGCGGCTGGCTCCGCTCCTCGGGCAGCTCGAGACGATCGCCGCGCGAGCGCACGACGCCGACGCCGCGGCGACCGAGCGGCTCGAGCGCGAGCTCGATCGGATCTCCGACGTCGAGCGCCGCCTCGCGGCCGCCGACCTGCGGCTCGAGGGCGCCGAGCGAGCTGCCGAGACGGCGGCGGCGGAGGCGCGGCGCGCGGGCGAGGCCGGGAAGGGAGACGAGGCTCGCCTGCAGGAGCAGCTGAACGTGCTCGCGCAGGCCTTGTCGGAGGCGCCCGCGAAGCGGGACCTCGAGGAGCCGCTGGCGGCGCTGGCGGGACGGCTGGAACGGCTCGAGGAGATCGAGCCGCGGCTCGAGGAGGCGCTCCGAGAGGTCGAGCAGGAGCTCGCCGTGCAGCGGGATCGGCCCGTCCAGGACCTCGAAGGGAGGCTCGAGCCCTTCGGAGCTGAGCTCCGGGCGCTCGCCCGTCGACTCGACGAGGCCGAGCGGGCCGCCGGCGAGCGGTCCGCGGAAAGCGCCGCGCAGGCGGCCGGGATCGCCGAGCGCCTCGCCTCCACGAGGCTCCGGCTCGACGCCGTCGAGCAGGCGGCCGAGACGGCCGCGCGGGAGGTCCGGCGCGGCGGCGAAGCCTGGACCGAGGGGTCGGTCCGCGTGCAGGAGCAGCTGGACGCGCTCGTGCAGGCCGTGTCGGACACGCCGACGAAGCAGGACGTGGAGGTGCTCGCAGCGCGGCTCGACGCGCTTCCGGAGCTCGAACCGCCCATCCCTCCGTCGCAGGACGCGGAGCTCGAGCGCCTGCTCACGGCGTTCGCCGACCGGATCGACGCCATCGAGTCCGAGCGCGGAGCCATGCTGCAGGCAGCGCGCACCGCGGACAACGCGGTCGCGAGCATCCGCGCCTCGCTCGAGGCGCTGGCCGGACGGCTCTCGTCTGCGGAGAGGCAGCTCGCGGACGGCGATTCGCGCGAGCTCGAGGGACAGGTCGAGGCGCTGTCCGCTCGGCTCGACGCGGCCGAGGCCGCCGCCAAGGCCCCGCACGCCGGGCCGACGTCGGTGCCCGGAGACGGCAGGTTCCGCGTCGAGCTGCGCGCCCTCGAGCTCCGCATGCAGCACGCGGAGGCGGCTGCGCGCGAGAACCGGGAAGCGGTGCTCGTCCAGCTCGAACGACTCGCGGCCCGCCTCGAGTGGCGGCTGCAGCGGCTGGAGAGCGGCCTCTCACCTGAGGCTGGAACGCCCGCCGAGCCCGAGCCCGAGGCCCTCGGCCAGGTCGTCCCGATTCGCGGCGGCGCCGAAACCTAACGACCAGGAGGACAATCCATGCTGCGGCCTTTCCGATACCTCTTCCGGCTCGTCCGGCGGCACAGCCCCGGCCGGCGCGAGCAGCTCACCCTGCGGCTCCTGCACAGCATCGTGGTCGAGCCGGTTCCACGGCCCGTGCCCGTGCGCCGCCAGGAGACTCCGGCGCGGGCCCCCGGGCGCTTCTAGCCCGGGCTCCGCTCAACGCGGTACGCCATCAGGATCGCGTCGACGTACTCTCCGTCGCGAGCGTAGTGCTCCCGGCGCAGGCCCTCGCGCTCGAAGCCGAACGACTCGTACAGGCGCAGCGCCGGGCCGTTCCACGGAAAGACGTGCAGCTCGAGCTTGCGGACGTCCGCCTCGCGGGCCCAGCGAACCGCCTCCTCGAGCAGGACCTTGCCGATCCCGCGCCTGCGGTGGTCGGCCGCGACCATCAGCCCGAGGTCGGCGACGTGGTGGCTCGAAGGGTGTGGATCGCGGGCGAGCGACAGGCGGCCGACGATGCGGCCGCCGTCCTCGACGACGAACACCGCGGCGTCGGAGTGCCGCTGCACCGCCTTCAGGTAGCGGCGCTCGTCGGCGACCGAGCGCCAGCTCGAGCTCGTGAGGATCCAGCGGCCCTCCTCGCCCCCGACCTCCTCGGCGAGCGCGACGAGCTGGGCGGCGTCCTCGGGCTCCGCCCGGCGCACGCGGATCATTCGACGACGAGCCCGACCCCACCGCGCCGGGGATCGCCGGCCGCCGCCAGCAGGCCGTCCGCGCGCCGCTCGACCGCCGAGACTCCTCCGAAGAAGAGGTTGCGATCGCCCCAGCGCACGACCTCCCACGACTCCGGAAGCGCTTCGACCAGATCGCCGGGCCACCCGCCCTCGAGATGGAGCCGCGATCCCTCGACGTGGATGCGCGGCGCCTCGATGGCCGTGTCCACCGGTTCGCCCGAAAGCACCCGCCAGGCGACCTGCGCGATGGCGCCGGCCAGCCGAACCGAGCCCGCACTTCCGAGCACGAGCCGCGGCTCGTCGCCGGAGAGCAGCATGGTCGGCGTCATCATGCTGGCGAGCCGCTCCCCGGGCGCGTGCGGGCCGGGGCCGATGACGTCGAGCTCGCCGAGCATGTTGTTCAGCTGCGTGCCGCCGCGAAAGACTCCCGAGCCGGCGCCGAGCGTCGACGAGAGAGCCGCCGCCGCCCCGGCGGCGTCCACGACCGAGATGTGCGTGGTCCCCGTCAGCGGCCCGACCGCCGGCTGCCCGTACGCGTCGCGGACCGCGCACGCGGCGCCGTGCAGCGACCACGACTCCTGCTCGGCGAGGGAGGCCAGGGCCTCGAGAGCGACGGCCCCGCCCCGGGACGGCGGAGGCGTCGCCAGGACGTCGACGCCGGCGATCTCCCCCGACAGGGGCTCCCGCTCCAGCACGCGGTACGCAGCGAGATCGGAGGCGAGCTCCGGGAGGAGCTCCGAGACGGCCGCGGCGCCGACGTCGCGTATGCGTTCGAGCGTAGGGACGATCTCGCCGGTGACGACCCGCTCGGGGTCGCCGTAGACGCGCGTCCCGGCCTCGCTCCTGAGCAGGATCGCGGCGAGGATGCGATGCAGGAAGTCGCGCTCCGCGTCGCGCGCGAAGCCGCGCTCCGCGAGCTCGAGCGAGGGCTCGACGAGGGACGCCCACGGCCGCGAGCCGAAGCGACGGTGCGCCTCCTCGAGGCCCGCCACGAGGCCGGGAACGGCGACCGAGGCCTCGCCCACGTGGAACGTCTGCGTGCCGGCGTCGTCGAAGTCGATGACCACTTCCTCCATCTCGCCTCCGTGCGACTCGGGCACGGCGAAGAAGCAGTCGAGGAGCGTCGTCTCGCCGCCTGCCGAGTGGATCAGCAGGAAGCCTCCGCCGGCGGGCCCCGTCAGCGGCCCTTCCGCCACGGCCCCCGCGAAGGCGGCGGCGATGCAGGCGTCGACGGCGTTGCCGCCCCCTTCGAGCACGGCCGCGCCGGTCGCTGCCGTGAGCGGGTGACCGGCGGCGATCGCGCCCTTCATGCCCTGAAGGGTAGGCCCCTATTCGGTGCGCAGAAAGGCGGGGATCTCGGTCTCCCGCGAGGCGTCCGAGGCGCTCGAGCGCGCGAAGCGAGGCGTCTCGGAGCGGCGGCGCGTGCCGCCGAGGCCCGTCGCGACCACCGTCACCCACACCTGGCCCGTGAGCCGGGAGTCGACCGTCGCGCCGAAGATGATGTTCGTGTCCTCGGTCGCCGAGCCGCGGACGATCTCGGCGGCCTCGTGCACCTCGAAGAGCGAGAGGTCGTCGCCGCCCGCGATCGAGAGCAGGATCCCGCGGGCGCCCACGATCTCGGTGTCGATGAGCGGCGAGCCCAGCGCGCGCTCGGCCGCCTCCTGCCCGCGGTTTTCACCCGTCGCATAGCCGATGCCCATGAGCGCCGAGCCGGCGTCCTGCATCACCGTGCGGACGTCCGCGAAGTCGAGGTTGATGAGGCCCGGGGTCGTGATCAGGTCGCAGATCCCCTGCACGCCCTGACGCAGCACGTCGTCGGCGATCTTGAACGCGTCCACCATGGAGGTCGAGCGGTCGAGGACCTCGAGGAGCCGGTCGTTCGGGATGACGATGAGCGTGTCGCACGCCGCGCGCAGCTCGTCCACGCCGCGCTCGGACGCGGTCCTGCGGCGGGTGCCCTCGAAGCGGAACGGCGTCGTCACGATGCCGACGGTCAGCGCGTCGAGCTCGCGCGCGATGCGCGCCACGACCGGCGCCGCCCCGGTGCCGGTGCCGCCGCCCTCGCCCGCGGTGACGAAAACCATGTCCGAGCCGCGCAGCGCCGCCTTGAGCTGGTCGGCGGCCTCCTCCGCGGCACGGCGTCCGACCTCGGGGTCCGCGCCCGATCCGAGCCCGTGCGTCACGCCCTCGCCGATGTGGATCTTGAGGGGCGCGTCCGAGATGGCCAGCGCCTGCACGTCCGTGTTGACGGCGACGAAGTCGACCTGTGCGATGCCCGCGTCGATCATGCGGTGGATCGCGTTCAGCCCCGCGCCACCGACCCCGACCACCCGGATCGCCGCAATGTAGGCGGCGCCCTTCGGAGGCGGGACGCGATGGAGCCTCGGCGCCGGCTCGAGGATGGTCTGGAAGTAGCGCGCCGCGGCACGGGCGGCCGCAGCCTCGGGCGCCTGCTCCGGCGCGGGCTCGACGCGACGCGGCTCGGGGGCCGGCTCCGGCTCCGCGGGCGCGGCGGGAGCCTCGACGAAGTCGTGGACGTGCTCGACCGTCTCCTCGAGCGCCGCGAGCTCGCGCCGGTCCGGGACCGCCTCGACCGTCGGCTCCTCAGGCGCCTCGTCGGCCTCCTGGGCGCGCTGCGCCGCCTCCGTGCGGCGGAAGAGCTCCGCCAGCGGGCCCTCACGCATGCTCGCGCGCTTTCGCGCCATCGAGCACCTCCTTCGCGAGATCGCGGTAGGCCTGGGCCGCGGGGCCGGACGGGTCGTACCGGAGCACCGAGCTGCCCTTCACGGGCGCCTCGGCGTAGCGCACGGTCTTGCGGATGCGGGTCTCGTAGACGAGGTCGCCGAAATGCTCCTCGAGGATCTCGATCGCCTCCCGCGCGTGCAGCGTGCGTCCGTCGTACATCGTCGGGACGATCCCCTCCACGTGGACGTGCGGATTCAAGTTCTCACGCACCATAGCGAGGGTGTTCTCGAGCTGGACGAGCCCGCGCAGCGAGAGGTACTCGCACTGCACGGGGACGATGACCCCCTGCGCGGCGACGAAGGCGTTGATCGTCAGGAGGCCGAGCGACGGCGGCGTGTCGATGAGAACGAAGTCGTACTTGTCGCGCACCTCGACGAGGGCCTTCTCGAGCGCCCGCTCGCGGCCGATGAGGGCGGAGAGCGCGAGCTCGGCGCCCGCGAGGTCGATCGACGCGACCGCGATGTCGACCTCCACGGTCTCGATCACGTCCGAGATCGGCACCCGGTGGACGAGAACGTCGAACATCGACCGCTCGATGGCGTCCGGGTTCATGCCCTGGCTCATCGTCAGGTTGCCCTGCGGGTCGAGGTCGATGAGCAGGATGCGGTGCCCCAGCTCCCGGAGCGCGACGCCGAGGTTCAGGGTCGTCGTCGTCTTGGCCACTCCGCCCTTCTGGTTCGCGAACGCGATGACCCTCGCCATCACCTGCTCCTCGGCCCCCGGCGGCGCGGACTCGGACGGCACGGCGTGCAGCTCGGGGCCGGGCCCGGCCGTCTCGTCGCCCTCGTGCGAGGCGCCGTTCCCGTTGCCGTCGACGGTGGGAGGCGCCTGCGCGGAGCGCGGGAGGAGACGCGAGAGGCCCATGACCGCCTCACCTTCCAGCCGCCGTCCGAAACTCCTTCAGGCTGTGATTGTGCGCAAGAGCGGAGCCCGACGCGACGGGCTCCGCTCGCGCGAACACCCCTGAAGGGTCCCACCTGGGCGGCTCCGTCGCTCGCTGCGTGCGCGGTCCTGCGCTCGTTCGTCACGATCCGTTCTATGTGGGGCGGCTGAGTT
>JBKPTS010000014.1:0-6421 GCA_046735575.1 Actinomycetota bacterium
GTATGGACTCGAGCGTGCCCATCAGCTGCTCGCCCCGAACGGCGAGTGCAACCCGGCCGAGGCCGAGAAGCAAGAACGCGCTCACGCCGATCCCGACCGCGGTGAACTCCATGTACGACGCGCGGGTCCCGTCGAAGGTCGGCAGCTTCGACGGCACAACCATCAGCCCGACGAAGTAGAACATCAGCGTCTGCAGCCCGAGGTTGAGCAGGTCGGAGACGAACACGAACCGATAGCTCCAGGCGACCAGGAAGTCGCGGCGGAGGAACGCAGGCAGCTTGACCAGCTCGCCGGTGACGAGCTGGAGGCGCGCGGTGGCCGCCGCGGTGGTCAGCGTCCGCCTCCGGAGAGGGCGACGACCGCATCCTCGATCGGCGGCCGCTCCAGATGACACGACAGGATCTCGACACCGGCTCCGGCGAAACGCGTCAGGGCGTCGCCGAGAATCGCGCGGTCGGCGAGGCCGAGCACGAACACCTCACCCGAGGCCTCGATGGAGCCGAGCGGCCCGAGTGCCTGCTGCAGCGTGGAGAGCAGCTCGGGCCCGCGCGCCCCGTTGCGAAGCTGGAGTACGTAACGGTTGGGCTCGGCCCGAGCGATCAGCTCGGGAACCGTGCCGGCGAAGCCGACACGCCCCTCGTTCAGCACGGTCACTCGGCTCGCGAACCCGGCGATCTCCTCCAGGCGCTGCGTCGCCCAGACCACCGCCGCGCCGCGCATCGCCGCGTTCGCCACGAGGTTCCGGACCCGGCGGGCGCCGTCGGGATCGAGGTCGTGGGTGGCCTCGTCCACGAGGAGGATCGGCGGGTCGGCCAGTAGCGCCCGGGCGACCGAGAGCCGCTTTTGCATCCCGTGCGAGTACAGGCCGACCTTCTTCGAGCCGGCTTCGGCAAGCCCGACCTGCGAGAGGACGGTGCACGCGCGGGTCGTCGCAGCGCGCCGCCGCATCCCGTGCAGGCGTGCGAAAAACACGAGGTTCTCGAGCCCGGAGATCCGCAGGTAGAAGCTGCGGTCGCCGGACGGGACGAACCCGATGAGCCGGCGCATCCGCTTCGACGAGTGCGTCGCGTCCATCGACAGGACCGAGACGTCGCCCGTAGTCGGTGTCAGCAGGCCGGCGAGGGTCCGGATCAGGGTCGTCTTGCCGGAGCCGTTCGGCCCGAGCAGCGCGTGGATCTCCCCGGGCGGGACGGCGAGCGAGACGTCCCGTAGTGCGAGCTTCTGCCCATACGCGTGCGTGACGCCGTCAAGAGCGAGCGCCTGCGGCCGTCGGATGGCCTCGTTTTCGCGCAGCGTGGGCGAACCTCCCTTTCTCCGACCATGATGGAAACCGCCCCGAAATGGGGCAACTCACCGAACGGCTAGGTTTCGGCGGCTCAGGCCGCGCGCTTGGCGTTGTCCGAGCGCTCCAGCACGAGGTCAAAAACCTCGGCCAGCCGGGCCGAGAGTCGACGGTACTCATACCGCTCGACGATCTTCGGATCCGGAGTGACGGCCTGCGCTCCCTGCTCGTACCGAGCCAGCTCGGCGTCGATCGCCGACGCCATGCCGGCGCTGTCGTCCGGACGGCAGAGCCGGGCACCCCCTGCCTCGGCGAGGAGATCGCGGGCGTCGCCGTCGGGGACGGCTGCCAGGATAGGCCGTCTCGCGGCCAGGTACTCGTACGTTTTGCCCGGGACGATTCCGGCTCGCAGGCCCTCGGGCAGGTTCTGCATGGGCAGGAAGAGGAGGTTCGCGGTGCGGATGAGCTCGAGCGTGTCCTCGTGTGAGAGGTAACCGTGGAGTCGCGCCACCGGGGAGCGCTCCGCGATCTCGCGGTCGACGTCCGAGAGGACGCCTGCGAAATGCACCTCGAGCCTGCTCGCGAGCCCGGGATTCCGCGCCATGAGCCTGTCGACCGCCTCGAGCAGGTACACGTGGGAGCGCGTCAGGAAATCCACGCCTGGGGCGGCGCCACCCAGGATCCGGCGGGCAGTCGTGCTCCGACGCTGGCGGAGCCCGAGTTCGGTATGGAAGTACCCGGTGTGGACGATGCGGAAGATCCCGTCGTCGCGTTCGGTCACCTGGCTATCGAAGTCGGCCTGATCGAAGCCGTTCGGGATCGCGACTACGTGCTTGTCCTTGAACTCCGGAAAGGCCTCCCTTACCCGCGTGACCGCCTCCGGGGTGCTCATGACGATCGCGGCGGCCGACGCTAGCCCCCGTCGCATCTCCCGCACCTCGCGTCTGCGGTGCAGCCCCGTCGCGTAGACCATCATCTCGTCGAGGGCCCAGGGATCGCCAAGGTCCGCGACCCACGGCCGGCCGAGCTCGAGCGCCAGGCGGCTCGCTGCAGGCGCCGACTCAAAAGGCGACATCCAGGCGTAGATGAGATCCGGGCGAAGACTTCTTCCCGTTGCGATCGAGCCGTCGACCCACCAGCGCTTCCACGCCGTGTCGAGGGGGAAATTCCGCTCGAGGCGGCCGCGCCAGCCCGAGCTCCCCGCCGGTTCGGGCCCAGGGACGCGGAGCACGTGCGTGGTCGACGGGAAGGCTGCGAGCAGCGTCTCGTCCCGCGGCGTCCATCGTCCGTCCGCCGTCCCCGGCCCTGTGACGACGTTCGGCTCGTAGCCGAACCGAGGCAGGTGCCGGACGAAGGCCGTCGGGCGCTGGGTGCCGGCGCCGCCGATCGGCGGGAAGTAGTACGAGAGGACGAGCACCGATCTCAAAGCGCTGCCTGTCGCTCGACGCCGAACCGCCGCACCACCGTCGCCGGGACGCCGACGGCCAGGGAGTAGTCGGGCACGTCACCGAGCACGACTGAGTTCGCGCCGATCACCGCGCCGCGTCCGATCGTCACACCCGGGCAGACGACGACGTTCTGGCCGAGCCACGCACCGTCTCCGATCTCGACCGGCTCAAGCCGCTCGAGCCCCTGGTCGAGCACCGCCCGGGCGGGGTCGTCGTAGGCGTGTATGTGATCCGAGATGTAGACATTGCTCGCCAGGAGCACCCGGCGGCCGAGCCGGACCGAACGGGCCGCGGAGAGAACGCATCGCCCGGCGATGCTCGTTCCGTCGCCGATCTCCAGGACACCCCCGCGCTCGGGCCCCTCCAGGGTTTGCAGCCAGGAGCCGCGGCCGACGTAGACGTCGTCGCCGACCGCGATCCGGCTCTCGCCCACGAGCCGCACCGGGGGCACGAGCACGCTCCGTGCGCCGAACGACCCGAACGCGCCCGACACCGCGAGCGAGAAGGTCTTGGCGTACGCGCGCGCAGCCAGCCGGTACCCACCGACCGACGCGCGACCGATCGCCGCTCGAACCCGGCCCACCTCTCCAGTGTAGGACGGCCCCGGCCCGAGGTTTGCCCCCCGGAGGTACAGACTTGCCGGCGGGGCTGTTACTTCGGGGGCGAGGGTGCTAAGTAAAGGGGGCTTTGGCGTCCGTCTCTCTCTATGCACGTACGAGGTCGTGGGCTGCGACGAGCGGCACCGTTCGCCGTTGGCGCGAGCGGCGCTACCGCCTGTTCATCGAGTTGTGTCGGGTCGAGCCGGACGAGCCGATTCTCGACGTCGGCGCCGGCAAGGGCGGCGCACTCGAGCGCTTCAACACGACGAACCCGATCGTGGCGCTCGATCTCGAACCGGACGCGAGTGAGTGGCTGACGGCTCCCAACGTCACCATGCAGGTGGGGGACGGCACGAAGCTCGAGTACGCCGACGGAGAGTTCGGCGCGGTCTTCTCGAGCTCGACGATCGAGCACGTGCCGAAGGAGCTGCAGCCGGCGTTCGCGGCGGAGATCAGACGGGTGGGCCGGCGTTACTTCGTCCAGACGCCGAACCGCTACTTTCCGATCGAGCCGCACTACCAGTTCCCGCTGTTCCAGTTCCTGCCGCACCGCCTGCAGAAGGCGCTGAACAAGCGGTTCTCGCTCGGCTGGCGGGCCAAAGGCCAGTGGGAAGAGGTGAACCTCCTCAGCGTCCGCGACCTGAAGCGGCTCTTCCCGGACGCGAAGATCCACCGTGAGCGCGTCTTCGGCCTGACGAAGAGCCTGATGGCCGTCCGCCGCTAGGCGCTTTCCTCCCCTTTCGGTAAGCCCGAACTAGCCGGACGCGGGTCGCCGCAAAACCGCTTCCTTCCTAGCATCCGGGAGCGTCCGGCTATGGCCGGACGGTCAGGCAACGGGAGGGAGAGACCCTGAGGGAAGCAATCGCCGAACGCGTAAGCGAGGAGGACCTCGAGACCGGCAGGGACGAGCTGCGCGCGAACGTCCTCGGCTGCTGGATCGACGCCGTCACGCTTGACCAGACGGTCGAGATCGTCGAGCGGGCGATCGCGTCTCGCCGCCAGTGCCAGCACGTCGCGATCAACGCGGCCAAGCTCGTGCGCTTCCAGCACGACGAGGAGCTGTGGCGTGTCATCCGCGGCTGCCAGCTCGTGACGGCCGACGGCCAGGCGGTCGTCTGGGCCGGGCGCGTGCTCGGCCAGCCCCTGCCGGAGCGGGTGACCGGAATCGATCTCATGCACGCGGTCCTGCAGCGCGCGAGCGAGCGCGGCCACGGCGTGTACGTCCTGGGCGCGCGGGCCGAGGTCCTCGAGCGCGCCGTCGGAACGCTTCGCGCGCGCTACCCGAACCTGCGGCTCGTCGGCGCTCGTCACGGCTACTTCCAGCCGGACGAGGAGGCAGCGGTCGTGGAGGGCATCCGCGAGTCCGCGCCCGACGTGCTGTTCGTCGCGCTCGAGACTCCTGCGAAAGAACTTTTCCTCGCGAGGCACCGCGATCGGTTTGAGGTGCCGTTCGTGATGGGAGTTGGCGGCGCCGTCGACATCCTCGGCGGCGTCCGCCGACGAGCTCCGCGCTGGCTGCAGCGGCTCGGCCTCGAATGGGCCTACCGGCTCGCGCAGGACCCACGCCGGCTTGCCGGCCGCTACGTGGTCGGCAACACGCGCTTCACCTGGCTCGTCGTGCGCGAGTTCTTCCGACAGAGGGTGGGGCGATGAGCAAGATCGTCGCGCACGTCGTCGGGGCTCGGCCCAACTACATGAAGATGGCACCGGTCTACGCGGCGCTCGCGCAGCGCGGCCTCGTCGACCAGTACCTCGTCCACACAGGCCAGCACTACGACGCGCAGCTCAACGACGTCTTCTTCGCTGAGCTCCCGCTGCCCGAGCCGGACGTGATGCTCGAGGTCGGCTCCGGCTCACACGCCGAGCAGACCGCGCGGGCGATGGTGAGGCTGGAGGAGACCTTTCTGAGGATCAAGCCGGATCTCGTGGTCGTGCCGGGGGACGTCAACTCGACGCTCGCGGGCGCGCTCGCGGCCGTGAAGCTGAAGATCCCGGTCTGCCACCTCGAGGCGGGGCTGCGCAGCTTCGACTGGGACATGCCCGAGGAGCACAACCGCAAGGTCGCGGACCACCTCTCGAGCCTGCTACTCGCGCCTTCCGAGGACGCGGTCCGGAACCTGGCGATCGAGGGCATCGGGGGCGAGCGCGTCGTGCTGATCGGCAACACGATGATCGACTCGCTGTTCTCGAACCTCGACTCGGCACAGCGGCTCGCCTCCTGGGCGGAGTACGGCCTCGGGCGTGGCCGCTACGTGCTTGTCACGCTCCACCGCCCGGCGCTCGTCGACAACCTCGAGCTGCTGGGCCGGACGATCGCGGCGCTCGAGGAGGTGTCGCGCGTGTTCCCGGTCGTCTTCCCCATGCACCCGCGGACGAAGGCGCGGATGGAGGAGGCCGGCATCGAGGTTCCCGGGCGCGTGCACATCACGCCTCCGCTCTCGTACACGACCTTCCTCTCGCTCGAGCTCGGGGCCGCAGCCGTCGCGACCGACTCCGGCGGCGTTCAGGAGGAGACGACCGCACTGAGCGTCCCGTGCTTCACGCTCCGCGACAACACCGAGCGGCCGGTGACGGTCACCGACGGCACCAACGTCGTCCTCGGCCTCGACCCCAGCCGCCTGGCAGAGATCCCGAGCCTGCTCAAGGGGCCGCGGGTCGCACGCCGCCCGCCGCTGTGGGACGGCGCGGCCGGGAAGCGGGCCGCCGCCGAGATCGAGCGCACGCTCGGCGTCGAGCTCGCGCAGTCGGCCTAGCGCCGCTCGTCGGCCCCAGCGTCCGCTCTCGATCCCCGCGGCCTCCGTTGCCCGTCGATATCGCGCCGTGGGTAGCCGCTCTTGCCGCCGTGGTTGATCGCGGGAGAGGTTCGCCGCAGGTGAAGGTTGAAACGCCCCGGCCTTGACCTGATGAAGCCGAGATCGTGGACTCGTCGGTCCGTCCTCCCGCACTTCGCGCCCCTCCAGACGTTGTAGGAGTAGCTGACCCCGTTCGAGTAGCAGTTGTAGCTGCTCATCGGGCCGAGGTTGCCGATGAAGCGGTTGTTCAGCGAGACCTCGCCGTTGGGCATGCGCGGCTCCTGTAGCCAGGAGTTGTAG
>JBKPTS010000015.1:0-23139 GCA_046735575.1 Actinomycetota bacterium
GCTTCAGATGGAGCGACACCTGCTTCCGGCCGTGCACCTCGAGCACCGCGAGGTTGTGGATCTCGCGCACCTGCGGGACCTCGAGCGCCGCCGCGAGCGCGCGCTCCCGGATCCCGGCGTCCGCACGTGGCTCGACGTGCACGACGACGTCGGCCTCGGGCAGGACGCGCCGGACCGCGTCCTCGACCCGGTCGGCCGCGGCGTGGCCCTGGCCCACCGCAGCGCCCGGCGCGATGCCGATGACGACGTCGGCGTAGTGGGCTCCCCCCGCCCGCCGGACTCGCAGCCGCCGCAGCTCGACCGGCGGGACGACTGACGCGATCGCCGTGCGGGCCGCCCGCTCGGCGTCCGCCGGGGTCTCGTCCATGAGCACGTTCACGTTCCGCCGCAGGAGCCGGAGCGCAGCGAGCACGACGAGCACCGCGACGAAGAGCGCGGCCAGCGCGTCGCCCTTCGGGAACCCGAGGGCGGCCGCGACGAGGCCGGCGAGCACCGCCAGCGTCCCCGCGAGATCGCTCCCGAAGTGGAGCGAGCTCGCGAGGAGCGCGTCGCTTCGGTAGCGGCGTCCCGCGCGGAGCGACACGAGCGTGCGGGAGCAGTCGATCGCGAGGACGAACCCGACGGCGACAAAGGTCCAGGCAGTCGGGTCGACCGAGAACGACACGGCGCCGAAGATCCGGGCGACCGAGGCTCCGGCGATGACGAGGCTGATCGCGATGAGGAACGCCGCCTCACCGAGGGCGGCGAGATTCTGCGCCTTCGCGTGTCCGAAGGGGTGGTCCGGGTCCGCCGGCTTGACGGCCACCGACACCGCGAAGAAGGTCAGCAACGCGGCGGCGAGGTCGGTGCCCGAGTGCGCCGCTTCTGCGAGAAGCGCGAGGCTCCCGCTGCCGAGCCCGGCGACGAGCTTGATCGCGATGAGGACGCAGGCGGCCCCGACCGAGACGAGCGCGGTGCGCCGCTGCGGCGACATGGCGGAAGGCTAGTGGCGCACGTCCACCAGGCCTATCCTCCGCGCGTGAAGATCTGCCCGAACTGCAGACGGGAGAACGAAGATGACGCCCGTTTCTGCTCGGGCTGCGCAACGCCGTTCGAGACGGCGGTTCACGAGAAGGAGGAACGCAAGGTCGTCACCATCCTCTTCTGCGACCTCGTCGGCTTCACGGCGCGTGCAGAGCACATGGATCCCGAGGACGTTCGCAGGCTCCTGCAGCCCTACCACGCGCGAGTGCGCTCGGAGCTGGAGCGCCACGGGGGAACCGTGGAGAAGTTCATCGGCGACGCGGTCATGGCGGTCTTCGGCGCGCCGACAGCGCACGAGGACGACCCGGAGCGGGCGGTCCGCGCCGCGCTCGCCATCCGAGAAGCTCTGGCGGACGACGCCGACCTCGACATTCGGATCGGAATCACGACCGGGGAAGCCCTCATCGCGCTCGGTGCGCGGCCGGACGAAGGCGAAGGCATGGCGTCCGGAGACGTCGTCAACACGGCGGCGCGCCTGCAGGCGGCCGCGCCCGTCAACGGGGTCGTCGTCGACGAGACGACCTTCCGCGCGACCGAGCGGGTGATCGCGTTCCGCGAGGGCGCACCGGTCGAGGGGAAGGGGAAGGCAGCGCCGATCCGCGTCCGGGAAGCGGTCGAGGCGAAGGCCCGCTTCGGGGTCGACGTCCGCCAGCTCGGGGCAGCGCCCCTCGTCGGCCGCGCCGACGATCTCGACGCCCTCGTCGCCGCGCTCAACCGGGCGCGCCGAGAGCGGGAGCCGCAGCTCGTCACCATCGTCGGCGTCCCGGGCATCGGCAAGAGCAGGCTCGTCTGGGAGCTCTTCCAGCGGGTCGACGAGGAGCCCGAGCTCACGTTCTGGCGCCAGGGCCGCTCGCTTCCGTACGGCGAAGGCGTGAGCTTCTGGGCACTCGGCGAGATGGTGAAGGCGCAGGCCGGAGTCCTCGAGACCGACACCCTCGAGCGGACGGCAGCCAAGCTCGGGGAGACGATCGAGTCGCTGGTTTCGGACGGCGCCGATGCGAGGTGGCTGGAGAGTCACCTGCGTCCCCTCGTCGGGCTCGACTCGGGAGCCGACGCCGGCTCCGGTCGGCGGGACGAGGCTTTCGCCGCGTGGCGTCGCTTCCTCGAGGCGGTGGCGGAGGAGCGTGCACTCGTGCTCGTCTTCGAGGACCTGCACTGGGCCGACGACTCCTTGCTCGACTTCGTCGACTACCTCGTGGACTGGGCGAGCGGCGTTCCGATCCTCGTGTTGGGGACGGCCCGGCCGGAGCTCCTCGCCCGCCGACCAGGCTGGGGCGGCGGCAAGCCGAACGCGCTCTCGCTCTCGATCTCGCCTCTCTCCGACGACGAGACCGCCGAGCTCGTCCACACGCTCCTCGCTCGCCCGGTGCTCGACGCCGACGTCCGGAGCACGCTCCTCGAGCGTGCGGGCGGGAATCCCCTCTACGCCGAGGAGTTCGTCCGCATGCTCCGCGAGCGCGGCGAGGGCGAGCTCCCGCTCCCGGAGACGGTGCAGGGACTCATCGCGGCGCGCCTGGACGCGCTGCCGGCGGACGAGAAAGTGCTGCTGCAAGCCGCAGCCGTGCTGGGCAAGGTCTTCTGGCTCGGTGCGGCAACCGAGCTCGCTGCGGTCGAGCGCTGGAGCGCAGAGGAGCTGCTGCACGCGCTCGAGCGCAAGGAGTTCGTGCGCCGCGAGCGCCGGTCGTCCGTCGCAGGCGAGGTCGAGTTCGCGTTCCGGCACCTGCTCGTCCGCGACGTCGCCTACGGGCAGATCCCACGTGGCGCACGCGCGGAGAAGCACCGCGTCGCGGCGGGCTGGCTGGAGTCCCTCGGCCGGCCCGAGGACCACGCCGAGATGCTCGCGCACCACTACCTGCGGGCGATCGAGCTCTCGAGGGCGGTCGAGCAGACGACGGAGGACATCGCGGAGGCTGCGCGTCGGGCACTGACCGAGGCCGGCGACCGCGCGTACTCGCTCAACGCGCACGTCGCCGCGGTCCGCTTCTACGACGAGGCCCTCGCGCTCGAGCCCTGGGACGAGCAGGCGCGCGCGCACGTCCGATTCCGCCGGGCACACGCGCTTCAGCTTGCGGGTGACGCGCAGGGCGAGACGGCCCTGGAGGATGCGCGCGAGGCGCTCCTGAGGGTGGACGACTCGGAGAGCGCGGCCGAGGCGGACGCGTTGCTCGCCGAGATCTGGTGGCATCGGGGCGATCGCGACCGTTCCGTCGATCACCTCGACCGCGCATGGAAGCTCGTCGAGAGCCTTCCTCCCTCGACGCAGAAGGCGCACGTTCTGAGCCAGGTCTCGCGCTACCGCGCGCTCGCCGAGCGAACCGAGGAAGCCATCCGAGCCGGCCAGGAAGCGCTCGCCATGGCCGAGGCGCTCGGGCTCGAGGACGTGCGAGCACACGCGCTCGACAACATCGCCGTCGCCAAGTTCACCTCCGGAGATCTGACCGGCCTCTCCGATCTGGAACGCTGCATCGAGATCGCCGTCGCCGCACGCTCGCCAGAGGCTTCACGTGCGTACAACAACCTCGGCGCCGACGTCTGGCAGCTCGGAGACATGCGTCGAGCACGTGCCCTGATCGACGAGGCGGTCAGCGCGGGCGAGCGGTTCGGGAACGCGCCGCTCGCGACCTACTCCCGCACGCTGCAGATCTGGTTCCTCTTCGCCGAGGGCTCGTGGGACGAAGCGTTCCGGCGCATAGACGACTTTCTCGCAGCCTGCGACGCCGGGGAGCCGCACTACCTCGAGGCCCAGGCTCGTGTGCTCCGAGGCTGGGCCCGTCTGGCTCGAGACGACGTCGAGGGCGTGCTGGACGATCTCGGGAAGGCGCCGCCCGCCGCCCGACGAGCCGGCGATCCCCAGGTGCTCGTCCCCGCGTTGCAAGGCGCCGCCTGGTTGTACGCGGAGCTCGGGCGGCTCGACGAGGCTTCGGCGCTCGCGCGCGAGATGCTTGCGACGGCGGCGACAGCCTTCTGGCAGAACGGCGAGCTCGCGTGGGTGGCGGCGGACCTCGGCCTCGAGGCAGAGCTTCGAGAGCGGCTCGAGAGGACGCGGCTCCGCACGAGATGGCTCGATGCAGGGCGCGCCGTCCTGGATGGGGATTACGTCACGGCGGCCGCTGTCTTCTACGAGATCGGGGATCTCATGTGGGAGGCGCTGGCGCGGCTACGCGCTGCCGAGCCGCTCGTCGCCGAGGATCGCCGCGGAGAGGCGGACGAGCAGCTCCAGCGTTCTCTCGCCTTCTGGCGCTCGGTCGGCGCGACGCGCTACATCAGGCAGGGCGAGGCACTGCTGGCCGCGGCCGGCTAGAGGTTCCCGCGTAGCGCCTGCTCGCGCTCGATCGACTCGAAGAGGGCCTTGAAGTTCCCCTCGCCGAAGGTCGTCGCGCCGTGGCGCTCGATCACCTCGAAGAAGACCGTCGGCCGGTCCTGCGCCGTCTTCGTGAAGATCTGCAGCAGGTAGCCGTCCTCGTCCCGGTCGGCGAGGATGCGCAGCCGCTTCAGGTCGTCGTAGTCCTCTCCGATCTCGCCGACGCGGCCCTGGACCTCGTCGTAGTAGGCGTCGGGGGTGTCCAGGAAGAGCATGCCGCGCTCCTTCATCGCCTCGACCGTGCCGACGATGTCGTCGCTCTGCATCGCGATGTGCTGGACGCCCGGACCGTGGTTGAACTCGAGGTACTCCTCGATCTGGCTCTTCCGCTTCCCCTCGGCCGGCTCGTTGATCGGGAACTTGATCTTCCCGCTGCCGTCCGCCATCACCTTGGACATGAGCGCCGAGTACTCGGTCTGGATCTGGTCGTCGCCGAAGTGGACGATGTTCGTCATCCCGAAGACGCGCTCGTAGAACTCCACCCAGACGTCCATGCGCCCGAGCTCGACGTTGCCGACGACGTGGTCCAGGGCGATCAGCCCGACGCCGTCCTGCTGCCCGTTCGGCGAGGTGGAGACGTACCCGGGCGCGAACGGGCCCGCGTAGTCCCCGCGGTTGACGAACGTGTGCACGACGTCGCCGTAGGTCGCGATCGTCGCGAGCTCGAGCGAGCCGAACTCGTCCTCGACCCGGTGCGGCTCGCCCACTCCGCGCGCGCCCCTCTGCACCGCACCCCGGTATGCGTCCGCCGCGCTCGGCACCTGCAGCGCGACGACGCGCGCGCCGTCCCCGTGGCGGCACGCGAACTGGGTGATCTCGCTGTCGCCGCGGAGGCCGCTCGTCACGACGAAGCGGATGTCGCCCTGCTCGAGCACGTAGGAGGCCCGGTCGCGGACGCCGGTCTCGGGGCCCGCGTAGGCCGTGCGCGTGAACCCGAACGCGTGCTCGTAGAAGTACGCGGCCTGCTTCGCGTTCCCGACCCAGAGCTCGACGTGGTCCCACCCGTCGATCGGCATGAAGTCGTGGTCGGCCACCGCGTCTGATTCTAGGCGGCCTGCGGCGCGGGCTGCGGGCGGCGGCGCACGACGACGAGGCCGAGCGCGATCAGCACGCCTCCCAGCACCTGCAGCGGGCCGATCGACTCCGAGAGCAGGACGACTGCGAGCAGCGCCGCGACGAACGGCTCCAGGTTCGCGGCGAGCGTCGCCCGGTTCGCGCCGATCCGGTGGATCGAGCGGAACCAGAGGACGTTCGTCAGCACGAGCGGCCCGACGGTCGCGAGCAGGAGAAGCGGCCAGATCTGCCAACCGACGTGCCAGTCCTGCCGGCTCGTCTCGCCGAGCCCGCTGAGGCCGAGGAGGAGCCAGGTCGCGGGGATCACGACGGCGCTCATGCGGGTCGGCGAGTACGTGCGCATGAGCGGGGCGACGACGACCGAGTACGCGGCCCAGGTCGCCGCGGTGAAGAGGCCGAGGACGATCCCGCGCATGCTCGCCGCGTGCTCGCCGCTCGAGCCCGCCGCGACGAGCGCGACGCCGACGAAGGAGACGCCCGCGGCGAGCCAGAAGCGGCTTGTCGGCCGCTCCGTGCCGAGGACGAGCCCGAAGATCCCGGCGAAGATCGGGATCGCGCCCAGGACGAGGCCGATCGTGGATGCCGTCGTCGCGTGCAGGGCGAAGACGAACGAGAGCTGGTTGAGCCAGAGCGTGACCGCCGCGAGCCCGAGCAGCGGGAGATCGCGACGGGCCACGCGCAGCGTGCGCTCGCTGACGAGCGCCATCCCGACGAAGATCGCCGCGGCGAGCCCGTAGCGCGCGGTGGCATAGGACAGCGGCGCGAGCCCGTGGGTGAGGATGTAACGCGTGACGCTCAGGTTGAGCGCCCAGAGGAAGACCGTCGTGAGGAGCATCAGCTCGACCGTGGACGGGCGCCTCACGCACGCGACGCTACCGGTCGGCCCATGCCCGACACCCCGGGCTCTCCGCTCCGGGCAGGGCGTGCGATGAGCGAGCGCTTCGATCGTCCCTACTGGACGGAGGACTCCGAGTACCGGAAGTTCGAGGACTACGCCGATGCGCTCCGGGCGCTCCGCCGCTGGCACCAGGGGCTCTTCCGCCTCGTCGGGCCGGAGCTGCCGCCGCCGGGGCGCGCGCTCGACGCCGGGTGCGGCCACGGCGCGATCGTGTACGAGCTGGCGGCGCGCGGCTTCGACGCGTACGGCTTCGACGTCTCCGGCTTCATGGTGGAGCAGGCGCGACAGGCGAATCCGCGAGCCGCCCGGCGCTTCGCCGTCGGGGAGCTGCCGGACATCCCCTTCGCAGGGCGGTTCGACCTCGTCACCTGCCTCGAGGTCCTGGAGCACCTCTTCGACCCGGTCGCCGCCCTGCGCGGCCTCGCGGCGCGGCTGCGCGACGGCGGGCGGCTGATCGCGACGACTCCGAACCTGCGGCCGAGGATCCCCTGGTGGGACGCCGAGGCCGCCGACCCCACGCACGTCGGCGTGCACGAGCCGGGCTGGTGGCGGGAGGCGCTCGAGGCGGCGGGCCTCGAGCCGCGGGTGGTCTCGACGTTCGTCGCGCTCCCGGTGCTGTGGCGGGCGCACCCCGCACTCGCGCGCTGGATCGGGCTCGGGCCCCGCGCCGGGCCCGGGATCCTGCTCGTCGCAGAAGCCCGTGGGGAGCGGGCGCCGAGGGGCGTCGCGCCGTGTGCGCGGCGGTAGGCTTCGCCGCGATGGCCGAGCCGACGACGGACGACATCGACCTCCTCGTCGGCCCGGCGACGCCGCACTTCGCGTACCAGCTCCGAGCCCGCGTCCGGGAGCTGATCGAGGACCTTCCCGAGGAGCACCCCGTGCGCCGCTACGGCGAGGAGAAGATGGAGCTCCTCGACCGGCTCGGGCACGCGTCCTCGTTCGCGGCCGACGGGACCGTCGAGCCGCGGAGCCGTATCGGCTGGGAGACCGTGCCCTCGTCGGCCCCTGCGTTCGACCCGCTGCCCAAGCGCTCCGCATGACGTTCGAGGGCGCCTCGGTGCTCGTCACCGGAGGCTCGCGGGGGATCGGCAAGGCGATCGCGCTCCGCTTCGCGACGCTCGGCGCGCGGCGCGTCGCGATCGGCTACCTGCGCGGCGACGGCCCGGCGGAGGAGACGGCGGGCGAGCTCCGCGAGCTCGGCACGGAGCCGGTCCTCGTGCGGGGCAGCGTCGCGTCGGCGCGGGTCGCAGACGAGGTCGCGGCGCTCGGCCCCCTCGACGTGCTCGTCCACTCGGCCGCGACCGGCGTCATCCGGCCCGCCCTGGAGACGGAGGACAAGCACTGGGACTGGACGCTCTCGGCCAATTCCCGGGCCCTCCTCTCGCTGACGCGGGCAGCCGCGCCCTCGATGCCGGCCGGCTCCTCGGTCGTCGCCATCTCGAGCCTGGGCTCGGGCCGAGTCCTCGACGGCTACGCGCTCGTCGGGGTCTCGAAGGCCGCGCTCGAGGCCCTCGTGCGCTACCTCGCGGTCGAGCTCGCGCCGCGCGGGATTCGCGTGAACGCCGTCTCGGCCGGGATCGTCGAGACCGGGGCGCTCGACTACTTCCCGCAGAAGGAGGCGATGCTCGAGCTCGGGGCGCGGAACCCGGTCGGCCGCCGGGTCACGCCGGAGGACGTCGCGGGCTGCGTGACGTTCCTCTGCTCGCCGGACGCCGAGATGATCCGCGGCCAGACGCTCGTCGTCGACGGAGGCTGGTCGCTGCTCGCGTCGCTCGGGGCGGCTCAGCCCGCGGGCTGAGCGTCGGCGCGCACGACCGCGAGGTCCTGTCGGCGCCAGACGATCATGGGCGCGAGGCCGGCCGCGGCGAGCCAGGAAACCTGGTCGTCCACGCGGTCCGGAAAGTCGAACCCCTCCTCGATCTCGACCGTTACGTCCTCCCCCCGCTCCGGCACGACGACGTCCCCGAGCACGAAGCGGCCGCCCGGCTGGAGTGCGGCCGCGATCCGGGCGAAGAGCTCCGCCTTCTGCTCGGCGGCGAGGTGGTGGACCGCGAGGACCGAGACGACCAGATCGAAGCGCCCGTCCGGTAGCGGCTGCTCGAGCCGTGCGCGTCGCAGCTCGACCCGCTCGGCAGGAAGGGCCGCCCGCGCGGAGGCGAGCATGTCGTCACTGCCGTCGACGCCGACGAGCATCGCCGCTCCGTGTGCGTCGAGAAGTCTCCTCGTCGTCTCGCCGGTCCCGACGCCGAGCTCCAGCACACGGTTGACGGTCGACCCGCGCGTGGCGTCGACGACTCGCTCCTGGAGCTCGTCGTACCGCGGGATCCCGGCGCGGATCTCGTCGGGATAGGTGTCGGCCCGCCAGCCCTCCGTCACCGGAGCCGGGCCCCTAGGACGACTGCCGCATGAAGCCCTGACGAGCCGCGGAGACGAGCGCGACCGCCTCCGGGAAGAGCACGCGCATGGCGTCTCGCAGAGCCAGCGCCTGCGCGTCGGACGGGCCCTCGACGTTCATGCGCTTCATCGTCGCCGCCGTCAGCTCGACGGCCGTGCTCAGCGTCAGCGTCGCGAACTGCTCCCTCTGCGCGTCCTGGACGGTCTCCGCCTGCCGCTCCGCGAAGTCCCGGAGCGCGCCCAGGAGCTCCTCGGGGTCGCCGCCGAACGGGAAGAAGCCTCCGCCTTCCATCCGCCCCAGGTTACTGGTCGAGAGGCATCCGGTAGCCGGCCTCGATCTCGCGCTGGAGCTCGGACAGCGACGCCTGGGACGTCTGCAGCGTCGTCGCCAGCGGCGATCCACCCACGGGATCGAGCTCCTGCTCCAGCCGCCGAGTCGCCGCCCCGATCTCGTCGAGTCGCGCCGGTGAGGCGAGCTGGGGCGGCTCTCCGAGCACCTCGCGCAGCGCCCCGGCAGCCTCGATCGCCTCCTCGATTCCCGCAGGGCTCTCTCGTGCGCGCAGGTCCTCGAGGCGGGCGACGAGATCGTCGAGGTCGCCTCCGCCGGCCGCGTCGGCGGCGACCTCGCAGAGCGCGGCGATCGAGACGGCCGCCCGCAGGTCCGCTCTCCGCGTCACCGGCGCTCCCGCAGCGTCGAGCGCGAGCCAGCTGCGAAAGCCGTCCGCGCCGTGGAACGCGCACAGGTAGACGCGGACCCCGGGCTCCGGCTCGGTGGCGAGGACCGCCGCAACGCTCTCTTCCGGGTCCCCGTGCGCCGCCGCGGCGGCCGCGATGCGATCCAGATCGTCCTGCAGCGTCACCGCGCGAGAATAGAAGCCGATGTCCGAGCGCAGACTCCAGGCGAGGACGCTCTTCGCTCCCCTCGGACCGACGTACGACCGCATGGGCGCGCTTCTCTCGCTCGGCCAGGACCCGCTCTGGAGACGCTTCCTCGTCTCTCGCCTCCAACCTGCATCCGCTCCGGCGCCTCCGCATGTGCTCGACGTCGCAACCGGGACGGGCCTCGTCGCCGCGGAGCTGCTCCGGCGCGGCTTCCAGGTCACGGCGCTCGACCAGAGCCCGGAGATGCTCGCTGTCGCGCGCCGGCGCTTCGACGGGCGCGTGGAGCTGGTCGAGGCCTCGGCCGAGTCGCTCCCCTTCCGCGACCAATCCTTCGACCACCTCACCTTCACGTACCTCCTCCGCTACGTCGACGATCCCGGGGCGGTCCTCGCGGAGCTCGCGCGCGTCGTGCGGCCGGGAGGCCGCGTGGCGGCGCTCGAGTTCGGGATCCCCGGTGGGCCGGCGCGCCCGCTCTGGGATGTCTACGTCGAGGCGGTCCTGCCGCTCGTGGGACGCGCCGCCGGGCGCGGGTGGGCGGAGGTCGGGGACTTCCTCGGCGGCTCGATCCGCAGCTTCTGGGCGCGCTACCCGCTCGAGCGACAGCTCGAGCTCTGGGCCGCCGCCGGCCTGCGAGACGTCCAGGCGCGCAGGCTGAGCCTCGGCGCCGCGGTCGTCATGTGGGGGACGAAGGCGTGACCGAGGCCGGCACGGAGGCGCGGGAGGCGAGGCCCGCCTGGTATGCGCTCGCGACGGGCGGCTGGCGGGACTACGTCACGTTGCTCCACGTCCCGTACACGGCCTGGCATCTCTCGTACGTCGTCATCGGCGGCTGCCTCGCATCGTCGGTCGCGTGGGGACGCCTGGGGGCCACGGTCGCGGGCTTCGCGCTCGCGCTCGGGATCGCGGCGCACGCGCTCGACGAGCTGAACGGCCGGCCCCTCCGCACGCGCATCCCGCGCGGCGTGCTCGTCGCCCTCGCCGTCGTCTCCACCGCCGCGGCGTGCGCGATCGGCCTCGTCGTGCTCGTTCCCTTCCGCCCCTGGCTGACGCTGCTCGTCCCGGTCGGCGTCTTCCTCCTCGTCGCGTACAACCTCGAGCTCTTCGGAGGCCGGTTCCACTCCGACCTCTGGTTCGGGCTCGCGTGGGGCGGGTTCCCCCTGCTCTGCGGCTACGCGGCGGTCTCGGGCGGGCTCGATGCGACGGCCGCGCTCGCGGCGGCCTTCGCCGTCTGTCTCTCGCTCGCACAGCGCGTGCTTTCGACCCCGGTGCGGGACGTGAGACGCCGCACGCGCGCGGTGCGGGGCGAGATCGAGCTCCTGGACGGGCGGGTGGAGGAGCTCGACTCGGCCCGCTTCATCGCACCCGCCGAGAAGGCGCTGCGGCTCCTCACGGTCGCGATCGTGCTCCTGGCCGCCGCCCTCGTCGTCCTCCGGCTCTAGAGAGCACGCCGCGGAGGCAACTACCATGGCCGCGTGTCCACGGTCGCCTGGATCCTCCTCGGCGCACTCGCTTGCGCTGCCGTGCTCGTCTTCTTGCTCGCGCTCGGGTACCGCCGGGCGCGGGCCCGGGCCGCGAACCTCGACGAGCTCGTCACGACGGCCCGGCGCGCAGTCCGCAACGCGTCCGAGGAGGAGGCGACCGCCCAGTCGGAGCAGCTCCGCGTCGCGATCGCCCGCGCGCACGCCGACTCGCTTTCTGCCTACGCGACCGAGGAGCGCCGCCTCTCCGACCAGCGGCGCGGCGAGCTCGCGGTCAAGGAGCGTGAGCTCTCGGAAAGCCTCGCGGAGACGCTCGCGGCCGTCGAGCGGCGCGTGGAGGAGCGCCTGCACGCATGGGAGGCGGATCTCGAGCGAGCGCAGCGCTCGCTCGAGGGCGAGGTCTCGGCGCTCGAGCAGCACCAGAAGCAGCGCCTCGGCGAGGTGGAGGCGCGGATCGACGCGGAGGCCGGCGAGCTCGGGACGACGATCGAGCAGCAGCGCGCTGCGGCGGTCCGGCTGCGGGAGGAGCTCGAGCAGACCGCGAAGGAGGCGCTGACGGAGGCGCTCGACGAGCTGCAGAGCCAGGCGGCGGACCGGCGCCGCGCGGTCGAGGAGATCGCCGACCGGCTGCGGCAGCGCGAGCATGCGCTCGCGGAGCAGGTCGACAACGCCGAGAACGAGGCGCGAACGCGGCTCGAGCTCGCGGCGGCAGACCTCGAGCGGCGACAGGCGGAGCAGCTCGAGCGGGCGCTGGCGCGGGAGGTGGATCGCCTGAGCGAGGCGGGCGCGCTCGAGTTCGAGAACCGCATGCGCGCGATTCGCGAGGAGGCCGCGGCCAGGCTGCAGCAGGAGCTCGACCACATGTCGGAGACGTTCCTCCGCCGCGCCGACGCCCTCATCGCATCGCAGTTCCAGCACGCCGCCGACGCGGCGTCGCAGCGTCTGGTCGAGCGGATCGCCGAGAGCGAGCGCCGCTACGAGTCGGCTCGCACGTCGGGCTAGACGCCGGCGTAGGCTCGACGGAGCCGGCTTCCGGCGTAGGCTCGACCGAGCCGGACAGGGAGCGAAGGCGGCGGCTTTGCCGCCGCCGAAGCGGGAGCAGCGCGCAGGTGTCGGCTCTGCCGGCTCCGGAGCGGGAACGTTCAGTTTCGGTTTCGTCGCCCAACTCGCCCCGGGAGGGAACGTCTCAGTCACCACGAAAGCGAGCGCGATGGCCGAGACGACCGAGACCCCGCTGTGGAACGAGAACGAGCCGGCGAAGGTGGAGAGCTGGCGGCTGCACACGCTGCTCGAGGCGGGGTACCCAGTTCCGCTCGCGGAGCGGCTCGCGGGTAGCGAGGTCGATCTGCACGACGCGGTGGAGCTCATCCGCCGTGGCTGCGCGCCGGCGACCGCCGCCGAGATCCTCCTGTAGATCGCCACCGCCAAACGGCCAGCGGCCGGCGCCGGGCACCGGGATACGCTCCCGGGATGAAGGTCGCGCCGATCCTCTACGGCGACCGCAAGGTGTACACGGTCTCCGCGTTCAACCGCGGGGTGGCGCGCTTTCTCTCGCGGCTGCCGTCCGTCTGGGTCGAGGGCGAGGTGACGGAGCTCAGGCGCAACGAGGCGTGGGCGAACGTCTTCGTCACGCTCAAGGACCCGAAGACGGGCGCCTGCCTCAAGGCCACGATCGC
Organism: Actinomycetota bacterium; assembly: GCA_046735575.1. Classification (GTDB taxonomy): domain Bacteria; phylum Actinomycetota; class Thermoleophilia; order Gaiellales; family Gaiellaceae; genus GMQP-bins7. The sequence continues at coordinate 12,787 of JBKPTS010000015.1, forward strand.
CCGGCGCACGTTCGACGCCCTCGATCTCGCCCTCGAGGAGGGCGAGACGGTGCACGTCGAGGGGCGCGCGGAGCTGTACGAGGCGCGCGGCGAGCTCGGGCTGCGGGCGACCACGATCGAGCGGCTCGGCCTCGGCGCTCACCTCGTGGCGCTCGAGCAGCTGAAGCGCAAGCTCGCGGCGGAGGGCATCTTCGCGCCCGACCGCAAGCGCCGCCTGCCGCGCCTCCCGCGGGCGGTCGGGATCCTCACCGGCGCCGCCGCGGCGGCGCGCGGCGACCTCGTGGCGACGCTCGGCCGGCGCTTCCCGGCTGCGAAGGTCGTCGTGTGCGAGGCACGCGTCCAGGGGAGAGGCGCGCCCGCCGCGATCATCGCCGGGCTGCGCAGGCTCTCCGCCTGCGAGGGCGTGGACGTCGTCGTCCTCGCCCGCGGCGGCGGGAGCTTCGAGGATCTGCTCCCGTTCTCGAACGAGGCCGTGGTGCGTGCCGTCGCGAGCTGCCCGGTGCCGGTGGTCTCGGCCGTCGGCCACGAGCAGGACACTCCCCTCGTCGACCTGGCAGCCGACGCGCGGGCGGCGACGCCGACGGCGGCGGCGGCGCTCGTCGTCCCGGACGCAGGCGAGCTCCGGCTCGGCCTCGACGCGTCGCGGCGGAGGCTGCGGCTCGCGACTCGTGGGCTCGTCGAGCGCGAGCGGGAGCGTCTCACCCGCCTGGAGCAGCGCCTGCGGGCGGCGCCTCCGGCGCTGCTCGAGCGGAGACGTGCGAGCGTCGACCACCTCGGCGCCCGCCTCCACTCTCTCTCTCCGCGGGCGACGCTCGCCCGCGGCTACGCGGTCGTCCGCGCGGGCGGGGAGGCGCTGCGCGAGGCCGCGGCGGTCTCGCCCGGAGCCCACCTCGAGATCGAGCTCGCCTCCGGCGGCCTCGGGGCGACGGTGCAGGAGGTGCGGCCGTGAGCGGCGCGGACGGGGAACGCAGCTTCGAGGATCTGAGCAAGGAGCTCGAGGACGTCGTCGCGCGCCTCGAGCGCGGGGACGTTCCGGTGGACGAGGCGGTGGCGCTCTTCCGCCGCGGAGAGGAGCTGCACCGCGCCTGCGTCGAGCGGCTCGAGGCGGCCCAGCTCCGGATCGAGGAGCTCGCGGCGGCGGACGAGGGTCGGCAAGGCTGACGACGGCCGCGCGCATGGTGTATGAATCGCGCCATGGCGAAGCCGACACCTGACCTCCTGCGCAAGGTCGGCCTCTTCGCCGATCTCGACGAGAAGGATCTCGCGAGCCTCGCGCAGGAGTTCAACGAGCGCCGCTTCTCGGCGGGAGACACGATCGCGCTCGAGGGCGCGGGCGGGCTCATGTTCTTCGTGGTCGAGAGCGGGGAAGCCGCGGTCGAGGTGCACGGCGAGGAGGTCGCGTGGCTCGGCCCGGGCGACTCCTTCGGCGAGGTGGCTCTGATCGACAGGCGGCCGAGGACGGCGACGGTGACGGCGAAGAGCGATCTCCTCACCTACGCCCTCCCCGTGTTCGTCTTCCGGCCGTTCGTCGAGGCCCGGCCGCTCGTGGCCTGGAAGCTGCTCGAGGCCATGGCCGACCGGCTCGAAAGAGCCGAGTCGCGCTGACCTTCGGCGCAGAGCGGAATCTCGCCGGCACGAAGAGTCCGCTCGCGCAGCATCGGTGAAGGCGGCCGCCGTCGCGGCCGCAGCGCAGCTACTGCCCGAACGCCAGCTTCGTTCCGAGCTCCTGGAGGTCGGACCGCGCCCGCTCGTGGTCGCCGGAGAGCGCGACGGTCTCGGCGCCTTCGACCTCCTGCTCTACGCGCCCCCCGAAGACGACGCACCGCACGCCGGCCGCGGCCGCCCGGCCGGCGACCTCGCCTGGCGCCTTGCCCGCCGACGTCGTCTCGTCGACCGCGCCCTCGCCCGTGACCACGAGGTCGCAGTGCCCGAGCTCGTCGTCGAAGCCGAGCAAGTCGAGCACCGCCGGCGCTCCGGGGACGAGCTCCGCGCCGAGAGCCGCGAGCGCCGCGCCCAGCCCGCCCGCCGCGCCCGAGCCCGGCAGGCCGGCGTAGGGCCGGAGCTCGGGCATCGCCGCGAGGCGCCGCTCGAGGATGGCGACGTCCTCGGGTCGGGCTCCTTTCTGCGGCCCGAAGACTCTCGCGGCGTCCGCGAGGGTCGTCCTCACGTCGCAGAGAACGCGCGTGGGCACCGGGAGCGAGTCGACGACCTCCCGCACTCCGGCGCCTCCGTCGACTGTCGCGACCCCTCCGATCCCGACGAGCAGCTCGCTCGGCGCGGCCTCGAGCGCGGCGAGCAGCAGCTCCCCGAAGCCGCGGCTCGAGGCCCGCAGCGGATCCCGCTCCCCCGGGGAGAGCAGCGGTAGCCCGATCGCGGCGGCCGCCTCGACGACGGCCCGGCCGTCCGCGAGCCGGAGCCAGCGCGCCGAGAGCGGCCGTCCGAGCGGATCGGTCACGGCCGCCGCCTCCCAGTCGCCGCCGAGCCGCAGCAACACGACCTCGGCCGTTCCCTCCCCCCCGTCGGCGACGGGCAATTCGACCGTTGCGGCGCCCGCCGAGCGAAAGCCCTCGGCGAGTGCGGACGCCGCGGCGCGTGCGGAAAGAACGCCCTTGAGGCTAGCGGGGCACAGGAGCGCCCTCACGGGCCTCCTCGCGCTCGGCCTGCTCGACCTCCGCCGCGGCCTCGGCGACCTCTGCCTCCTGGCTCTCCTCCATGCGCCGCAGCCCCGCGAACGAGATTCCCTCGCGCGCGAGGAAGAGGAGGCCCATCCCGACGCCGACCGACATCTCCACCGCCTGCAGCACGAGGCCGAACGCGAAACCCGTGCCGTAGGGGACGCCGTACCGGCGCAGGGGTAGCGCGACGGCCGCCTGCAGCAGCCCGACGTTCCCGGGCCAGAGCGGGAAGATGATCGCGATGTTCATCAGCAGGAGCACGAGGGCCGCGGCCGGCAGCGGCGCGTCGAGGTCGAACGCCTCCATGACCGTCCACACCGCGAGCAGCTGCAGGAACCAGCCGAGGAGCTGGAACATGATGGCCCCCGCCGCGGCGACGGGAGCCCGCAGGACCGCCAGCCCCTGCCTGGCCATGCCGACGAGCCGCGCCACCGTCCGCGTGTCGTCGATCGACGGCATGCGCTGGTCCCGGCGGCGCGCCGACAGCATCGCGACGGCGAGCAGCGCGAGCGCGACGAGGCCGAAGAGCTCGAGGCTCGTGACCGCCCAGCCCGGGATCTTCGCCGTCAGGAGGACGTAGACCACGAGCAGGAAGACCGCCGGGAGATCGAACAGGCGGTGGGCGAAGACGGTCCCGATGAGGGTCGCGCTCGTGCCGGGCCCGTGCTCCGGCATGTGGCGCCGCAGCACGGCGACGCGCGCGAGCTCCCCGGCGCGCGCAGGCAGCACCGCGTTGCCGAGCAGGCCCACGCAGAAGGCCGAGAAGACGTGGGTGCTGCTCGGGTGCGGCTCCGGAACCGCCTGCCCGATCGTGAGGCGCCAGGCGATCGAGCGCGCGACGATGGAGAGCAGGTTGATGAAGACGGCGAGGAGCACCCAGCGCCAGCTGACGGAGTCGAACGCGTGCCAGACGGTGCTCCAGTCCGGCCCGCGCCACCAGATCGCGCCGAACGCCGCGCCGAGGAACCCGAGCACGAGCACCCCTCGCGTCCACGGATTCTTGAACCACTGGAGGGCCCTCATGCGGCTGCGCGCGTCTCTCCCTCGACGAGGGAGGCGTAGATCGACTCCAGCCGCCGAGCGATCTGCGGCCAGCCGTAGCGCTCGACCGCGAGCTCTCGCGCCGCGGCGCCCATGCGCTCGCGGCGGCGCTCGTCCCCGACGAGGCCCGTGACGGCGTTCACGAGCGCGGTCTCGTCGCCCGGGGGCACCGCCTCCGACACCCCGGGCTGGAGCACCTCGCGGTAGCCGGGGATGTCCGAGGCCACGACGGGGGTGGCACAGGCGAACGCCCGCGTCAGCACCATGCCGAAGCTCTCCTGGCCGAGCGACGGGGCGACGAGCGCCTTCGCGGCGAGGAGCGTGGCGGTCAGCTCCTCCTGGCTCAGGAAGCCGAGGATGTCGATCCCCTCGTCGGGGACGCGCAGGCGGGTGAGCAGTAGCCGCACCGCGAGCGGGTCGGCGCCCGCGATCCCGAGCCGCAGGCCCGTGCGCCGCCGGATCTCGGGCCACGCGCGGAGCAGGACGTGCAGCCCCTTGCGCGGCTCCTGCCGGCCGGCGAACACGATCCGGTGCTCGCGCCCGGCGACCGGCGCGGACTCCGGCACGAGCACGCCGTTCGGGATCACCTCGTACTCGCCCGGGAGCCAGCGGCGCTGGGAGTCGCGGGCCCGCTCGGAGACGGCGATGCGCGCGTCGAGGCGTTCGGCGAGGAAGCCCCAGATCGGCCTTCCGAAGCGCATCCAGCCGAGCTCGCCGGACGCGTGGAAGGTGCCGACGAGCGGCGTTCGCGCCATCAGGAGCGTGGCCACGCAGATCGCGGGCGTCATCGGCTCGTGCAGGTGCAGGACGTCAAAGCGCTCGCGCCCGAGCGCCTGGTTGATCCGCCGGTAGGCGCGGGGCGAGAGCACGATGTTCGGGAGCGAGCCGTTTGCCGGGACGATGACCGAGCGCCCCACCGGGATGACGTTCGGCGGGGGATTCCCGTGCCTGCCGACGCGGGGGTGGAGGACGCGCGTGAACTGGCCGGGCGGGTCGTTCCCCATGAGCAGGCGCACGTCGTGGCCGAGCTCCTCGAGCGCCGCGGCCTGCGACTCGGCGTGCTCGACGACCGCGCCCCAGAACGACCACGAGAAGGGCACGACGATCCCGACCTTCACGGGCCCAGCCTAACGGCCGCTAGGGTTGGCCCCCATGGCCGAGGGGACGCGGCTCGACGGGATCCACCACGTGACCTGCATCACGGCGGACGCCCCGCGCAACGTGAACTTCTACGCCGGGACGCTCGGTCTCCGCCTCGTCAAGAAGACGGTGAACCAGGACGACCCGACCGTCTACCACCTCTTCTACGCGGACGAGGAGGGCTCGCCGGGCAGCGACATCACCTTCTTCGAGTACCCCGGCGCGCGCCGCGGGCGCGCGGGGGCTGGGATGATCCACACGGTCGCGTGGAGGGTCGCCTCGGACGCGGCGCTCGACTTCTGGGGGGAGCGGCTCGCGCCGGAAGGCGTGCCCGTGGAGCGAACCGAGAGGGCGCTCCGCTTCGAGGACTTCGAGGGCCTCGGCCACGAGCTCCGGGTCTCCGATGTCCCCGACCGTCCGCTCGTCGCCGAGCACCCGGAGATCCCGGCCGAGCTCGCCCTGCAGGGGTTCGACGGCGTGCGGGCGTTCTCCGACGATCCCGGCGGGAGCCGCGAGCTGCTCGAGGGGACGCTCGGGTTCACCTCCTTCGGCGACGGCCTCTTCGAGGCGCGAGGCCCGACGCGCGGCGGGACGTACGGGTACGACGCGCCGCCCGGCCCCGGGATCGGGGGCGCGGGCACGGTGCACCACGTCGCCTGGGCGTCCACGCTGGACGAGCACGAGGCCTGGCAAGAGCGCGTCGCCGAAGCCGGCTTCCGGCCGACGCCGATCATCGACCGCTTCTGGTTCCGCTCCGTCTACTTCCGCGAGCCGAGCGGCGTCCTCTTCGAGATCGCGACCCTCGGCCCCGGCTTCGCGACGGACGAGGACCCGGAGCATCTGGGCGAGAAGCTCGTGCTCCCGCCCGCGTTCGAGCACCTCCGCGATCGGGTCGAGACGGTTCTCACGCCGATCGTCAACCCGAGAGCCGCCGCGGCACGCTCGTGAGCCGATCGGCCTCCGCCCGAGGTTTCGCAGACGGGGGCGCGGGAACCGTTACGTCGCATGACGGATCCGTACCAGGCGTGGCTCTTCGGGCTCGCGGTGGCCGGGGCGATGGTGTCCTTCGGGATGCACGTCGGAATGCTCGCCCGCCCGCAGCTCCGGACCCGCTGCAGCGCGTGCGGCCGGCTCGTCCGGCGGGGCAAGGTCTGCCCCTGCAGCCGGAAAGACGCGTAGCACCTCTCTCCTGAGCGACACCTCACGCAGCGGAGACCTGGTCGCTAGGGATCGGTGCGCAGGTTTCGCGCTGCGAGCGGCGGGAATCCGGGCTGCATGGCGCAGTTCGAGCCTCTTCTCTGGGAACGGCACAGGCGGCGCCGCCTGGCGCGCATGCGGGGCTCGAGCGGACCCGCCATCGATCGGGGTTGCGAGTTCGGCGCTTGCCCGCTGGGCAGGCTCGGCCGCCCGCTCGTCGCCGAGGTCGAGACGTACCTCGCCTTCTTCGCCCTCGCGCGGGAGCGCGTGCCGGAGCATTCGTAGCCGCGGCTACGGCCGAAGCGCGCGGTTGCGCGATCATGTGAGCCGTGACTGAAGCTGTTTCGGCTCCCGCCGGCGAGCGGGCCGGGCTCTGGCAGCGGTCCTTCGGACGCCGCTACGGGGTCGCGGTCGTCGCCGCGCTCGTCGCGCTCCTGGCGGCGAAGCTGCTCGTACCGATCGCGTACGCGCCCGTGTACTCGCTCCTCGTGGGGTCGGTGGCCGTCTCCGTCTGGTACGGCGGGCTCGGCCCGGGCTTCGTCACGCTCGCCATCGACTGGGCGGCCGGGCCGTTCCTCCTCGTCGCCTCGGGAGCGCCCTCCGGGTTCCACTCGAAGGACGATCTCCTGCGCTGGCTGGTGCCCCTCGCCGTGGCGCTGCTCGTCGTCTGGATCTACTTCCTCATGCGGCAGCTCCAGCAGCGCGCGGTCGCGGCGGCGGTGGTCGCGGAGGAGTCGTCGCGGCAGATGGAGTCGTTGCAGCAGCTCGCGACCGCCCTCTCCGCCGCGGTCACGCAGTCGGACGTCGCGAACGCGCTCCTCGAAGGCCTCCCGAAGCTGATCGGAGCACGCGGGGGCTCCGTCGGCCTGGTGGACGGGGACGAGATCGTGATCGCCAACCCGCCGGGGATCGCCGCCACGCACCGCCGCGGGTTCCGGCTCCCGCTCTCGGCCCGGGCGCCGATCGTGCGCGCGGCGGCGGAGGACACGCTCATCGTCGTCCGCAGCCGGACGGAGTTCGCGACCCGCTTCCCCGAGGGCGCGGCGATGAGCCCGGCTGCGACCGCCGCGGTCGCGGTGCCGCTGCGCGTCGCGGGCCAGGTCGTCGGCTCGATGAGCTTCCTGTACGAGGGAGACGCCGAGATCGACGACGACGCCGTCGCCGTGGCGAACATCGCGGCCGACCTCGGCGGCCAGGCGATCGAGCGCGCGACGCTCTACGAGCGGGAGCGGGAGTCGCGAAGGACGCTCGACCGCATCCTCCGCGTGGCGCCGCGGTTCCACCTCGAGACGGCCGAGGACGCCGGCGTCGCGATCTGCCGCGAGGCGCGCACGACCTTCGGCTCGGACTACGCCGAGCTCTTCCGGATCACCGACGGCGAGGTCGAGCTCGTCGCGACGGCGCCCGACGAGCCCGGCGCGCGGCTGCAGGAGCCGCTCGACCTCGCCGAGCTCCCCTGGCTGCGCCGGGCGGTGGAGCAGCTGGAGGTGACGTTCGTCGCCGACGCCGACCAGGTGCCGAGCGAGCGCATGCGAGCGCACCTCGACGCCCTGGGCGTGCGCTCGTGGCTCTGGGCGCCGATCGTCATCGGAGCCCACGCGGAGCGGGCCTTGCTCGTCGCCTGGCACGGCGTCGTGTCGGAACCCGACCCGTCGACCACGCTCCTCGCGCGCCGCTTCGCCGATCAGGCCGGCCTCGCGCTCGAGCAGATCGACCGGCGGGAGGCGGAGGCGCAGGCCGCGCGCCGGGCGGAGCAGGCGCAGCGGCTGCAGCGGGTCACCGCGGCGCTCTCGCAGGCAGCCACCCCGGCGATCGTGAGCGAGACTTGCCTCCAGCACGCGATGGAGGCGCTCGGCGCGGATGCGGGCCTGATCGGCTTCGTCCGGGGCTCGACGGGCGACATCGAGGTCCTCTCCACCCGTGGCTACGCGGACGAGGATCTCGAGCCGTACCGCAAGCTCTCGCTCGACTCGGAGGTGCCGCTGAGCGTCTCCATCAGCTCGGGTGAGCCGGTCTGGGCGCTCTCCGGCGACGCCCGCACACGGTTCTCCGGCGGCGACAGGCTCGTCCCCACGACCGGCGACGGCGGCTGGATCGCGGTGCCGCTCGACGTCGGCTCCGGGATCCGCGGCGCCTTTCAGCTCGCCTTCCGCAACCCGCGCGAGGTGACCGACGAGGACCGGGAATGGCTCGTCGCGTTCGCGTCGCAGTGCGCGCAGGCGTACGAACGCAGCAGGCTGTTCGACGAGGAGCAGCGGCTCCGGCGCCGTTCGGAGCAGCTCCAGAACCTGACGGCGTCGCTCTCGAGCTCGGTCACCCAGATCGACGTCGCGAACGTCACGCTCGCCGAGATCGTCGGAGCCCTCGAGGCGACCGCCGGGGTGCTCGCGGTCGTGGCGGACGAGCAGCGGCAGCTCGTCCGGCTGGCGCGCGCGGGAGAGGAGCCCGACGACGCGACCCGCTGGCTGGAAGGGCCGCTCGACGAGCAGACGCCGGCGACGCGTGCGGTCTCGCGCCGAGCGTCCCGGTTCTACGAGTCGAGCGCGGAGCTCGTGCGCGACTTCCCGGGCGTAGCCGAGGAAGTCGCACGGAGCGGCCACGAGTCCTTCCTCTTCCTCCCGCTCGTCGTCGGAGGGCGTGCGAGCGGGGTCATCGCCGTCTCCTGGGCGACGCGGACGACGCCCACCGCCGAGGACCGGGGCTTCGCCGAGACTCTCGCGAGCCAGGCGGCGCAGGCACTCGAGCGCGCCCGCCGGTTCGAGTCGGAGCGCACGATCGCCGAGACGCTGCAGCGGAGCGTGCTCCCGGTCTCGCTGCCGCGGGTGGACGGCATCCAGGTCGCCGCGCGCTACCTGCCCGGGACGGCGGAAGTCGACGTGGGCGGCGACTGGTTCGACGCGATCACCCTCCCGAACGGGCGCATCGGCCTCGTGGTCGGGGACGTCGTCGGAAAGGGCGTGCGCTCGGCCGCGACGATGGCGCAGCTGCGGAACGCGCTGCGCGCTTTCGCGCTCGACCGCACGAAGCCCGCCCCGACGCTCGCGCGACTGAACCGGCTCGCGGACGGCCTCCCGGAGTCGTCGTTCGCAACCGTCGTCTACGTCGTCGTCGACCCGGATACCCTCGTCTGCCGGATGAGCACGGCCGGCCATCCACCCCCGCTCGCTGTCTATCCGGACGGCACCGCCGAGTACCTCGAGGGCGGCCGCGGGCTTCCCCTCGGCACGGCGTCGGACGCGACGTACACCCAGGCGGTCGTCGAGATGCCGGTGGGGACCACGCTGGTCCTCTACTCGGACGGGCTCATCGAGCGCCGCGGGAAGACGATCGACGAGGGCCTCGCGGAGTTGAAGGAGGCCGCGCTCGCGGGGCCGATCGACCCGGAGCGGCTCGCGGAGCGCGTGCTCGACGAGCTCGTCGGAGGAGCGGAGCGGCGGGACGACATCGTGCTCCTCGCCGTCCGGCTGCTCGTCGCCGCCCCCTTCCCGCTCACCCTCCGGCTTCCGAGCGAGACCGGCTCGCTCGACGTCGTCCGCGACGCGCTCCGCGTGTGGCTCGAGCGCGCGCCCGTGACGCAGGAGCAGGGCGGCGAGATCGTGCTCGCCGCCTGGGAAGCCTGCGCGAACGCGGTCGAGCACGCGGTCGATCCGGTCGAGGACACGTTCCGGTTCACGGCCGCCCTCGACGACGGCGTCGTCCGCGTCTCCGTACGCGACAGCGGTACGTGGAGCCCGGAGCGCATGCGACGCGACCGCGGCCTCGGCCTGCAGCTCATGCGCTCGCTGATGTCCGCCGTCGACATCGAGGCGGGGCCTTCGGGCACCACGGTCTCGCTGGAGAAGGAGATCGCGGGCGCCGTCGGGCTCGCCTCGAGCCCCTAGCGTGAGGCGCCGGCACGTTTGCGTGCCGGGGGCCCGCGGGTATCGCCATGACGCGTGATCGGGCCGGTCCCTCTCTCCACGATCCTCGGTGCCTCCGTCGAGGCGGTCGGGAACCAGGTCGGCGTCGTGACGGACGCCTTCGCCGACGAAGGGGATGAGCAGGTGCTGGGGCTCGAGGTCACGGGCGAGAACGACCGCCGCTGGTTCCTGCCCTGGGTGGCGACGACCGTCCACGACGGCGTCGCTCACGCCGCCTCGCCTCTCGTCTTCATCCCCGCCGAGCAGCTCGAGTTCTACCTCGAGCGCGGGAAGCGTCTGGCCCAGGGAGGCGCCGACGGCGTGGTCGTCGAGCCGGACGGCCGGTTCACACGGCGCGCGACGAGCGGGTCCGTCGCCGACGCCGCCGCGCGTCCGTGAGC